>JBLIOI010000015.1:0-60345 GCA_047639675.1 Planctomycetota bacterium | reverse complement strand
GGCCATGCGGCGTGTACATCACTTGCTACGAAGCCTTTCTAATCAAAAGACAACTGACGAAGTTTCACGCCTGACGGCGACGATCTCAACGCACAAGCGCGAGATTCGTTTCGTCAAGAAAGAACTGCTACAGCTCGGCTGCAGCCTTGATTCAGAAGATCCGTCGACCTTTCGTATTCCCGGTCGCGACGGGAGACTCGAAGGCGGCTTCGAGTGGCATGTCGGGGATTCACGCGTTCACACACACGCGGACAACTAGCTAGCCCGGTAAAGAAGCAAGAAGAGTGCGGAGATCAGCGATGCTGACCTCCGCACTCTGCTTGTGTTAGCACTTAACCGAGCTCAATCCTCTGAACCCTTGCGGCCAGTCTCTTTTCTCTTTGCGGATTTGCGCGCCGCCTTGATGCGTTCATCGAGGGCAGCTTGGGCCTTGCGGTATTTTTCTGCGGTCGAAGCCTTGCGCGCATTGGCCGTTCGCTCCGCAGCCTGAACGGCCGCTTTCTCGCGCGCTTCATCGATGCGCTTGGCCACTTCTGCCTGCTGGAACTTCAGAATGCGCTGTGCTTCCTTCTCGTACTCCGGGCCGGGCACCTGCTTCGAGTTGAGAAGGAGTTGTTTGTAGTAGAGGAGGAACTCGTCCTTTGAAAGCTTCCCGTCCAAGTCCTTATCCCAGATCCCGTAGACGCGCGGATGGATCGAGGCGCGCTTCAACTCGGCCCCGCCAAGCACACCGTCCCTATCCGCATCAGCAATCTGGAACGTGTTGGCTGCGCGTGCCAAATTTGTCCGACGCGGATGCTGAGCCCGCGCCTCAGGCGTCAGCAAGCAGAGGGCGAGGAGGACCGGAAGCCTTGAAAGTTGTTTCATGATGAGTTCCCATGTTCGTAGACGGATGAGGGGACCAAAGCTCTCCATGCGATTGGCGTGCCGGGCTGATCTGGAACCGCAAAATAAACCTAAAGGGTTCCTTGTTCAGGACTTACAGAATGGGAGCGATTTGGTGGTGTGTTCCCACAGTCCTCTAGAAGAGACACTTGCCTGGCCTAAGCCAACCAGGCAAATACCGCACACCGATTGAAGCTGGGCAGCCACACCTGTACAAAACCCATGACCCGCATGAGTCATGCGAGCAGGGGCGCTGGGTTACAGGCAGGAATCTGCGCCCAAAGCGCCCCATTCCACCTTGGTCGGGAGTGTTCCCGAAGGACCGTGAAACCAGTGAGTCAGCAATTGGAAGCCCCCCCGAAAAAGCAAGTTGCCACGCGAGACGCCTATGGCGAAGCGCTCCTCCAACTCGGCGCAAGTCACACCGATGTCGTTGTGCTTGACGCAGACCTCTCCGGGTCCACGCGCACCAAAGCCTTCTCAAAGGCCTACCCCGAGCGCTTCTTCAACATGGGTGTAGCTGAAGCCAACATGACCGGTACGGCTGCAGGTTTGGCCGCTAGCGGAAAGACGGTGTTCATCAGCTCCTTCGCGATGTTCGCTGCGGGCAAGGCTTGGGAGCAAGTCCGCCAGACCGTTTGCGTTCCTCGGATGAACGTCAAGATCTGTGCAACCCACGCAGGTTTGACCGTCGGCGAAGACGGCAAGTCGCATCAGATGCTCGAAGACTTGGCATTGATGCGCGTGTTGCCGAACATGACTGTAATCGTTCCGGCGGACGGCACCGAGGCGTGCCGTGTGATCGAAACGGCGGCGGACTTCGACGGCCCCATGTACATTCGCTTGTCGCGAGCCAAGACGCCGCTCGTCTTCGGAAACGACTACAAGTACGAAATTGGCAAGGGCAACGTAGTGCGCAACGGAAAAGACTTGGCAATCGTTGCCTGTGGAGTTGAGGTCGCAGCGGCAATGGGCGCGGCGGAAATTTTGGCAAAAGAAGGCGTCGACTGCCGTGTCATTAACATGGCGACGATCAAACCTATCGACAAAGAGTTGATTGAGAAGGCCGCACGAGAATGCGGAGCCATATTGACCGCAGAAGAGCATCAAGTCACCGGCGGGCTCGGTGGCGCGGTCGCAGAATTCCTTGCCAGCTGCTGCCCAGTTCCGATTGAAATAGTTGGAGTTGCGGACAGTTTCGGCGAGAGCGGAACGGCTGATCAACTGCTAGAAAAATATGGTCTCGACGCCGAAGGATTGGCGACACGCGCACGTTCGCTGATGAGCCGCAAAAACAACAACGCTTAGGGTTTAGACATGACACTCACGACTGAACTTCGAGAAAAGATCACCAATGGCGCGCGACAGGTTCGCATCGATGTGGTCAACATGGTCCACGCCGCAGCTTGCGGGCACCCGGGCGGGCCGATTGGCATGGCTGACTTCATGGCGACCTTGTGGCACGGCCACTTGAACCTCACTAAGGATAATCTGCACGATCCCAAGCGTGACCGCTTCGTCTTGGGCAATGGGCACACTTGCGCAGGCTACTACTCACTCTTGGCGCAAAAAGAGATCCTTGAGCACGACGAGCTCATCACCTTCCGCAAGCTCGGCTCGCGCCTGCAAGGCCACCCCCACCGCAGCGCGGAGATGGGTATCGACATGAGCACCGGAAGCTTGGGCACGGGTCTTTCTACTGCGCAGGGTATGGCGCTAGCCGCGCGTCTCAACGGCTGGGACGACACGCGCGTCTACTGCACCTCCTCCGATGGCGAGAGTCAGGAAGGACAGATCTGGGAAGCTGCGACGAGCGCGGCGCACTACAAGCTCGGCAACTTGACGGTACTGGTAGATTTCAACAACATCCAAATCGACGGCGTGATGCGCGAAGTCATGGACGTACGCGACTTGCGCTTGAAGTACGAGGCCTTTGGCTGGCACGCGCTCGATGTTGATGGACATGACGTGGACGCCATCGATGCCGCCCTATGCGAGGCAAAGACCGTCACCGATCGTCCGAGCGCGCTGATCTGCAAAACGCTAATAGGCAAAGGCGTTTCCTACATGGAAGATCAAGCCGGATGGCACGGCGTCGCCCCGAACGACGAAGAAGCCAAGACTGCTTTGGCAGAGCTGGGCGCGTAAAATCGACCGGCAACAACATCACCGCACCCCTCCCGCGGAAGGGATGCGCTTCGGCAAGTTACTGTTCCTGTTGGGAACCGTCTTTGGCATGGGACTGATGCTTTTCCTGCTTCAGTTCTGGAATCCAGACGAAGGGGACGACATCGAACACTACCGCCGAGTGCGCGATTTGGTGCAGAACACCTTCGTCGGCGACGTTGACGAAGAAGTGCTCTTGGGAACCGCACTGCGTGGAATGCTGACGAGCCTCGATCCGTACTCCGACTACTATCTCGCAGCACAAACCGAAGAGCTCAACCGCGACACGTCCGGCAAGACAGTCGGTATCGGCGTGATCATGCGCTACATCGACGGACCACAGATCCTCTTCCCTCTGTCGGACTCGCCAGCACTTAGAGCGGGCTTGCAGGTCGGTGACAAGATCTTGGCTATCGATGACATCTCAACTGTAGAGATGCCGACGGAGGAATTAAGCGCTCTCTTGCGACGGGAACCCGGTAGCTCGATCCGCATGACCGTGAAGGGCTTAGACGAAACAGTGCGCGAACTGGTGGTCAAGCCAAATGAAGTGCAGATCCCCTCGGTAAGTCGAACGGCCATCGTCGACAAGGAGCGCGGCATCGGCTACTTGGCGCTGACTTCTTTTACGAACCGTACGGCAGAAGAGTTGGACGCTGCAATCGAATGGCTGCAAACGCAGGGAATGAAGGGCCTCATCCTGGATCTACGTGGCAATCCCGGCGGCGTCTTGTCGGAGACGGTTGAAATCACGAACCGCTTCGTGAGAAAAGGTCCCTTGACCTCTACCCGAGGAAGGGACGGCTCGCACGTCGACTATGCAGACCCCGAACTTGCCTTGTACTTCGGGCTACCCCTCGCACTACTCGTCGATAGGGACTCGGCTAGCGCTAGTGAAGTGTTCGCTGGCGCCCTACAAGACCATCGGGTTGCAGTTCTGATTGGCGAAGCGACCTACGGCAAGGGCTTAGTCCAAACCATCAGCCGCTTCCCCCGGCGTAACGCGGTCGCCAAGGTCACCACCTCCTACTACTACACCCCGGCGCTGCGCAACGTACATCGTTCAAACGATGGCAACGCCTACGGATTGATGCCGGACTTCCCGGTGCCCTCCACTGACGAGGAGCGCAAGGCCATCTTTATCTTCCTGCACCGAACATTTGAGCCGCCGCCCGCAGCCTTGTCGACGCTACAATCATGGGAAGCAGAGATTGGCTTGAAACTCGTGGTCGAGCGCCCGCTCGACGCACAGCTAGATGCGGCTCTCAGCATTTTCGCCGGCAAGTTCCCCGGCTAAGCACATGAATCGTTCAGACGAACTCGTCCTTGGCATCGAATCCTCTTGCGATGAAACCGCCGCCGCCGTCGTACGCGATTCCCGCGAGGTGCTGTCTTCGGTAGTGCATTCGCAGATTGAAGAGCACGCGGTCTACGCGGGCGTTGTTCCAGAGATCGCAAGCCGTTCGCACCTGATCAAGATACTGCCCGTAATTGACGCGGCACTTGAAGAGAGCGGAGTTGCACTCGAGGACCTCTCTGCCATCGCGGTCACTGGTCGACCGGGGCTAATCGGCTCGCTGCTCGTCGGCGTTTCCGTTGCGAAGAGTTTGGCCTACACCCATAGCCTCCCGCTGGTCGCCGTGCACCACATTCAAGCGCACGTTTACGCGGCGAGCATGGAACTTTCCGAGCCGCCCTATCCGTGCATCGCGCTGGTGGTTTCCGGCGGCCACACGGCACTCTATCGAGCAGAATCGCCGCTTGAGATGACGCTACTGGCGAGCACCCTCGACGACGCGGCGGGCGAGGCCTTTGACAAGGTCTCCTGGCTGCTCGGCTGCGGATATCCCGGCGGCCCCGCGATCAGCGCCTTGGGCGAAGGCGGCGACTCCAAGTTCGTACGCTTCCCACGCTATCGCACAAAGACTGGCGCCCTGGGCTTTTCATTCAGCGGGCTGAAGACCTCGGTGCTTTACTACCTCCGCGGAGGCGACGCTCTGGCCAGGACTCCGGAGCCCGAGGATATTGAGCGCCGCCCGGACATAGCCGCTTCTTTCGAAGCAGCTGTGGTCGACGCACTCGTAACCCAAACTCTGAAGGCCTGCCAGCAAGAGGGCTTGGAACGCATCCTCGTTGGCGGCGGAGTAGCCTGCAATCGGCTCTTGCGATCAGAAATGCAACGCCGCGGGCAGGAGGCCGGACTCCAGTCGACTTTCCCGACTCCGGCTTACTGCACGGACAACGCGGTGATGATCGCCGGGCTCGGCACGGAACTTCTGCGCGTAAATCAGCTCGCTTCTTGGGATTTGGACGCCTTAGCACGCTAGCGGGCCCAACTGCCCGTTAGACTGGCGGCGCGCCCCCGGCGCCCAACCCGACACAGACCGTGAACACCGCCGAACTGGAACAATTGCTCGCAGGGATAAGCACCCAGCAGGTGCCTATTTCTGAGGGTATTCGCCGATTGAGCGCGTCACCGATCCAAGATCTGGGACACACGAAGCTCGACACACACCGCGAATTGCGCTGCGGTCACCCGGAAGTAGTCTACGGTGCGGGCAAGACTCCCCAGCAACTGGTAGAGATTTCGCAAGCCTTGGTCGCCAATCACGGGCGCCTCTTAATCACGCGTGCCAGCCAGGAGGGAGCTGCGGCCGTCTGCCTGGCGCTCCCGGAAGCTGTCCATCACGAACTGTCCTCCGTCATTAGCGTCGGTCTGCCCGCTGAGGATGAGGGCGAAGGGCTCGTACTGGTTGTCTGCGCCGGCACCTCCGACTTGCCCGTAGCTGAAGAAGCCGAGCTAACAGCTCGGCTCGTCGGCGCCCACGTCGAGAAAATCTCAGACGTCGGCGTAGCGGGCCTCCACCGCCTCCTGGGGACCACAGACCGGCTGCGCGCAGCGGAAGTCTTGGTGGTAGTAGCTGGCATGGAAGGCGCCCTACCGAGCGTTGTCGCCGGCCTTGTGGAACGCCCTGTGATCGCTGTCCCGACATCAGTGGGATACGGTGCCTCGCTGGGCGGCCTGGCTGCCTTGCTCGCTATGCTGAACTCCTGCGCTGCCGGAATCTCAGTCGTCAACATCGACAACGGTTTCGGCGCCGGATACCAAGCAGCCTTGATCAACCGAACGAGCACAAAAAGAACGAGCAGCCCAGCTCCAAAATTGGAACTTTGAACTGATGAGCGAGTCGAAAGCCTGGATCGGCATCGAAAATGGAACCGTACTTGAAGGACGCTCCGTCGGCGCAGCCGGCGAAGCGATGGGAGACCTGGTCTTCAATACGGCGATGAGCGGTTATCAAGAAATCCTCACGGACCCGTCCTACTGCGGACAAGTCGTGATCATGACTTACCCCTTGATCGGCAACTACGGTGTTGTGGAGGAAGACAGTGAGAGTGACCGCGGATGGGCCGAAGGATTCATCATGAAGGAGATGGCTTCCGTTCACAGCAATCATCGTGCAACAGACTCGCTCGGCTCGTGGCTTGAGAAGCAAGGTATCGTCGCTATCGACGGCATCGATACTCGCCGCTTGACGAAAATAACACGCGAGGAAGGCTCCCTGCGCTGCGTGATTTCGACGACGGATAGCGATCCGGAATCTCTAGTCAAGAAGGCACGTGCCGCCGCTTCCACTGACGGCCGCGATCTGGCTTCCGTTGTGACTTGCAAGAAAGCCTACGAGTGGAAGGAGGGCTACGACGAGTCTTATCCGTCGGAGCTTGAAGTCCAGGGCGGTGAACGCTTCCGCTGTGTGGCAATCGACCTGGGAGCCAAGCGCAACATCTTGCGCAGCTTGCATCACTGCGGATTCGACACGACAGTTGTCCCTTCGACGTCAACGGCGGAAGAGATTCTGTCCCACAAGCCACACGCGCTGTTCCTCTCCAATGGTCCCGGCGACCCCGCAGCCGTGACGACGGCAATCACTGCAGTGACTGAATTGGTCGGCAAGCTACCGATCTTCGGCATCTGCCTCGGCCACCAGATCCTTTCGATCGTGCTCGGTGCGAAGACTCAAAAGATGCCCTTCGGCCACCACGGAGCCAACCACCCGGTGCGTGACATAACGACGGGAAGAATCGAAATAACGGCTCAAAACCACTCTTTCGCAGTGGTTCTGGATACTCTGCCGAAGGATCTTGAGTTGACGCACTTAAACCTCAACGATCAAACCGTCGAGGGCATGCGCCATCGCACATTGCCGATTATGAGCGTTCAGTATCACCCGGAAGCAGCTCCCGGGCCTTTGGACTCCAGTCACCTCTTCCGGCGTTTCTACGATCTTGTTGCAGCTGAACTGCAACAGTCGAGCTAGCCCGAGAAGGGCCAGCTCGAACGAGTCCACGCTAGTTGTCGGCTACGCTCTTCGCGCGCAGCGCAACCCAAGCGATCTCCGCATGACGGGCGGCTAAGATTGGCTGCTCCGTGGGATGAATTTCCGCCACGCTGACTTCAGAGAAGCCGTCATTGCGATGACTCCACTTAGCCATAGTGGCGCGCGGAGCTCCATCGGGGAAGGTCATCGGCTGATTGACGAGAGTCCCATGAGCCACGACCTGGGTCGTGAAGATGCCACGCTGGAACTTCTTCTCCAAGAAGGCTTTCGCCTCTGAGTGAACAACGAAGTTGAGGCTTCGTAGAGCACCCTGGAGTTCGGTCCCGCCCATGTCGCCATAGCGCCGCTCAAGCTCGGCATCGGAAGGCATTTCCGTCGGCAGGATGTCAATGAAGCCCGCAAGATCGGGCTCAAGCACTTCGCGCACAACAGCACGCCTCGGCTCATCCGGCGCTGCCTGGAATTCGGGCAACTCCGCCTGCAGTTCAATGCTGCGCGAGGTCGTATCTAACCGCGCCAACTCCTGTCCAACGGCCACAGGTAACCGCCCATCGCTCTGAGGGGAGCCTGTCAATTCATGCGGCGCATTGCTGAACATCAATGTAGCACCGACGCCAACAAACAAACCGACCAATAAAATCAGGGTATCACGTTCTTTGGAATTCATAGTTCGTCGTCCTCCTGTGCCTAGTGCTCGGTGGGCTGAAGACCACAGAAGCCACACTCGAATTTAAGGAGAACCGCGTTGCCGTTCCCATCGGGACAGGAGATTGCCTGGCTCTCGCGATGACCACAGGAGAGTCCACTCTGACCTGATGCCCGTGTCGTTCCGCACCCAAGACAAAAAACTTGAACGTCGTAAGTGAAACTACAGGGAAAACAGTCGGGCAAACTGGTCGGTGAGACCGTCACTGTCGTAGAACAGATGTCAAAGCTACCACCTTGGTCAGGGCAGCAAGGGAAGGTGGTGCTCGTGAAGTTCGGCGGGCAAATGCCTTCGCCATCGAGAGCTGCCAAGCTGGGCTGCGGTGAAGCAGCGCTGGAAGTGACGAGATAACTCGACAGTAATAGAGTGATGGCGACGCAAGCCGTCGTCAGTTTGGATAGATATCGCATGGAGTGGCGTTCGGGTCTGAGAAAAAATAGAGCCATATTCGTGAGCAAATAAGACGCCCACGATCGGAACTCAGATGGAGACCTCAACGTACCCGATCCACGAAATTTATGGTCCGTAACCCTACACTCTGAGAATATTTGCTGAAGCAGGAGTGAGCGCTGCGCTCCTATGCGAAGTTAGACGACATGCATCTCCTGAAGATACCCGGTGCACCCAGCAAAGAGATTTCAGCGTTCGCTAGAGCATAGAAACCGGATCGACGTCGATCGCAACTCGCGGCCGTGTGTGTTCCGCAGAAAATTGGGTGAGTATCGCACGCGCCTTTGCAAGCCCAGGGTTGAGCCCATCGGCCTTTAATAAGAAGTGCTGACGGTAGCGGCCGCGCATGCGTGAGATCGATGCTGGGGCGGGCCCGAGCACCAAGACCTCGGATGGCTTGGTGTGCTTACGAATGATATCTGCACAAGCCTGTGAAGCTTCAACACATAAGCTCTCATCATGATCCTCGAACACGGCGCGAATCAATCTGCCGTGCGGTGGATAACCCAACTCTTCGCGCAACTCGATTTCATCTTTAGCGAAGCCCTCAAAGTCATGGTTAGCGGCGCGCAGAATTGCCGGATGGCCCGGAGTCTTGGTTTGCACGACGATCTCGCCACTAATTGCCCCACGACCTGCTCGCCCAGCCACCTGCGCAAGCAATTGAAAGGTGCGCTCAGCAGCGCGAAAGTCGGGCAAATGCAAAGCGCTGTCTGCCGAGACGATGCCGACCAGGGTCACGTTAGGAAAATCCAAACCCTTAGCGATCATCTGCGTTCCGACTAGGACATCAATCTCGCCACGACCATAGGCGTCAAGAACGCGCTCATAATCCTCCGGGCGACGCATCGAGTCAGAGTCCATACGTGCAACGGTGGCGTCAGGCAATATCTCCCCCAAGGACTCTTCGACGCGCTCACTACCCAACCCTAGGTAACGCAGGCCGGGTCGAGTGCAAGCGGGGCATTCCTTGGGAGGCGAAGTCTCTTCGCAACAACTGTGGCAGACGGCACGTCCAATGCGGCGGTGAAAGGTCAGCGCAACATCGCACTGCGAACACGAAACAGTCTCCTCACAACCAGGACACCAAAGTACCGGTGCAAATCCGCGTCGGTTGAGAAATAGAATCGACTGTTCCTTCTTGGCCAGCCGATCTTTCAACAGTTGTTCGAGTCGGTGGGAGAAAAGCTTGGGCCCTTCCTTCGTCGCCTTCTCTTGGCACATATCGACAATCTCAACGCGCGGTAGGCTTCCGCCACCGACTCGCTCGTTCAAGAGCAGGCGTTTGTAGCGCCCTTCGTTGGCATTCTGCCAAGTCTCAAGCGCCGGCGTTGCCGAACCCAAGACGCACAAGGCCCCCACCTCCTTGGCGCGCACCACGGCCACATCGCGAGCCGAATAACGGGGGGTGTTGCCTTGCTTGAAAGACGGCTCGTGCTCTTCATCGACAACGATCACGCCCAAGTTTGGCATTGGCGCAAAAATTGCGGAACGCGCACCAACCACAACCTGGATCTCGCCGGATCGCACGCGCTGCCAAGTGTGTAGGCGCTGGGCATCACTCACCCGCGAGTGCATCAAAGCTACTTCGCCGAATCGCGAACGAAACCAGCCAACCGTTTGGGGTGTCAATGCAATCTCAGGAACCAGCACGATCGCGCCACGCCCGCACTTAAGCGCGTGCTCGATCACGCGCAGGTAAACCTCGGTCTTGCCGCTGCCCGTCACGCCTTGCAACAGGAAGGTCGCGTACTCGCCGGTATCTATCTGCTCCGAGATCGCCTTGACCGCTACGGATTGTTCGCTCGACAGTTTAGCGGGCCTTATGCGCTCCTTGATTGGGCCCAAAAGCGGGTCCGGTGAACGCTCGACTTTTTCGATAGTCACCCATTCGCGTCGCTCCAGGGAACGCGCCGGAGCCTCGGAGACATTAAGCTGGCGAGTGATCTCGCGAAGCTCAACGGCCTCGCCGATGTCGATCAGAGTTCGAAGCAAGCGGTGCTGCTTGGGATAGCGATCGATGAGCTCAGCAAGAGCTTCATCCCCCACGCCATCGCGAGTGGAAATCATCAAACGCTTGCGCACGCCCTTCTCACGCTTGAGTGAAGCGGGCAAAATTGCGCCTAAGGCTTCCCCCCAAGAACAAGCGTAGTAGCCAGCAATCCAACGCGTCAACGAAAGCAGACTTGCATCGATAATCGGTTCGTCATCTAGCACCGCCGAAAGCTTGCGAACCTTCTTTGGATCAAGGTCGCAAACATCCACCACCTCAACGACGACTGCTACTTCACGCCTCGAACCGAAGGGAACCGCCACGCGCGTTCCAGGCATAACCTTGCCCTCAAACTCTGCCGGAATAGCGTAGGTGAATTCCCGGCGTAGCGGCTTGCGCAAAGCTACCTGGGCATAGCGCGTCTTTTCGGGGGGAACCGAGTTCTGTTCTCCGAAGAGCGACTTGGGCGAATCGGCGGGCACGATGCAATTAGACCGCAGGCCTTAGGCGCAGGCACATGGCGTACTCTCGCACCGCGGGCAACCCTTCTCGTACTTCTTCAATGCTGCCGCCTGCAAGTCGATGCCGGACATCGAAGCCAACGTGGATAGCCATGCAAAGACATCGGCAAATTCACCTTCGAGCTCATCCTGCTGGCCACGGCGCAAGGCGCGAGTCAGCTCTCCCACTTCTTCGCAGAACCACATGTGTGTGCCGGCCAATCCGCGCGAATTGTCGCGTTCGAAGTAGATCTTCTCGATTAGCTTTTGGAATTCGTCAATCTTCATAGGGACTCGTCTTCACAGGGTCAAGAGCTCATGCCTTGCGCATGATGCTGACCACCGAGATGTCATGGGGAAAATCCGCGTCTTCCGCGTAAAAGTCCAGAGCTGAATCGATCGTACCCATAAGCTCCTCACTTGAATCGAATGCACGCTTCGCGAGGATTTTGTAGAAGCCTTTTTCGCCAAGCTCCTCGCCCGCCGCGTTCTGAACCTGGAGCGGTCCCGTGTTGGACAACAACAAACGGTCGCCCTTTTGCAAAACGAAACGAGCAGTGTTCAAGGCGCGGTCAAAGATAGGGCCCTTGTCGAAGCCGAGCGCGATCCCCTCGGGTTGCACTGTCTTCATCTTCCTATCCGCGGCCACGAAGTGCAGTAAGGGAACTTTATGACCGGCGCAGGCAACTTCGACTTCATTGGTCGACGGGTCGAGCAGCACATACATCGCCGTCACGTACATTCCGCGACGTACGCCCTTAGCCAAGTGCAGGTTGACCTGGCGCAAAGCTTCTGAGACATCTTCGCTACGCACGAGAATCGCACTGAGGTAGGCACGAGCCGTGGCTCCGATCAAGGCCCCAGGAATACCTGTTCCGCTAACTTCGCAGAGGAGCAAGCCGGTGCGTCCATCCGCGTATTCGATCACATCGTAGAAATCACCGCCGGGTGCCGGGCATCCAATTTGCAAGGCCAATAGATCATAGTTCGGTACAGTCGGCGTCCCCTCGGGCAAGAGCGCCTCGCGCACTTCATCGGCTACTTCCATCTCGCGTTCGCGCTCAAGCAAGTCAAGTTCATCTGCTTGGGCATCCACGAGTGAGGCAGCCATCTTGTCGATTTCGCGCGCCAGCGATCGAACTTCCCCGCCCCCCCGAACCCGAGTTCGATGGTTGAAGTTTCCGCGCGCGATCTGGCGCACATCATCGACCAAGACTGCGATCGGCCGAGCCACAGAGTTCGCGACGGCCCATGAAACCACCGCGCCAACCACGATCACTCCCGCAGTAATCCCCAGGATCAAGTCGTACAGGCCACGTCCGGAACGACCGCTATCGTCAGGAACCAACAAGTGCAGAGCCGACTGGTGCTCACCACGGTCCGCTTCGTAAATCATGGCTCGTTCGCTACGCCCGTCCAGCAGTCCATATTGAACTGAGAAACGCTTCGCCTCTGTTCCGGGGACGATAACTGCCATGCGCCCTTCTTGTTTGTAGTTGCCGGCGCGGCCCTCGGTTGCCGTCAAGACGACCGATTCCCCCATACGCTTTTCGAACGAACTGGCGGCAGACCTCGCGATCCCGCGATTAAGCAAATAGCCTGCAGCGCCCATCACGACGGCGAGAGCGACGGTCATGCTCAAGGCAAACTTCAATCGCAGCGACATTCCGCCGCCTCCCGAGTCTCTTTCCCGTCTAGCGCTCATGATCCAAGCTCCACAACCCAGGGCACATCAACCAACAGACGTAGCGGCAGCATCACGAGCAAGAAGCCGTAGAGGCCAGCGACCACGTCGTCTAACATTATGCCATCACCGCCGCCGATCGCTTCGAATCGCTTCACCGGTGGCGGTTTAACAATATCGAAGAAGCGGAAGGCGCAAAAAGCCGTTAGAAGCGCCAACGGGCTTGGTCCCTGGATCCAGGCGACCGTCACTAGGTAGCCTACGACTTCGTCAAGGACGAACCAGCCCGGATCCTTCTTACCTGCATAGGACTCTGCCCACTCCCCAAGGGAGCGGCCCAGGATATAAACAGCCAGCGCCGCCAGCGAAATCCACAAGAGGTACCACTGCGTCCCCATCAGCGCCCAAGCGATCGCAACTCCACCGAGAGTCCCGAAGGTTCCTGGCGCAAACGGCGCCAGCCCCAGGAAACCGCAGGTGGCCAGCCCCAGCTTGAAACGGTTCAAGATTTATCCTCGCTCAACAACTTACGGGTGCGATTCACGTAGGAAAATCCAGACCCAACGGTCAATACGAGTGTGACGCCAATCAAGAAGGTCTCCATGGGAACCCAGACGCTGAGCCAATTGTCCGGCCAATTGAAGCTCGGAATGAACATCACGCCGCCGACCGCGATGCACTGGACTAGCATCTTGGCCTTGCCAAACTTGTCTGCGGAGAATTCCTTGCCGATGCTCTCGACGTAGCCTCGCAAGCCCGTCACCAGGAATTCACGGGCCAAGGTAATGACCACGAACCAAGCGGGGATCCGATCGCGCGACCAAGGCATGACCGATAAGAAGGTCAAAGTGCCAACGATCAAGACCTTGTCGACAAAGGGATCCGCAATCCGACCGAAAACGCTGACGTGCCCGCCCGATCTCGCCAAGTAACCGTCGAGAACGTCCGTCACCGCCAACACGACGAACATGAAGAAGCAGACCATGATGACGTCCTGCATTGGGACTGATATCGAGAAGAGCTCGAAATGATCGCCGAGGTCTAGGTCCCCGCTTAGACTAAAAATCAGGAAGAGGATCGATGCCCCGCCAAATCGCATTGCGGTGATGCGATTGGGCCAATGCGCAAAGATGCCGTTCACGCAGACTCTCCGGACTCGACGGCTGTGCAGACCAAATTGAATTCTTCATCGAGCCCGATGACGCGCGCATTAATCAGGTCCCCGGGCTGCGCCGAGCCACCTTCCACGCGTGTGATCATGTCCACTTCGGGAGCGTCCTGTTCGATTCGTCCGACGATTCCATTGAAGTCAGAACTCTCATCGACCAGAACCTCCACATCCTTTCCAATCATCTTCTCTTGTTCTTCGCGTAGTAATTCGTCACGCACACCGAGAACTGCCGCATGGCGCGCCAAAGCATCCTCTTCGGGCACTTGGTTCTCCATCTCGAAGCTCGGCGTTCCCGGCTCTGGCGAGAAGACAAAGGCACCAACGCGTGACAGTCGATAGGTTCGCAGAAGGTCCAAGACCTCTTCAGCGTCAGAATCCGTCTCCCCTGGGAAACCCATCAAAAGTGTAGTTCTGACCATGATTCCGGGTACTTCGTCGTGCAAGCGATCAAGCAAACGACGCACTTGATCACCGGTGCCGGCCCGCGCCATGCCGCGCAAGACTCCAGTGGCCGCGTGCTGTACAGGGATGTCTAGGTAGGTCGCAACACGATCGTTGTCGCGTAGCAAGCCCGTCAGTTCCCACGGGAAATCATTCGGGTAGGCGTACATCAAGCGCACCCAATGTACGCCCGCCGTGGCCGCCAGAGCTTCAATCAATTCCGGCAAGCGCTTACCAAGATCCCGCCCCCAAGCCGTGGAATCCTCGGCAACCAAGACCAACTCCCGCACTCCGCAAGCCACGAGCTCGCGGGCTTCGTCGCACAGAGCTTCGATGGTTTTGGATCGGTGCTTACCACGGATCGAAGGGATCGTGCAAAAGGTGCACTTGTGATCACAGCCGTGGGAGATACGCAGATAGGCGAAAGACTTGGGAGTCGCCAAGAGTCGAGCTCCTTCGCGTTCAGGCTTACGCTCCACCGGACCTTCGAGGTAGGCGGGCACCTTGCCGCCGTCCGCTAGCTTGCGGATCGAACCTGCGAGTTCGCGGTAGTTCGAAATCTCTGCGAAGAGGTCGACCCGCGGAAAACGCTCTTGCAACTTTCGCTTATAGCGCTGCACGAGACAGCCTGCGACAACGACATGCTCCAACTCTCCCCTTGCCTTTCGATCGAGTTGCACGCGGATCGCATCGCTCGATTCTTTTTCGGCCGGACCGATGAAGGAACAGGTGTTGATCACTACGGTCCCGGCGTCTTCGACGACGCCCGAGACCATGAGCCCCTGCTCCGCCATCCGTCCAAGGATGAGTTCGGAGTCAATCAGGTTACGGGCACAGCCCAGATGGATCAGGGATACGGTATTAGGGTCGCTCACAGGACTCGCTTCGGTCGGCGAGCGGCTAGGGCCAGAGCGAAGGAACTACTCCGCGCCGACCGCGGAGAGCCACTCTTCACGGTCCATGAGTATATCCCGTTGCTTGCCGTCAATATAAGGACCGATGAAGCCTAGCTTCTGCAACTCGTCAAGAATGGCGCAGGACTCCTTGAAATCCAGGCCGATGCTCTTCTGGAGCATGGAGACCGCCACCCGAGATTCGCCGAGGATTAGCTCCACGGCCTGGCGCGTGTTGCCTGATACGGACGATTCCGGGGGCGCCTGGGGCTGGATCACGATGACCGGCTCGCTGGGCTCCTCTATTGCTGCCACGAGTTCTGATGGAGCGGAGTCGGTGGGTTCGGCGAAGAGATCCATTTGGATTTCGTCAGGCTCCGGAGCTGCCTCGGAGGTTTCAGCGGGCACGATTTCTTGCGCGGGCTCAGGTTCGGGCTCAGGTTCGGGCTCAGGTTCCGCAATTGCAACTTCCAGCTCCGGGAGATCAGTCTCTACATCAGCCACTTCCTCTTGGTCCGCTTCCGCCGCCAGGACCTCCGCGAACTCGCGTTCGTAGGCATCTTGTTCGGGCTCCTCGACCAGAGCTTCTTCGCTCTTCTCGTCCAGCTCTTTCGAGGTACTGGCGACCAGAACGACGGGCTCCTCTTCTTCCTCGATCTCGATAGCGTCCTCGTAGCCCTCCTCGCCCTCCGCTACCTCAACGTACTCGTACTCGTCTTCGTCTTCGTCCTCTTCCTCGTCAGCGACCTCGTCGTCCGTGGCCTCGGCGGAAGCCGTGACTAGCTCCCCTTCTTCTTCAACTTCCTCGGCTTCTTCATAGCCATCTTCGCCTTCAGCTATCTCGACGTATTCGTCCTCGTCCTCGTCGGTTTCCTCTTCTTCAGTCGCTTCAGCAGAAGTCACGGCGAGTTCTTCCCCGTCCTCGACCTCGAGAGCGTCTTCGAACCCTTCCTCACCTTCGGCTACTTCGACGTACTCGTATTCATCCTCGTCTTCTTCAGCTTCTTCTTCCTCGTCGTCAGTAGCAGCAACAACCAGTTCTTCGGCGTCCTCGTAACCTTCCTCGCCCTCAGCCACTTCAACGTACTCGTACTCTTCCTCCTCCTCTTCCTGTTCAACGTCGCCTGTAGCAGAAGTGACCAACTCCTCCTCTTCGACCTCTTCCTCCGGTTCAGTCACGGACGCAAGAACCTCTTCAGTATCTTCTTCCGCAACATCCTCGTATTCCCAAGCATCTTCGTCGTCAGCCGGAGCTTCCTCCTGCTCCAGAAGCTCAGCTACTCCTAATTCGGGAGTTTCGGACTCCGCAACGGGCTGTAAGCTCGCCGGGCGCCAAACTTTTGAATTCTCCACGGCCGGCTCTTTTGGGGCCGTTTCCGGTTCACCGTCGGTAGATGCAACTTCCGCTTCCTTATCAGGCTGCGCGACCGGAGTTTCCCAACTCGGACGTGGCGCGGACGGATCGACCGCCATCACTTCGATGCCATCAATTGCGGCGGGCTTTGCAGTGCTTTCAACTGCCGGTGTGTCGTTCAACTGTGCATGGTCGACCAATGTGTCGTTCGCGTCGCCGGGAGCGCTCTCCTCTTTGGATTCGGTGCGGACCTCAGCCAAATTGCTATTAGCAGGGTAACTGGAATCCGCGTCACGACTGCGTGTCCAACGCTGGCTCGAGGCAACTTCCTCCGCTTGCTGAGGCTCCTCTGATTTACTGGCTTGTTCTTCGTCATCCGTAATGGGCGTGGCGCCCGTCGGAATCTCCCCAACCAAGCGAGGATCTTCGGGATATGGGTTTTTGGACTCGTCCTTGAGTGCCCAATCCGGGAGTCCGGCTGCAAGCAACTTTTCCACCTCCAGATCCGCCGATGTCTTAGGAGCCTGCTTGGCCTCCGCCGCATCAAGCGCAGAGGTCTCGGGCAAGAGAGCGGCAGCCTCCTGTGAGCTAACTCCGGCCGTTATGCCCTCACTATCTCTCTCTGACGCCAATTCTCTCCCATGAGTGACTTCCATCATCGGTTGCCCTTTTTGGCTATTGCCAGCAGGGAAGAGGACAGATCCTTGCAACCACGTCAGCCAGATCGGCACCAAGAACGCTGCCAAGCCGAGCAAACCACCAACGATCTTCGAAAGGTATGTGGAAAGCATCCCACCTGTCGCCGACCCCAAGCCCCCACCTGCGAGTTCCGTCAAAGAACCCAGCAGAATCGCGAGGCCCGCCGAGGTCCCGGCCACGCCAGAGAAGTCACGTCCTAATTCATCGAAGTCCCCGCGTAGGAAAATTCGACCGCCAAGGAACGCTGTACCCATTGCGAATAGGAGGGCCGGCACGGCACCGACGGACAGAACCACAGCCCTAGCCAAGGCTCCGATACCTGTCGCCCCAGGTTGTGGAACGCCTCGCAAGAGCGCGATGCATACCGACACACCGATAACGGTCGCTGATAAGAAAATGATCGGGCCGATTAAATCGGCACTGGTGACGCCATTGCGCTGAGTGTTATTCATCGTGAGTTCCCTGCGTGATGGGATCTTCGTGTGCCGCGTCCCAGTCCTCAATTGTAATGAGGATCTCGCGCGACTTGCTGCCGATGTGCGGACCGAGGATGCCTTCTTCACTCATCATGTCGATGAGGCGAGAAGCGCGTGTGTAGCCAACAGCGAGTGCGCGTTGCAGCAAACTCGCCGAGCCACGTTTAGATTGAAGGACGACGCGTACTGCTTCGCCCCAAAGAGGATCGTCCGGACCACTCTTCTTGGAAAGCGAGCCCGCGGGCCCGGATCCAGTCGCGGTTTGGACTAATTCTTGACTGAAATTCGGCGAGGATTCCTGGCAGACGAAGTCAACGATCTTGTTGAGCTCGTCGTCTTCGAGGAAGGCACCTTGAACACGGTTGACGGAAGAGGAACCTGGAGGAGTGTAGAGCATATCTCCACCACCCAGGAGCTTCTCCGCACCACCAGTGTCGAGGATTACGCGACTGTCGATCTTGCTGGCCACACGGAACGCCATGCGCGTCGGCAGATTGCCCTTGAGCACGCCGGTGATGACATCCGTAGAAGGCCGTTGCGTAGCCACAACCACGTGAATACCGACCGCCCGCGATTTCTGCGCCAGGCGCGTGATCGTGCCCTCGGCCTCCTTCTTGGAGACCATCATCAGGTCTGCCATCTCATCGATGACAACCACGATGTAGGGCATGTGGCGCGGCGTGCGATCTTCGTTGAAGAGGTCGCCAAGTCGTTCGCGCAAAGCCTCCTCGCCGAGAGCGTTGTAGGTCTTGATGTGGCGCACCTTGGCATCCTTCATCAATTCGTAACGCCCTTCCATCTTCTCGCAAAGCCAGTTCAATACCTGGGTCGCTTGACGCGCGTCGGTTACGACTGGCAGCATCAAGTGCGGGACCTTCGAGTAGGACATCAACTCGACCATCTTCGGGTCGATGAGCACGAATTGCACATCGTGAGGTGAGCGAGTCAAAAGTAGACTGGCCAAGATCGTGTTGATGCAAACTGACTTTCCAGAGCCAGTAGTGCCCGCGATCAAGAGGTGCGGCATCTTGGACAAGTCCTCGATGACAGCGTTGCCCTCGGCGTCCATGCCGATGAACATCGGCAAGCCCATGTGCGCCTTGTCGTAGGCTTTCTTGTTGATCAACTCGCGCAAACGCACCACGCGGCGCGCCTTATTCGGGACCTCGACGCCAATCGTTCCCCGTCCAGGAATAGGCGCGATGATACGCACACTACGCGCCTTGAGGGCTGCGGCGATCTCCTGGCTCAAGGCGGTCACCTTATTCATGCGCGTGCCCTGACTGACCTCCAGCTCGAACATCGTCACCGCCGGGCCAACCTGTGCTGAAACCACTTCGGCCTCGACTCGGAAGCTCTGCAAAGCGCCCTCCAACTTGCTGGCTAAGGCCTCGAGAGTCTTGTCCTCGACGCCGCGGCCAACGACCGGATCCGCCAGTATGTCCAGCGGCGGGAAGGTCCAGGGGCCCGTGGGCGGCGAGGGTGTTTCGAAGGTAGGCTCCTTCTTGGTCATCGTCTTGACGGCGCTCTTCTTGACGACAACGGGTTCGACGGGCTCCTCGGCCTTCTTCCCCGGCTTTTCTTTCTTGGGTGCCTTCTTCTTGGCGGCGGGAGTGATCACAGCCCCCTCTTCGGGCTCTTCTTCCCACTCCTCTTCCCACTCTTCCTCTTCTTCCCACTCCTCGTATTCGGCGCCATCGGGATCTTCTTCGTACTCCCACTCAGCGTCGGGATCTTCCTCATCCTCGTATTCCCACTCGCCGTCTTCTTCCTCCTCCCACTCTTCCTCTTCTACGGCTTCAGTGGCAGCAACCTTGGCCTTCTTCTTGCCGGCCTTGGTTTTCGTCTTCTTGGCTGCCTCCTTCTTCCTGGCCTTAGCCTTGGCCTTTTTCTTAGTAGCCTCCGCGGTCCCCTCGGACGCCACCAAGTCGGCACCGCGTAGGAAATTCCAGAGCCCGACGAGCACGCCGCCAAACCAAACCGCCGCAGATTTGGCAAAGCTCTCCTCGCGCTCTTCGCGGCGCTCCTCCAACCACTCGCTCGCAGCGGCAATCGCCGGATAGAAAGCCATCTCCGTGGCCATCATGAAAGAGACGATCGAGAGCAGGGAAAGCAGAATCCAAAGCCCGACCGTGCCGCACTTCGGCAGCAGACTGTTGCGAACCATTTCGAAAGCCAGCCAGCCGCCAGGACCGAAAGGCAACTCTGAGCTGGACTCGCCGACTCCGCCGCCGATTTTCCGACCAAACTCGTCGACTTCGGTCCCGAATCCGAGCTCCAACATGAAGCTGACGGAAAGTACGAAGCAGGCAGCACCAAATAAACGCATGGCAGGCCAAGCGATTTGCTTGCGAGCCACGATCACGAAACCCCAGGCTATTCCCAAGATTCCGCCCAGGTACCCAGCCCAGCCAGCGATGCGGAAGGCGCCGTCCGCGAGGTAGAAACCTCCGAGACCGCCCCAATTACGCCCCGCTGCTCCGGGATCGTTTTGGGGCGCGTAGTAGCTCACCATCGCAACGAGAAGCCACAAGGACAACCCGATCAACGTGAGGCCCTTGATCTCCTGCAAACGATCAGAAGTTCCGTCGTCCACAGGAGTCCCGAACAAGAATCCCGCTCCCACTGCCCGCATCCGTTCGATGAGGGTTGTCGGCTGCGCTTTCTTCTTGGACTTGCCTTTCTTTTGGCCTCCGCGACGGGCCATAAGCTGTATCCCTCCGCGCTCAGCACGGACAGTATCTTGATGGAATTAGGGTCGACCAAAACGCTCCAAACAGGAACATCCCGGGGCCAACCCAAGGTGCAATAGGAACACGGCACACGCCGTGATTATTGGCTCAGGGTATAGGTCCGAGAGACCAACTCCAAGCAGGCGGATTGCCCACATGCCGGCTTTTTTTGCTCCAACGAAAAACCCGAACGCTTGCGTGCGTCCGGGTCGCTCAGTTGCTATGGGTGCAAACTAGCGCTCAAGCGCGGGTTAGAAAGTCTCGCCCGTCAGCTTCGGGTGACGGATATCCGTCGCCTCGGCGACAAACACCACGTCCTCGGCAATGTTGGTGGCCATGTCCGCTATGCGCTCAATGCAGCGTGAAATCGTCAGGAAAGCGATGGCGACGTCCACGGACTCCGGGCTCTCCTTCATGATTTTTACCAGCACCTTGAAATGCTCCCGGTTGGCCGCATCGACAATATCGTCGTCGAGGATCACCTGGCGGGCAGCATGTGGATCCAGGCTCACGAAAGCATTGAGCGAATTCCGAAGCATTTCCGCGGCGCTTTGCATCATCGTCACCATCTCGAGGGGCTGTCCGAGCGGTTCCAGATCGAAAATTTTGAGCAAGCGATTCCCAATCGTGCTCGAGAGGTCCCCCACACGCTCCAGGTCATTGACGATTTTCATCGCCGCAGTCGCGAAGCGTAAATCGCCAGCCACCGGCTGATGGAGCGCCAGGAGTTTGATGATTTCGTCGTCGATGTCTAGCTGCAGGCGGTCGATGCGCGGCTCGATACTGCGCAGCCCCTCCACATGCTTCGGGTCTCGAGTAACCAACGCTTTCCGCGCCAATTGCAGAGCCTCCTCCGCCAAGCCGCCCATGGAAAGGACGTGGTGTTTCAAAGCGTCGAGGTCACGATGTAGGTGATCAGTCATATGGAATCAGCCGAAACGGCCTGTGATGTAGTCTTCAGTTTTCTTCTCACGCGGCTGCGTAAACAGGTCGCTAGTGGCGCCGACCTCGATCAGCACGCCTTGATACATGAATGCAGTTCGGTCAGCTACGCGGCCCGCTTGCTGCAAGTTATGGGTCACGATTACGACGGTGTAGTTTTCGCGTAGATTGCGAATTAGCTCCTCGATCCGTCCCGTCGCGATTGGGTCAAGCGCCGAACACGGCTCATCCATCAGCAGAACCTCGGGCGACATGGCCAGGGCCCGCGCGATACACAGACGCTGTTGCTGTCCTCCTGAGAGCGAAAAGGCCGAGCTCTTCAACTTGTCCTTCACCTCATCCCAGAGGGCGGCTTCGACCAGGGTACGTTCTACGAGTTCATCGTAGTCGCCGGTGTATCCCGCCATCTTCGGTGCCCAAGTGATGTTGTTCCTGATCGTCTTGGGAAAGGGATTGGGACGTTGAAAGACCATCCCAATGCGTTGCCGTAACTCGACCGGATCCACCTCAGCCCCGTAGACATTCTTACCGCACAACAGGATCTCGCCTTCCAAGCGACAACCATCGATAAAGTCGTTCATGCGGTTAAAACTGCGCAGGAACGTACTTTTGCCGCAACCGGACGGGCCAATTAACGCAAGCACCTCACGCTCCGGAACGTCCAGGTCCATTGACTGAACCGCTTCGTTTTCGCCGTAGTAAATACTGACGCCGCGCGCTTCGAGCACGTTCGTTTTCTTGACCACTTGTTCTGAAAGTGCCGTAGAGCTCATGATATTCGCTTCTTCTCCATTCGATTACGTAGCAGAACGATGCAAGCGTTCATCCCCAGCAAGAAAGCGAGCAGCACGATTATGCCTGCTGCCGCAACTCCTTGAAAGTCAGCTTGGGGCCGCGAAGCCCAGTTGAATACCTGGATTGGCATGGCAGTGAAGGCATCGAAGATTCCCTCGGGGGTGAACGCGACGTAGGTCAAGGCACCCATCATGATGAGCGGTGCGGTCTCGCCCAGAGCTCGCGAAAGGGAAAGAACAACGCCAGTCAAAATCCCCGGCGACGCGGCGGGTAACACGTGGTATCGGACACATTGCCAGCGAGTCGAACCCAGACCAAAGGCTGCTTGCCGCAAGGAGCCCGGTACGGCGCGCAAGGCTTCGCGTGTCGCAATGATCAAGACGGGCAAGACCAAGAGCGAAAGCGTGCAAGCCCCTGAAACCACGGATCGGCCAAAGGGAACGGGAATTCCCAAGATCTCGCTGCCCTTGTCGAACACCCCAAACATGCGCACAAAGACGATCAAGCCAAGCATTCCGTAGAGAATCGAAGGCACGCCCGCGAGGTTCGCGATCAAGAGTTCAAGGAAGTGATAGATACGACCACGTTTGGAGTACTCCTCCAAATAGACGCCGGCACCCACACCAATCGGAACGGAGATCATGGCCGTCAAACCAATCACCCAGACACTACCGTAGAGCGCAGCACGCAAACCCGCCTTGGATGGTTTGCGTGACGGAAAGTTGTCGAGGAAATTCCATGAGAGCCATGGCAACCCCTTCTCCAGCACTCCGAGGATCAATGTAGCCAAAGCCACGAAACCAATACATGTTGCAAATAAAGCTAACCGTCGAAACCTTCGGTCTTTGCGGTGACGCTTGTCCAGCAAGTCAGGATAGAGATCTTGACGGCTCACGTGTACACCTCGCGGTACCTGGATCGGATCCAAAACGAAGCCAAATTCATCACCAAGGTCATCGCGAACAAGGTCAAACCGACCGCGAAGATGGTCTGGTATTCGGTTGTTCCAACTGGCGTATCTCCCATGCTGACCTGAACTATGTAGCCGGTCATTGTTTGGACAGACTCGAGCGGGTTGAGCGTTAGATTGGGCGTGGCTCCCGCCGCCATGGTGACGATCATGGTCTCGCCGATGGCGCGCCCGATGGCGAGCACATAGCCCGAAAGTACACCTGAGAGGGCAGCTGGAAAGACGATCCCGGTGGCAATCTCATTCTGAGTTGCACCGAGACCATAGCCAGCCTCTCGCAGGGTTTTGGGGACGGCCCGCATGGCATCATCCGAGAGCGAAGCGACTGTCGGGATAATCATGATGGCCACCACGATTCCGGCGGAGAGCGCATTGAATATCGAAGCAGTGGGCAGGATGAAACGGATCACCGGAGTCACGATCATGATCGCGAAGTAGCCGTAAACCACCGTGGGTACCCCGGCCAAGATTTCCAACATCGGTTTCAGAAGCTTGCGCGCTCTCGGAGTCGCGTACTCGCTCAGATAGATCGCAGCCAAGCTACCTATCGGTAGCACAAAGACTGCCGCGACGAGAGTCACTAGCAGCGTGCCACCAATGAGCGGTAGGACGCCAAAACTACGCGGCTCCATCAACGGTGCCCACTCGCTGCCGAACAAGAAGTCCGCCGGCGAGACTTCCTTGAAGAAGGGTAAAGACTCTTTCACCAGAGTGAACAAGATCCCAAAACTGGTCAGCACCGAGACCCATGCACACATGCGGAGAAGCACACCGATCAACTGCTCGCGCAAGCGACGACCCGCGCGCCCTTTCAAAACAGGAATATCTGCGGAGGCCGTTTCAGCTCCCGCAGACCTTGCCTTTCCACCATTGGAAAAGAACACCTTGAACCTACTTTCCGTAAAGGTCTTCGAGGGTTCCCTTGCTCTCTCGCAAGGTGCCGGTCACACGCGTTTCATAGCGGTGACGGACTCCTTCGTAGACGCTCTTGGGGAAGGGCACATAACCGACTTCGCCGGCGAGATCCGCAGCTTGCTCCAGATAGAAGCGAACGAAGGCGTCCACCTCGGGGCGCTTGGCAGCCTCCGTACCGACGTAGACGAAGAGCGGGCGTGAAAGCGGTGCATAGGTGCCGTTCTCGACCGTTACCACACTCGGCTTGATCGGCCCGTTGCCACCATCAACTGCGACGCACTGCAGCTTGTCCGTATTCTCGACGTAGTAAGCGAGTCCGAAGAAAGCGATGCCGTCCTCGTCGCCAGCGACGCCGCGCACCAGTACGTTGTCATCCTCGGAGAAGGTCGCGCTTGAACGGCAGTTTCCTGACTTGCCGTTCACGACTTCCGTGAAGTAGTCGAAGGTTCCCGAGTCCTGTCCCGGAGCGTAAAGGTTGAACTCGCGATCAGGCCATTCCGGTCGGATGTCCTTCCAAGTTCGCGCCGTAGCGTCGGCCGCCCACATGGCACGCAACTCAGCGATCGTCATTTCGGTCGCGAAGCTGTTCTTCTTGTTGATCACCACGGCCAAACCGTCATAGGCAACCGGAAGCTCGATGTACTCGACGCCGGCCTCGGCGCAACCATCGACCTCTTTCTGCTTGATGTAACGAGAAGCGTCGGAAAGGTCAGTCTCGCTCGCCATGAACTTCTTAAATCCGCCGCCGGTGCCGGAAACGCCGACCGTGACGCGAATATTGGGCTGTACCTCGCGGAATTCTTCCGCGACGGCCTCTGTGATCGGGAAAACTGTCGAGGATCCGTCGATCGCGACCGTGCCTGTGAGGCCACCGGCTTGGACTTCGCTATCTGCCGAACCGCCACAGGATGCAGCGAGTAGCGCTGCGATCAAAAATGAAGCTGTGCTGTATTTCATGCGCGAAGCATCGCCCAAGCGCGTGAAGGTCCTGTGAAGACCTCGCGCGAAGACGGTGAGACGAGCAATCCCTCAGGCCAACTCAACGGGGAGCACCAACGAAAAGGTGCTTCCAACGCCCAAGACGCTCTTCACTTCGACTCTGCCACCATGGGCTGCGGCGGCGTGCCGCACGATTGCTAGACCGAGGCCGGTTCCACCGAGGGTGCGCGACCGTGCCTTGTCGATGCGGTAAAAGCGCTCAAAGACACGGTCCAGTTCTTGGGCCGGAATACCCGGACCATTGTCTTCCACGTCGAACCAGACCTCTTCGCCTTCCAAGCGAGCGGAGAGCTGCACTTCTGCGCCCTCGGGCGAGTACTGGATTGCGTTTGAGATGAGGTTTGTGATCGCCATTAGGAAGGCCGAAGCATCCACCATCACGGCCAGCGGCTCTTCGGGCATTTTCGTGCGCAATTCGATGCGCCTAGAGCCAGCCAGGTCCGCCATTTCGGTCTCAGCTTCCTGGATCAGATCGCTGGCGTTCACTGCCTCCATGGACAGGTCACTCTCTTCTGACTCAAGTCGCGAGAGTGACAGCAAATCGCTAACGATTGCTGTCAACCGCTCGGTGTTCTTCTGTGCCTTCGCCAAGAAAGAACGCCGCTGCGCAAGGGGCATCTCATCATCGTCGTAGACAGCTTCCACATAGCCACGCATAGCAGTCAGAGGAGTCTTGAGCTCGTGCGAAACATTGGAGACAAAATCGCGGCGGACAGCTTCCAGGTGACGCAATTCTGTTTCATCCCGAAGCACAAGTACCCAGCCGCCGGTATCACCCTCGCTAACGCCAGCCATGGGAACCGCTGAGATAGCAACGATACGCTCCCCTTCCGAGGTGGCGAAGTGCCCCAAAGAGTTCAAGGATGCAGTCGACTCAGTGCACTTTTCAAGGAGCGCATTCAACTCGGAACTGCGGCATATCTCCCATAGCGGTGCGCCTTTCGCCGCCTCCGCGGTCGTCCCTAGCAGCTCGCACGCGGGGCGATTGATGAAGCGCACCCTTTGCTCCGGGGACAGGGCGAGCAATCCGTCGGTCATCGCCGCGAGGATGGCCTCGCGCTCACCCTTGTCGCGCTCAATTCGCCCGATCTTGGTCGCCATCTCATCCGCCATTTTGTTCACCGTTGTAGCCAATTGTCCCACCTCGTCCCGGCTACCCACATGCAGTCGTCGCGATGTTTCCCCCTTTCCAACCTCGTCAATCAAGCCCGCGATCTGAGTCAGGGGGCGAGTCACGCTGCGGGCAAAAATTGCCGCCAATAGCGATGCAGCAAGCCCCGCAAGCAAGATTCCGTTTCGAACCGCGCCACGCACTTCTGCGATTTGCGCTTCACGAACGACGGTGGCGATGGCAATCCGTGCATAGCCTCGCAGTTGCCCCTCAATCATGATTGGCGCTGCGCAATAGATCATTTCCTTGCCTAGGGTCCGGCTAAATCGCGTCATCACCGAGCCGAGTTGCTTGATCTCCGAGCGCTCTAAGTGATTGTCCATGCTCGCCGGCGCCTCGTGGCTGTCAAATAAGACCACGCCGTCAGCACTGATCAAAGTGACCCGCGCACCCTGAAGCGCTTGCGATGCACGCAAAAGGACCGCCTCCTCGGGCTCCGCCTCCGCGCTCGACCAAGCGGCACCCGCCAGCTCGGCTACCAGAATCGACTCTTGCGTTACGCGCTGCTCCGTCACCGCCTCGGCCCTCGCTTCGAGAGCTCTGAGCACAGACAGATAAATGACAAGGGCGGTGATGAGCACCACGCCCAAGGACCGCCCAAAAACCTTCCAAAAGATGCTTACTCTGCCCATGCTCAATCTAGAGCGCCTCCGCAAAACGGTAGCCAATGGCTCGTACGGTTTCGATCAGGTCGCGCTGGCTATCAAGCTTCTTGCGAATCGTGCGGACGTGAGCGTCAACGCTACGGTCGTAAGCTGCAGCCAACGCACCGCGTGATTCAGACAAGATTTGACTCCGGCTGAAGATGCGGCCAGGGTTACTCGCTAAGAGGTGCAAAATCTTGAACTCGGTGACCGTGAAGTCCAATTCCTCGCCACCAACATGTACCTTGTAGCTACGCGGATCGATGCGTAAGGAGCCGTGAACAACAACTTTGACCACATCCTCCTCGGAACGACTCTGTCCCGCCCGGCGCAACACGGAGCGCGTGCGCGCAACCAGTTCGCGGGTACTAAAAGGCTTAGGAATGTAGTCGTCAGCCCCCAATCCGAGTCCCAGAACGATCTCCGACTCTTCGCCTTTGGCAGTCACCATGATCACCGAGATGCCACGGGTTTCTGGATCAGCCTTCAACTGACGACAAATCTCAAGTCCATCCACATCGGGCAACATCAAATCCAAGAGCACCAAGTCCGGCAATTCGCGCCGAATGTGTTTCAGTCCGCTGGCGCCATCGGACGCGCAACTCACCTCAAACCCTTCGCGGGTCAGCGTGTACTCAAGGATCTCTTGGATGTCTTCCTCATCCTCAACAACTATTATTCTCGATTTGCTCATGACGAACAAACAGTAGACCACGACCATGAAGATTGGGTGAAATCCTGGGGGGGAGTTAGGTGAACGCTTGGCCCTGTTGCCCCGCCCAGCCCGCGACAAGACCATTCTCGATGAATACAGTTGGTTATCCAGCCATTGCTGAGGTTCAATTTCCCCAAGCGTCCAGGTTGTCGAAGGCGGTTGAAGCGCTGCTAAAGTCGGCTAACCGGCAGTCTTGGGCACAGCAGGGTAGTTCGGGGGATAAGCGTGCTCAGCCTTGACGTTTATTTTGGGCAAGAGGGTGAGACTAATCCGCCCCCTTCGACGCATGACCTTCCACCCCAAGCCCGCTGCCTCCGCGGTGGGCCAGATTCCCCGCCAACGCTCCGCTCGAATGAAACACTCCTTGCCCACTCGAAACTCCCTGTTCGCTTCTTTCCTCGCTGCCTTCGCACTGGCCCTCGTAGCACAGGTAGGCCAAGCCCAGGACGAAGCGCACTTCCCGACTTCGCGAGCCCTGCTCGAAGGAGTCTCTCCCGAGGCTCTCTCCGGTCTCGGCGAACTGGTTCAGGGCTTTGTCGATAACGATGAGATCGTCGGGGCGGAGCTTCTCGTGATCAAGAATGGCAAAACGATCTCGCACGAAGGCTATGGTTGGCGGGATCGGGAGAGTGAGATCGCGATGGAAACGGACAGCGTGTTTTGCGTGCGTTCGATGACCAAACCTCTGATTGGCACCTCGATCTTGATGCTTATCGATGACGATCAGTTGGAGTTCGATGACAAGGCGTCCCAGTTCCTCCCGTCCTTTGATGTGGATGGGTTACGCGAGATCACGATTGAGCAGCTGCTATCCCACACCAGCGGGCTGCCCCTGTCGGAAATCATGAGCGCAAATCTGAACGCGCTGCATGAGCAGGGCGGGATTCGTGCGGTGGCTGACCTTGCGGATGCGAAAGAGATCCTGTTCGAACCGGGAACGGCCCTCCAGTACAGCGATCAGGGAACGGATACGTTGACGGCAATTATTGAAATCGTGACGGGCGCGACAGCTGCCGATTTTGTGCGCACGCGAATCCTCGAGCCACTTGAGATGAAGAGTACGACTTGTGTGATGAGTGAGGACCATCCGCTGCGTGCCCGCGGTTGCAGCAAATACGCGGGATCGAGCGGAGGCTGGACGCGCTTCTGGAGTACAGATAAGCCGCCGATTTTTCCGTTCTTCCTTGGATCACAGGGGCTCTATTCCACGCTGAGCGACTACGCGCGGTTCATGGAACTCTGGGCGCGAAAAGGGCGCGCAACAAAAGGTCGATTGCTCGGCTCGCGCTATGCGCGGAAGGCATTGACTCCGGGTCCTTTCCCGCTTGGAGGCACGACGGGCTTTGCGGATCTGCAAAACGACTACGGCTATCTAATGCAGCTCTGGACGGCAGAAGGCGAGGCTAAAAAGAACGGTGAAGCGGGCGAGCGGGATGTGATCGCCTTTGGACACTCGGGGTCGGATGGAACCTACGCTTGGGTCTTTCCGAAAGAGAAAGCGATGGCCTTCTACTTCACGCAGACCCGGGGCAACAACACAGGACAGCGAGTTGAGGAAGCGCTGGGTAGGTTATTCCTCGGAGCTGACTATGATTCGAACTTGGCTGCGCCGCCATCGGACGAGTACTTAGGCTACTACTCGGAAGACAAAGACAATCGATACCAAGCCATCATTAAGGATGGCGAATACCTGGCTCTGGAAACTCCGGGTAAACGCATACGCCAGCTTGTATTTATCGGCGAAGACACCTGGAAGTTCCGCGCCAAGCCGAGTGTGGTTTTGATCTTCGAGCGTTCGGAAGAGGGCCAAGTCACGGGCTTCGATCTCGCTGGGCATCGCGAGTTCCGGTTTGAGCCTTCGAGTGACTTGCCAAGTGTGGACGAAGTGGTTGCCAGGGTGACCGAGACGCACGGCTTCGACTTGCTGGAGACAATGGGTCCCCTTCGAACTCACGGGAGCATTTGGATCGAGAAGCTAGAGATAAGCGGAACGGCAGAGACGTTATACGCCTGGCCCAATCTGTTCCGAGCAGACTCTGAAGCCAGAGGAAACTTCGAACAGTCGGCTTTCGATGGTGAGTCCGTTTGGTACAGCTCCACAAACCAGCCGGTGATTCTTGCCAAAGGCGACCGTGCCGAAGTCATTCGAGCACAAAACAACTTCGCGCTCTTTGGCGATTGGCGCGAGTGGTACCCGACGATCGAAGTGATTCAGCGACTGCAGGTCAACGAGCGCGACATCTTGGTCCTTCGAGTTGGCGACACTTCAGCGCCGGCTGCTACTTACTACGTCGACTTGAAAACGGATCGCCTCATCCACGTGGACAGCGTTTCCTTCCTCGAAGGAATGGGCCGCGTGGGACAGCAAGCAAGCTACAGCGATTTCCGCGACGTCGGCGGAATGCTCTTACCTTTCAAGACTGAGACTCAGGTTGCGAGCGGTCTGATCGGAACCGTCGAGTACAAGGTCGCCGAGTTCGAGTTGGGCGTGGAGGTCCTCGAAGGGACCTTCGAGTTGAAGGATTGACGGCGTATTGCTACGACACCGTATTGATTAGCACCTTGGCGATGCGAGCCTTGGTCATTCCCGTTAGCTCTTTGACCACTCCATCGGCGGAGAGGATCGTCACGCTGGACTTGTCGGCGGAGAGCGCGGAGGCATCGTTGAGCACGATGTAGTCCGCGTTCTTGCGTATGAGCTTGGCCTTAGCGCGGCGCATGCCGTCGCCGGTTTCTAGCGCGAAGCCGACGACCAAGCGCTTGCCTTTCTTGCGAGCGACAGTCGCCAAGATGTCCGGGTTGCGGACAAGTTCGATGGTCGCTGTTTCCGTACCACCGTCTTTCTTGCGCCACTTTCCAGCGAGCCTGCGCTTGGGGCGCCAGTCGGCGACGGCGGCGGCCATAAAGAGAGCGTCGGCTTTGGTGAAGGCTTCGCGCACGGCGGCGAGCATCTCGCGGGCGGATTGAACGTTGACGCGTTTGACGCCCTTGGGCGTTTCGAGATGGACGGGGCCAGCGATTAGGGTGACGTGGCAGCCAGCGCGCGCGGCGGCTTCGGCGATGGCGAAGCCCATTTTCCCGCTGGACTCGTTGCTGAGGTAGCGCACTGGGTCAACATGTTCGCGGGTCGGACCGGCGGTGACGACGACGCGACGCTTGCGCGGGACGGCCATCAGTTGAGCAGCTCGCGGATGCGTCCCTGAATCTGCGGCACTTCGGGAAGGCGGCCAGCGCCTTCGTCTTCACAGGCCAAGCGGCCAGCTTCGGGCTCAAGCAACAGCCAACCGTCTTCGATGAGCTGCGCGATGTTACGACGCACGGCGGGGTTCGCGTACATGCTGGGGTTCATCGCGGGGCAGAAGAGCTTGGGCGTCTGTGCAGGGAGCGCGAGGGCCACCGTGGTTACAAGGTTCTCTGCCAAGCCGCCGGCGAGACGCCCGAGGCTTCCGGCGGTCGCGGGAGCGAAGACAAAGAGCTCGCACCACTTGGCGAGTTCGATGTGATCCATACCGGCTCGGCGCTCGTCGCCGAATTCAGAGACCTGCGCAGGCTGGCCAGAGAGGGCTTCAAAGAGTTGTGGCGAGATCAGCTCCGCGGCGTTGGAAGTGAGGACCACTCGCACTTCGTGACCTTCCTGCGTTAGCTTCGAAGCCAAGTCACAGGCCTTGTGAATTGCAGCAGAAGCGCTGACGGCTAATAGAATGCGACTCATGACGGTTCATCTCCATCTAGACCAATCAACTGGCGTACTTCCGCGATGCACTGATCCAAATCATCGTTGATCACAACGTGGTCGTAGCGCACGCGCTCGCGGTATTCGTCTTCGGCTTTCTGCAAGCGGCGTTCGATAACTTCCGGCGCGTCCGTCGCCCGGCCGACGAGGCGCTTGCGCAACTCTTCAAAACTCGGGGGTGCGATGAAGATGTGCATGCCGGGGATCTTCTGCTCTTTGATTTGCAAGGCGCCCTGCACGTCGATCTCGAGCAGGTAGTTGCGGCCAGCTTCCAAGGCGGCGCGCATCGGCGCGCGCAAGGTTCCGTAGAGGTTCCCGTACACGTGGGCATACTCGATGAACTCACCGGTCCCGATGCGCTCACTGAACTCCTCGGGACTCAGGAAGTAGTAGTCGCGGCCTTCGACTTCCCCAGCGCGGATCTTGCGCGTGGTGGCAGAGACGGAAAATTCCATGCGCGGGTCCTGCAGGATTCGGCGGCACACGGTGCTCTTGCCTGCTCCCGAGGGACCAGAGATCACAACCATCTTTCCTAAACTCGTCATGCCCCCCCCTACTCGATGTTCTGCACCTGCTCCCGGATGCGTTCGATGTGAGTTTTGAGGTCGACGACTTGGTGCGCCACTTTGGCGTCACCAGCTTTCGATCCGATCGTGTTGGCTTCGCGATAAAGCTCTTGGACGAGGAAGTCGAGCTTACGGCCGACTTCACCGCCCTTGGCGAGAATCGTTTGCAGTTGCTGCAAGTGGCTGTCGAGGCGCGAGATCTCTTCGGCGACGTCGGAGCGTTCTGCGATCAGAGCTAACTCGCGGGCCATGTCGCGGCCATCGAGCTCCCTTTGGTTTTCGAGCAAGTCGCCGGCGCGTTTAAGCATGGCTTCAAAGTGCGTTTTCACAACCTTGGGCATCAGCTTCTCGACGCTGCCCTGCAGCTTGGCGATAGCCTTCGCTTGCTTTTGGATGTCGGCCTCCATGGCGGCGCCTTCGGTATCGCGCATGGATACGAGATTGGTGATGGCCTTATCCACAGCGCTCAGTAAAAGCTTGGCTTCGCGCGCATGGGCCTTGTCGTCGAGCTTGCTGCTGATCACTCCGGGCAATGCGATCAAGTTGGAGAGCTTGATGTCGTTCTCGACTTTCAGGCTGGCCGCAGTTTTGTCGAGGAGCTTCTTGTAACGAGCGGCCACCTTTTCGTCGACCGAAACGGACGTCGGCGCAGCGGAGCGCGTGACGATCACCGTCATGGTGACGGCGCCGCGTGCGAGCTTCTTTTTGACTGCTTGTTCGACGCGCGGTTCTAAATCGGCAAATTCCGAAGGCAAACGGAAGCGCGTCTGCAGGAAGCGATGATTGACCGAGCGCATCTCAACTCTAATCACCAAGCCGGCGCTTTCAGCTTCGCCCAGGCCGAAGCCTGTCATAGATCGCAACAAGGCGCTAGCTCCCCGCCTTGACCGTGCGGCTACCGGGCTTGACTGCCTCGCTGCCATCAGCGCAAAGCGGACAATCCTTGGGCTCCCACACTTTGACTTCCGTGCGAACGAGTTCCGTCAACGGTAAGCCGAGGTCTTCGAAGGGGTTCTTGCCGGAGCGATTGAGCAGCGCACCACATGCGACAACCTTGGCTCCGTGAGATTCTAGCACTTCGATGACTTCGCGGGCAGAACCGCCGGTAGTCAGGACATCTTCGACAAGCAGTACACGCTCGCCGGGCTTGAAAGTGAAGCCGCGACGCAAGCACATGACACCGTCCTTGCGTTCCGTGAAGAGCGCGCGCTTGCCCAGCGCGCGACCCACTTCTTGAGCCCAAACCACAGCCCCCATGGCGGGGCCAACGACGCAATCCACTTCGACGGTCACTTGGCTGGCGAAATCCGCCGCCAACTCGCCCGCGCGCTGCGGCTCGCTTAGAACCAACGCACATTGAAAGTAACGGTTGGAGTGCAAACCGGAGGAGAGCTCGAAGTGCCCCTCAAGTAGCGCTCCGCTCGAACGGAAGTGATCGAAGACTTTTGATTCGTCCATGACGTTTAGATTCAGGGCGTTTGGATTCAGCTCGCTGGATTACTCGTCTGTTCCGCCGCCGGTCGCCGGGGCTGAACCAGCGCCTGCACCATCGTCGGTTGAGATCAAAGAGGGCGTGTCGCTGCCGACCAGTGAAGTCGAGCTGTTCTGACGAACAACGATGTGAATCGTCACGGCGCTAACCATGAAGATCACGGCGATGATCCCGGTGAAGTTTTGAATGCCCTTGGTGGCGACGCCGAAGGTCTGCTGACCTGCGGTACCGAGCGCACTACCGAAGCCGCCTCCCTTGCCTTCTTGAAGCAAGATCACGACGATCAAAGTGATCGCGGAGAAGACGAAGATGAGGTAGAGGACTGTTTGGATGAGTTCCATGAAAACGTAGCAGTAAAGCGTTGGGAGCTTTCGGACGCGCTTAGCGTCCGAAATCGATGATCGGAATGAAAAGGTCAGGCTTCAAGGATGCGCCGCCCACCAGGGCGCCGTCGATGTCCTTAGCGGCCATCAAGTCCTTGACGTTGTCGGGTTTGACGCTGCCTCCGTATTGGATGCGCGTCATGTCAGCGACTCCTTGCGAGTATAACCCCGCAAGTAGGCCGCGAAGATAACTATGAACGGCTGCAGCTTGGTCGACGGTGGCGACGACGCCGGTGCCGATGGCCCACACGGGTTCGTAGGCGATGGTGATACGTTGCATCATCGGCGCGCTTACTCCTTGCAAGCCGCCCTGTAATTGCGCGCGCACGACATCTTCGGTGCGGCCGGCCTCGCGCTCTTCGAGCAACTCGCCAACGCACAGGATCACGTCGAGATCAGCTTCCAAAGCGCGCAGCACCTTGCGGTTGATCAACTCGTCCGCCTCGCCGTAGATGTGGCGACGTTCCGAGTGTCCGATCATCACGACCTGCGTGCCGACGTCCTGCAACATTGAAACGGAGACTTCGCCAGTGAACGCACCCGATTCTTCGTCGCAACAGTTCTGCGCTCCGACCTTGATAGGTGAACCAGCCAAGGCGCGCGCGATCTCGTCAATGTAGACGAAGGGCGGAAAGACTGCGACCTCCACATCCGTGCGACTGCCAAACGACTCGCGCAAAGCACTGGCGAGCTCGAGGGCGCTACGCCGGTCGAGGTTCATTTTCCAGTTGCCTGCTAAGTACGGGGTTCTCACGTCGTTTGGTGGGGTTGGAGGTTTGGACAGGGTACGAAGTTCAGAAACTCGCGTGCGCCGCTTCTGGCTCAACAAAGTAACGGTCGTCAATAGCCGCGATTGCGCGCGTCTCGGCGGCGATGCGGCCGAGCTCTTGAATCGAAATCGCTTGCGCGCCGTCGGAGTGAGCTTCTTCCGGGTTGGGATGGACTTCGACGATCAAACCGTCGGCACCGGCAGCCATGCCCGCGCGCGAAACTTGGCGCACGAGATCTGCACGGCCTGCTGCGTGGGAAGGATCGATAATGACCGGCAGGTGCGTTGCTTGTTTGAGGTAAGCGACGGCGCCCACGTCGAGCAGGTTACGCGTGACGGAATCAAAACTGCGTACGCCGCGTTCACACAAGACGACTTGTTCGTTGCCCGTGTTCAGGATGAATTCGGCCGCCATCAAGAACTCACGCACAGTTGCGCCAAAGCCGCGCTTGAGCAGAATCGGCTTGCCCGTGCGTCCCGCTTCGATCAAGAGCGGCGAGCACGACATAGAGCGCGCACCAATTTGAATCATGTCCGCGACTTCCGCCACGTGTTCGACTTCGCGTGTATCGAGAACTTCCGTCACGACACCAATGCCGACTTCAACGCGCACTTGCGCAAGAAGCTCGAGACCTTCGCGGCCGAGTCCTTGGAAGGAGTACGGCGATGTGCGCGGCTTGAAAGCTCCACCACGCAAAAGCGTCGCGCCCTGTTCGCGGGCGGCGCGCGCGATCTCTATCAAGCGCTCACCATCTTCCACGGCGCAGGGTCCGGCGATCATCGAGATCTCTTTGCCGCCAAAACGGGCATCCGCAGCGCTGACGATCGTATCCGCGCGACCCGCGCGCTGGTGAAGTTCGTGGGCTTCGCCCGCGTCGAGCACCTTAGCCACGGCTGCGAGATCTTCGAACTGCGAGCGATGCTGAGGCGCGCCCTCACCCTGCAAACGCAGGAGGCGTGGTACTCCCGACTCCTCTTCTATGGAACGACTCTGGTACCCCAGTTCGCGCGCCAAATCGAGCACGGCAGAGAGCTGGCGTTTCGCCAACCCTTTTTGGAGGAGCAGAAGCATAGTGTGCCCGGGGGCGGGTGCGGTCAGGGTGAAGAAGAGTGGCTCGCGGCAAGGTCAAGTTGCAGAACACGAAGCGCATTTCAAGGGCGGCAGTATAGGGTGAGGCGCCAATCCCATCAATCAGGCCGATAGCCTCAAGCCCTTTTTCGATGCAAGCCACCCTAGAAGCTCTGCTCAAGCTCCACGTTCTGGAATCCCTGCCACGCACAGGTTGGGTCCAGCGCGGCGTTCCGAGCCCGGAATCTGTGGCCGGGCATGTGGTGGGTGTGGGTTTCTTGGCCCTAGCTCTGGCCCCGCGGGTCGAGCCTGGGCTCGATGTGGATCGGGTGGTGAGCCTGGCCCTGGTGCACGACGCTCCGGAGGCTCTCACGGGAGACTTACCGAAGTCGGGCTCTGAGTTGTTGCCTGCTGGCGCCAAGCGCAAAGCTGAAATGGCGGCTGCAAAGCTCCTGCTGGATCCCTGTAATTCGACTGCGATGGCCCGTTTCGAGGAGTTTGAGGCCCAAAATAGCCGAGAAGCGCGCTTTGCGAAGCTCTGCGACAAATTGCAACTGGGGGTTCAACTGCTCGCTTATGTGCGGTCCGGGCAGCGCGGATTGGAGGAATTCATGGGAACTGTCGCCGCCACGGATTGCAGTGAATTCGCCGTCGCCAAGGAATTCCAACAGCTGCTGCTCTTAGCACTAGCCAACGCCGCGGAGTAACCTGCGCGCCGTGAAACGCTTCCTTTATCGCCTCCCCTATCTCGGCTGGCTCTTAATCGTCGTCCTGCTTCTCGTGCGCAGTTTTCGCACGGAGGGCCTCGATTTGCCGCATTTCCCGGTACCTCCGCAGGTCAACTTACCGGAAGAGGTTCTGGCAAGCAGCAACGATGGAATCATGGGTCGCGTGGTCGACTTCGAGGCCAATCCGATCGCGGAGGCGCTTGTCATGGTGCACGTCGGAGGTGAGCTGACCTGGGATTACAGCGACGAACAGGGCTATTTCACGATTCCGAGGTTGGCCCCCGGACCACGCGACATCACGGTTGTGGCGCGCAAGTACGCCGCCAAGCTCCTACCGAATCTGACAGCATCGCCGGAGATCGTGATCGACATGGGCGAATCTGTTGGTGCGCCGCCCTCTCTGCCGGCCATCGGCCAGAGCGACTTGGCAGGCAAGGTCAGCCCGGCGATCGCGGGGCGCGGATTACTCGGCTATGAGGTTCAGATGATCCCGCTCGCGCGTCCAGAAACCATAGGAGCCCCGACTCCCGCGCGTACTTCCGTGGCGGCAGATCGGACTTTTAAATTCCCTGGACTGCTGCACGGCGAGTACCGGCTGGTGGTGCTGCCTCCCTTTGCCAGGGCTGGTAGCTGGCCAAACCTCGTGGATTCAGGCCAAAAAACACTGGTTCATGGCCCGGTATTGAAACAGTTGGAGATCCAGCTCGGCGCGGGAGAGATCGCGGGCCGCTTGACCGATCACGAAGGAGAGTTCGTTGCAGGCGCGCTAATTATGGTGGAACCCTCGGACGATCCGGGCCGCCCCTGGCCCCCCGTCCAATCCGACGACGCCGGTGGATTCCGAGTCGAGCATTTGCCGCCAGGCCACTACAGATTGCAAGTCATCGCAGGCGAAGCACGACTCGAGGAAATCATCGAGGTACTCTCCGGTGTGACTTCGGAAGTGGACCTTCCGGCTTTATTGATTCGCAAAAATCACTAAAAGTCGACTGATCCGCCCACGAGTTGTGCCAAGCGCGATATCATGCGCGGCTTCCATTGGGGCAGAGCAGTCTTTTCAGATAAAGGAGCCAGACCCCTTCGCGGTGAGTTTCCGCAGAGCGGTACAACCTAAATTTGATCATGACTGAGACTGAATCCCCCCAGTCGTCTGAAGAGACGACTGTCCCCTCGTTTGAATCCATTGGCCTCCCTGACTTCCTGCTCGCCAGCCTGAAGTCGGTTGGCTACGAAGCTCCGTCGCCGATTCAGGCACGCACGATCCCGCCGCTATTGGCCGGACGCGATGTGCTCGGTCAAGCTCAAACGGGTACGGGCAAGACAGCGGCCTTTGCTTTGCCGGTGCTCGCAGGCATCGACATCGACAAATTGGTTCCGCAAGCCTTGGTATTGACGCCGACCCGCGAGTTGGCGATTCAGGTCGCGGAAGCCTTCCAACGCTATGCTTCGGCGCTCAAGGGCTTCCACGTGCTTCCGATTTACGGTGGCCAGGCTTACCCGCTTCAATTGCGCCCCTTACGCCGCGGCGTACACGTTGTGGTGGCGACACCCGGGCGTTTGATGGATCACATGAAGCGCGGCTCGATCGACCTAAGTAACCTGCGTTACTTGGTCCTCGACGAAGCCGACGAAATGCTCAACATGGGTTTCCTTGATGACGTGGAATCGATTCTGCAAGAGGTCCCGGAAGATCGCCAGACAGCTTTGTTCTCGGCGACGATGCCCAATGCAATCCGCAACATCTCCAACCGCTTCATGAGGGAGCCCGAGCACGTCGCCTTCCAACGACGCGCTTCCCCGGCAGAATCGATCCACCAGCGTTACCAAATCGTGGGTCGACCGCAGAAACTCGAGGCGCTGACGCGTTTCTTGGAAGCGGAAGAGTTCGAAGCGATGATCATCTTCGTGCGCACGAAGATCGAGACCGTAGAGCTCTCAGAGAAGCTCGAAGCACGTGGTTACGCCTCATCGCCGCTGAATGGTGACATGGCGCAAAACCACCGCGAATTGACCGTAGACAGGCTTAAGAACGCAAAGCTCGACATCATCGTCGCTACGGATGTTGCCGCGCGTGGATTGGATGTGCCGCGTATTAGTCACGTCATCAACTACGACGCGCCGACAGATACCGAAGCTTATGTGCACCGCATTGGTCGTACGGGGCGTGCTGGTCGCAAGGGCAACGCGATCTTATTTGTGACGCCGCGCGAGAAGCGCATGTTGCGCACGATTGAGCGCAACACGAGCACACAGATCGAGCGGCTAGTCCTACCGACCAATAAAGAGGTCAACCAAACGCGTATCGCACGCTTCAAGGACCGGATTACCGACTCTTTGAAAGATCAGGGCCTGCCCTTCTTCACGCAACTCGTTCAAGAGTACGTCGAAGAGAGCAAGTCCCTCGCTGCGGCAAGCGTGCACGCGGCGGCAGAACAGAAGCGCAAGCTAGAAGAAGCCAAGTCGGTCGTAGTCGACGAGGATGGATTGGAGACGGAATCCACAACGGTCGCACTCGAAGAGCGCGTCGTGATCTTGAAGGAAGTCGACGCAGCTACTGTCGCTGGCGCTCTGGCCATCCTTGCTCAAGGCGAACAGCCGCTGCTACTTCCCGAGGAAGAGTCGCGCTTCAATAACCAAGACTTCGACGAAGGACGCCAAAACAACAACGATCGCCAAGAAAACGGACATCCCCAAGAGAGGCCCACCGAGCCCGGCATGGAGCGCTTCCGCTTGGAAGTCGGCTTCCGTCACGGGGCCAAGCCGGGTTCGATCGTTGGAGCGATCGCCAATGAAGCTGGGCTCGAGGGCCGCAGTATCGGGCGTATCGAGATCTACGACTTCTTCAGCACAGTCGATCTCCCCGAGCGCATGCCGCCGGATGTTTTCGATCAGTTGACGCGCACGCGTGTTTGCAACCAAGACCTGCGCATCTCGCGAATCACGGGTTCGCGCGGCGGTTATGGCGGCGGCGGCGGTGGCGGAGGCGGCGGAGGCCGTCGTTCCTTCGGGCGCAGAGGCGGCGGTGGACGTCGCGGTCGCGGTGGACCGCGCCGCTAAGCAGGCGGGCTAGGATCGCTCCTGGCGCCGATGACTAGCATTTATCTCGACAACGCGGCCACGACGCCTTTTCGCATCGAGGTCAGGGACGCGATGGCGCCCTTTCAAACTGACAGCTGGGGAAATCCTTCCTCGGTTCATCGGCGCGGCATTGCCGCACGCGAAGCTGTCAGTCGCGCACGGGCGCAAGTTGCGCGTGCTGTTGGCGCACGGCCCGAGCGAGTGATCTTCACTTCGGGCGGAACGGAAGCGAATAACTTGGCGCTATTTGGCTTTGCGCTGGCAAGCGGCGAACGCTCCGGCGCGATTTGGATTGGCCCGACAGAGCACGCATCGGTGCGGGCTTGCGCGGATGCCTTGGGACGAGATGGCTTTGATGTCGCGCGTGGCGCGCTCGACAAAACGGGCTCCATCGACCTCGAACAGCTTGGAACGACCCTTTCCGCCAAAACGCGGCTTGTGGTGCAAATGCTCGTCAGCAATGAGTTCGGGACGGTTTATCCAACGGCACGCATCGCTTCTGTCCTGCGCGCGCGTTCGCCAAAGGCCTTGCTGCACGTAGATGCGGTTCAAGCGATCGGCAAGCTGGCAATTTCAATGACGGAAATTGGCGCGGATAGCTTGAGCCTCTCCGCGCACAAGATTGGCGGGCCACAGGGCGCTGGAGCCTTAGTGCTCGCTCGCGACCTCCCCCTGCGTCCGTTGATCTTTGGTGGCGGGCAGGAACGCGGACAGCGATCGGGCACAGAAAATCTCGCGGGCATCGTTGGCTTTGGCTGCGCGATCGAATTGGCCGCCAAGGAGCAGGCGCAGACACTCGAGACGCTGCAGACGCGCCGCGAACAACTCCTCGAGGGCTTGACCAAGATCAAGGGCGTCAGCTGCCTCCAATTTGGCGCCGAGACGTCCCAGCAACCCAGCATCCTCTCACTGATGGTCTCCGGCGCCCCCGCTGAAGTCTGGTTGCACCACCTCGATTCACGCGGCGTGATCGTCAGCGTCGGCAGCGCTTGCCAAGCAAACAAGAAAGAAGTCAGCCCGGTACTCTTCGCCGCGGGCCTTTCCATCGAAGAATCGCGTAGAGTTCTACGCCTGTCTCTCTCTGGCCAGACAAGTCAGGAAGAGGTGCAACGTTCCATCGAAATCATGGGCGAAGTCGCAAGCGAACTCGCCACACTGTAGCTGGCGCCGAGAGAGGCGCGAAAGACGACTGATGACGACTGAATCCAAGCTGGCCTCGCCCGAAATGGTGCTCATCCGCTACGGCGAACTCGCCCTCAAGGGCAAGAACCGTGGCTCCTTCGAGCACGCACTTATCCGTAACATTCGTGCGGCATCCAAGAACATCAGCAACGTGCGCGTTGAACGCAAACGCGGTCGCATGGCGGTCTTTGCCGACAGTCGCACGATGGATGTCGCGTTGCGCTTGCAGGATGTTGCAGGTATCAAGAACCTCTCCCCCGCCTGGGGTTGCGAAGCAACGCCGGAAGCGATTTGCGAGCTGGCAAAGCAAGTTGCGGACGAAGTCTTGCGCGACCGGCCTGCGGATGAAATCACGACCTTCCGTGTAAAGACCTCGCGCGCGGACAAGGATTTCCCGCTGAAGTCAACGGAGCTCGACCGATTGGTCGCAGACCATGTCTTGCCTGGAACGGAGAACATTCGCGTCGACCTGAAGAAAGCCAAGGTGGTCCTCGGAATCGAAGTGCGCCCAGAACGCGCTTACGTTTTCATTCAGCGCTTGCCGGGGCCCGGTGGTTTGCCCGTCGGAACCTTGGGACGCGCCATGTGCTTGATCTCTGGCGGCATCGATTCGCCGGTGGCGGCTTACTTGTCGATGAAGCGTGGATGCCAGGTCTCCTTCGTGACCTACCACTCCTACCCGTACATCGGAGAAGCCTCGAAGCAGAAGGTGCTCGACTTGGTCCGCCACCTCTCGCGCTACCAAGCTTCCAGTCGCGTCTTCGTCGTGCCCTTCACCGAGATCCAAACCACGATCCGCGACAAGGCGCCGGAACCCTACCGCACGGTTTTGTACCGGCGGTTCATGCAGCGGCTCGCTTCGCGGCTCGCCGGTCGAGACCGTTGCAAAGCTCTGGTCACCGGCGAAAGCCTCGGGCAAGTCGCCAGCCAGACGCTGGAGAACATGACCTGCATCGAAGCGGCAGCGGATCTCCCGGTGCTGCGCCCGCTTTTGACCTACGACAAAGAAGAAGCGATCGAATTGGCGGAGAAGATTGGGACTTACGAGCTTTCAATTCTGCCCGAGCCCGACTGCTGCACCGTCTTCATGCCGTCACGCCCGATCATCCATGGGAATATCAAAGCCTGTGAACGGGCAGAAGAACGTCTCGATGTGGATGCACTCGTGCAACGCGCCCTCGATGGCACAGAACGCTTTGACATCGAAAGCGAGGTATAAGATCCTGCGCCCATGAATCGCGGCATCGTCATCTTCGTATCGCTGGCCATCTTGGTCGCCCACAGCTTGGCGATTCGGACGGATACGGCGGGAGCCTTGGCTCCGCCCTACGATCAGGCCTTCGTCGCCTTTCGTGTTGCGCGCAGTTTAGTCTTCGAAGGGGATTGGAGTTGGTCACCGGGCCAAAGCGGATTCGACAGTTATCCGTCGATACTTTGGGTGTTTGTCTGCGCGGTGATTGAGCGCCTGAGCCTATCGATCAACGGCGTGGTGCGCCTGATCGGTCTCACGGCAACTGCGGGCTCATTCATCATGGCCACGCGCTTTCATCCCGATCGTGTGGCGAGCTTGATCACGCCCATGTTGCTCGCCATCAGTGGCGCGATGGCGGCGGCCGCAGTGAGTGGGACGGAAACTGCTGTGTTCACCGTGTTGGTGACTGCCTCCTTCCTGGCTTACGAGCGCCGTTCGAGCAAGGTTTTCGCTTTCACACTCCTACTCTGCGGTTTGACACGCGGAGAAGGCTGGGTGCTCGCCTTGGTGTTCCTAGCCATGCGAATCAGCGAACGCTTGCGTGCGAAGGAAGGCTCCGAGCCGCACGCATCGCTCTTGCCTTTCCTATTGCCGCTCGCGGGTTTCGCTGGCTTGACCGCCTTACGCTTTCAGCTGACGGGATCCTACGCTTCCCCCTGGGCGTTGGATCTCATCGATCTGCGCCCTGGCGAGCTGGAAAACGGTCTGCACTACGTGCGCGATTTCTTCATCGCAGGTGCGAGCCCGGCGCTGATCCTCTACGCCTTCTGGTATCTCCTGCGCCGCAACTTGTCACTCACAGGGAAGCGCGCGCTGTTCATCTTTGTGTCTTGGACCGCGGTGGTCATCGCACAAGGCGGCGGCACCACGCCCCTTTCCGAGTCGATGGTCCCGATCCTGCCGCTGATTTTGATCGCCGGCCAAGAAGGATTGATCAACGCCCTCGAGAGCCAAAAGGCGATGGTGCGACGCCTCGCCTGGTCTAGTTTCTTGGTAGCCGTCTTGGCTTCCACCTTGGCCAGCTTCCGCCCGACAAATAAGGGCCCGCTCGAATTGGGCGCTTTACAGCGCGAATGGATGCGAGCTAAGAGTCAACCCCGTTTCAGTTTCGACGGCGCCCTCGGCCGCGGCGGATTGGATGAAGAAGCGAGGTCCACGCGCTTGCTGCGCGACCTCGCTATCTACATGCGCGATCAAATCGATCCGCGCCGCACGGTGCTCACGCCTTGGCCTGGATCCCTCGCCTACTTGTCGAGCTTGCCTGTGACGGACCTGCTCGGTCGAGCGACTCCCGCCATGCCCATGGGGCGCAAGACCTTCTCGCCCTTGCAAATTCGCGTCGATGTGATCGCCGCACTTGAGTCTCAGCCGGACTACATCGCCGCCTTCTGGCGCAAGCGATCGCTCTGTCCGACCACCACGGAACTCGCCCAGCTCTGGTTCGAGGAACTGGATTCAAAGCAGGAAGAAGACGGACGTCTCGAACAGCTGATCGAAGCCCTCGGCGCCTACGAACTGATCACCGTCCCGCTTTCCCACGAGCCCAACGCTAGCCTCAACTACTTCCAAGACCGCGCTTACTTGCTTCGCCGTCGTGCATTGCAAGAGTCGCCCAAGCTGCACGCCGAACTCGATGGAGACAGCCTGGTCATCCACCTCGAGCACACAAGTCATCCCCAACTAGGCAACCTGCTCGTACGCGCCGTGGACTCCTCCGGCGACAGTCACTTCCTGGCCCCCCCCGGCAACTTCGTTCGCGGCAAAAAGGTTCTGACTCGTTCCAATCTGCTGCTCACCGAAACTGGTGAACGCCAGATCCAATTGTTGCGCGCGGACCACATCGTGGGATTGGCGGAGATGGTTGAAGTGCACATCACGCTGGTTAACCCCCGCAGCAATAGCGACTCCCCCGAGATGCGCATCGCGGAAGAGCTGGTGCTGGAGCAGTAGGCAGGAAGACGGCGCTACCGCCGTCTTCCTGCCTACTGCGTGACCTCGTAGATTAAGCCCGTGGGAAGCCAGAGGCTTTCTGCAGCAAGTTGCTTCTTTGTCCAGGGGATCTTATTGAAGCCGAGTAGCCACTCGTTCGGGTCGCGGTCATCCAACGTTTGCATCTCTATGCCGCTACCCAGTTCTGCGCTCGGTCTGGTGGCGCCGCGCCAGTCGATGGACAGGTGGCCGGCGGAATTTTTGGGGATGTCGAGCCAACCGATGACGAGGCCCGGGTAACCCTCGTGGATAACGAAGAAGATACCGTCCCCGCCGTCGATCACTTGCGGCTCACTTGAGTGTCCGTCATTCAGTTGGAACACGACTCGCTCGGGCTCATCGTCCCTCGTGCTCGGAATCATCAACATCAGCACGCACTCACCGATGGGATATTGGCCGTTGATGCGAATAGAAATGTCGCGCGCCTGTGAACCTCCGAGGTTGACACTCCTCACGCGCTCGATCTCTGGATTTACCTCGATACGCCGCCTGTAACCGAATTCGGAGTCAGCGTTGATTGGTGAAACCGCAACTTCAACAGTCGCTGGGCCTGATAGCAATAACTCGTGCTCCAAGTCCTCCCCCTTCGCTTTCAGTCGAATGGTCTGACGCCCGCCGCCATCGAGCTCGGTGCACTTGATCACGATGTCGCCCGATTCCGGCACGTCGAGAAGTTGCAAGGTGAGAGTCAAGCCGCCCCTCCAGCCAAGCTGAACCGGACCAAACTCGGCTTCGCCTTTCAGCTCGAGGAATTTGCCATCGGAATGCGGCTTGCCATTCAGCTCAGCTTGCGCATCCCACGCCTGGTGGGAACCGAGTTCCGCGGACCAGTGACCATTCTCGTCGACGTTTGTCTTCGTTGCAACTCCTCCACTCCACGACTTGAACGAGACCGTGCGCAAGCCCGACGAGCCTGATCGAGGACCGCTTGGTAGAGTGCCAAAGACACGGGTCTTGACTGTGGCTGTCGATTCAATTCGCACCTCGCACTCAACGACGCGAGGCATGCCCGGGTCCAAGTGAATTCTCTTTAGAACTCGCCGTCCCACACCATCGTCAAGGTCTTGCGATACGGACACTTGGCCATCGAGCGGGATACCCTGAAATTTGCAATAGCCGGAGGCATCAACGTTGGCTTGTTGGTCATGCCAATGGCTAGAGACTCGGCTCAGTTCTCTCTTAACCGGATTGCTCACAGTGATCGAAATCTCCCGACCGATAGCCGGAGCGCCGGTCAAGTCATCAATAGCAAAGACCAACAACTCGCGCCCCGACTCCAATTGGAGGTCCACTCGCTGGTCCTCCGTGGCCTTTTCATCTAAATCAATATAGGTCGGCAAGCTGAAGTCACTGACAAAGCTTAGCCTTGTTCATTCGTTCCCAAGGGGCCCGAAGCGGTAGCTAGAGGTTATCGAGTTGACCCAGACTTGGCCGACACCGCTGAAGAAAGCTCGTAAGCCGGACGGACACAGGAGTCGTCCGTCCAAGTAGATGTTGCCATACACGAATGGCCCGTCTGCGGGGAGCGCGAGTGGCACATCGGCTTCGCGTTGCACTAGGCCCAGCAACTCGTTCCCGTCTGAATCTGTTCGCAAGCAATTCAATTCGACGCCAGGACTTGGCTCAAAACTAGCGTTAGACACGCAAACTCGAACGCTGCGCGCATCAAGGGGCAACTCGATGCGCGTCACCTCCGAGTTGACGTCCACGCCGAGATAACTCAGTTTCGACGGTATCCTAAGCCTCTGCGCACTGTCCCAAAAGCAATCCACGCGCCCGGTAGTGACTGGGTTCTTATCGCCATCGAGGCCGCGCACGTAGAGGACGACCTTTTCCTCCTGCTCGGATGATACGGGAGGACCAGCCAACACTTCGGGCTCCACGGCTATCGGCTCACTAAAGCGTTCGCTTGCGACCGGATCGCCTGGGAGCTGCGCTACAGGCTGCGCGTCTTGTTCATTTGCTGCGAGTACTTGTGACACAAGCGGAAGCACACGTTCTTCCGGCTCAGCGCTCTCGAAGAAATCACGTGCGAGGAATAACAACGCGCTGGCCAACACAAGCCCAGCGAGACCAATAACCTTAGTACTCATCAAACCGCCCATCATGAGAGTTGCCGTGCCCACACTCGCCGCCCCTGTGGCGGCGGCAGGTGCACGGAAATCTGCGAGCGGAAGGACGAGCCCCAAGGCCCAATTCTCCGTTTCGCAACCGAACTCTCCATCAAGCCGCTCGCGCAACATTCCTCGACCACGCTCGAGTCGTTTACGCACGGTGACCGCTTCGCAAGCCATGCGCTGCGCCACTTCACTCGTCGTCAAACCGTCGAGGTAGTGGTAAAGCAAGGTCGAAGCGTAGGGCTCGGGTAGAGCCAGCACCGCATCAACAACAGAACGTTGTCGCTGCCCGCGTTCGAGGACTTCAAAAGGCTCCGCGCTTCTCCGCTCGTCAGCACCCAACGCAACAACATGTTCGCGTGAGCGCCGGGAACGAGACGACCTAGCTTCCTGACGCGCCAAAGTGCGCGTCACACGTGCAAGCCAGGGGCCCAAGCGACTCGCGTTGCGTGGAGGTCGCTCGATGGACAGGAGAAAGGCCTCCTGCACTACATCTTCAGCGACGTTCGCGTCACGTGCCAAGCTCAACGCCAAGGCACGGACCCATCCAAGGTGCGCCAGGGCCGCTTCGGAATTGTGAATTGGAGAGTTCATAACGGGATAGGGCAGCTGCCAAAGGAAAGGTGACAGCTGCCTTGCCAGAATGTGAAGAAATCTAAGGATTCACAGGACGATTTGAGCCCGTGCCGACGGGACATGCTGCGGTGGGCGATTCTCCCCGAACAATTGAGGGAAAACGATTGAGCGCTTGGATTGCCCACGCGCACCTTCGACACATTGAGAATGGTGGGAGAAGCCCTGATCATTCACAGCGAGCCCGCGCCATCTCCGCCACGATTGCAGTCGGCCCCAAACCAGAACCCGGAGGGTCTTGATCAGGGGCCGACTGCAATCGTGGCAGAGAGGTGGCGCGGGCTCAATACCGCTGCCTTCTCTACTCGATCTCGAAGCGCTTGAGCTTGCGGTAGAGGGTGCTCTTGCCGACTTTGAGGAGTCTAGCTGCGGCAAGCTTGTCGCCGCCGACGTGGTCGAGGGCGCGCAGTAGGGCTTTCTTCTCGTAGAAGTCGAGGCTGATCGGGTCGTCTTCGGAGATGTCCCAGGGGTGATTGCGGCGGGAGCCACCTCCACCGGCTGAAGGTACGGGAACGATACCGGCGACGGGTTTGCTGCCGGCGTGCTCGCGGCGCGGGCTGGGGATGAGCTCGCGGGTCGGGAGGTTTTCGCCGTCGTCGAGTAAGGCGGGCGGCAATTGTGCTGGGGTGATTTGCACGCCGTCGGCGCTGGCGCAGGCCGTTCGAATGCAGCCCGCGAACTCGGTGATGTTACCGGGCCAGTCGTAGCGCAAGAGCGTGTCGACGGCGTCTTCGTCGATCATGCGAACGCCATGCAAGCGTCCGAAGTGCGTCACGTACAACCCAGCGAGTGCCAGGATGTCTTCGGGGCGCTGGCCAAGCGGCAAGAGTTGGACGGTGTTCTCGTCAAAGCACTCAAACAGGTCCTTGCGGAAGCCGCCGCCTTTGACGAGTCCCTGCAGGGGCAACTTGCTTGAAGCTGAGATACCTACGTTGACCTTTTCCGGCTGATCGCAGCCAACGCGGCGAACGACGCCATCTTGGATCACTTCGAGCAAACGCTTCTGCAAGCGCATGCTGAGCTGACCAATGTCTTCAAGGAACACCGTACCGTCGGCGGCCAAGTGAAAGATGCCTGGGCGATCATTCAATGCATCTGGATACGCGCCCTTGACGTAGCCGAACAGTTCGCGCTCTAAGTTGTCCTCTTCGAGACCAGAGCAAGAAACCTGCATGAACGGGCCGGTGAAGGGGCCCGTGTAGTGAGCGGTTCGCACGAGACGTGTTTTTCCCACGCCACGTTCGCCGATGACCAGGATTGGTTTGCGACGCTTGCAAAAAGCAGCGACCACTTCGTGAGCGCGGCGCACACCAGGACTATCTCCAACCATTCGTGCGGCGGAGAAGTTATCGCGGGCTGAGTCGAGCAATGAACCCAACTGTTGACGCGGGATTCCCGGCTCGGCGAGGCGCAACATTTCCGCGGCGATCTTGCGCTTAGCGGCGTCGAGCAAGAAGACTGTCTTCAGCAAGTTGCTGCCAGCCTCTCCTCTACCGAGGAGCGGGACGACGGAAGCAGTTAACGAACGAGCCGTGCGCCCGCCGATTGCTGAGATGTCAAAACGGAAACCATCACGTACTTCGTAGCGCGCATCACGCACAAAGGCCTCGAGGCCGCTGGCCGGGGCGAGGAAACCGAGGTTCTTGCCTTCGATGCGGTTGCCGAAGATTTCGCAGGCGCCGCGATCCGCAAAACGCACGAAACCTTCACCATCGACAAGCAAGACTCCGTCGGGGCGATTGGCGGCGAGTTCGCGCAGGACCAGGGTGTGTTCTCCGCTTTCGCCGCGCGAGGTCTCGCGATCCGCTTCGCGTTGGCCCTCTTCGCTTAAGCGACGATTGTGTTGGTCGAGCACCCGGTTCTGCTCTGAGAGGTCTTCGATGACCGCCTTGTTGCGCAGTTGTACGCGCACAATTTGGTCGAGGACCGCCATCTCCGTCTTTGGCACGAAAGCATCACAGCCCGCGTCGTAGGCACGCGCCAGCTCTTCCTGGTTACCAGGTAAACTGCTGTAGATGCAGACAGGGACTGAGGAAGTCTCAGGGAGTGCTTTGAGGCGCCGGCAAACTTCAATGGCGTCGATGCCCGAGCCAAGCCCGGCGGAGACGAGAAAGAGATCCAAGGCGGCGTTACGCGCCTCAACAAGACCACCCGCTCCAGTGTCCGCCAAGACGACTTCGTAGCCAAGGTCGGACAGGCGACTCTTCACGATCAATCGGTTACCCGGGTCGTCATCGATGACAAGTATGCGGCTCATTAGGTAGAGTTCGTTTGGGACGATGGAGGCCAGGATCAAGGAGCTGGTGAAATTCCCACACACGACGATGGGCACCAACAACACACGAACCAGTTTTGAGACGATAACTCGACAAAGGGTCGAGCAAGCCAGAGAATTCTCGCAAGTGAGACAGCTGAAGCCAGTCGGGTATGAACCCCATCTTTGAAACACGAGTCGGTGAGGCCTTGGCACAGCTAACGCCAGATCTCACCCCCCTAAGAATTAGCAAAATTCTAAGGCAAAGTCTCCCTCCAGAATTAGCACAACTTGCCAGCCTTTTGCACGAATTGCGAATTCGTTGTGCAACACGGTTTCCAACGCTTGCCCTGCCCTACTTGAACCGCAAGGGTCTCGAACAAGCTAGCGCCGAATCTGTTGCACGACTGCGCGCATCCCACATTGCGAGTTCTTTAGCTGGAGCACTTCTATACGACGCAACATGCGGAGTTGGCGCGGACAGTTGCGCGCTTGCGGATGCTGGTATACGCGTCGTGAGTGGCGACCTTGAGCTTGAGAACCTGGAATACACGCGTGCCAACCTCCTAGCGAACAACCTGAATGCGCTCGTATTGCAAGCCGACGCACTGAGCGCCAGCGTCAAAGCCGACGTCTTACTGATCGATCCAGACAGACGAAAGGGGGGAATGCGGACGCTCGATCCGACGAGCTGGTCGCCCGACCTAAAAAGCTCCCTATTCCTTTCAAAAAAATTCGACGGAGCGTGCCTTAAGCTCGCCCCGGCACTCTCTGCGGAAGTTTTGCTGGCTGCGGAGTCCGCGACTTTGCCTCCTGAATTGCCTCGGCGTCGAGAATGGTTGAGCAATCGCGGCGAGCTTGCGGAGCTAACCCTGTGGACCGGGTCACTGGCAGAAAACGACCAAGCGGAACGCAGAGCGTCACGCATCAATTCGGACGGTTCCCTTGCACACTTTTCGGGCAGTCCACGGGAAGTGGAACCCCTCGGAACGGCAGAAGCCAGCGAGGTTGCCTGGATCGCGGACCCCGATCCTGCCCTTTTGCGATCGGGCTTACTGGGAAATTTAGCCGTCGAATGCGATCTCGCTCCGCTGGCTCCGAAGATCGCCTACCTAGGTGGAGATCAGAATCCGCGCAGTCCGTTCTTGCGCGCCTGGCGGGTGCGCGCCAGCTGCTCGCTCGACCGTAAGAAGGTGCGAGCGATGCTTGGAGAGCACGACGTTGGGCCCATCAGTGTGCGAAAAAGGGGCCATAGCGAGCGTACAGAGGTGTTGGAGCGCAAATTTCGCGGTCCGGGGACTCAGCGCGGCGCCCTGCTCTTGGTGCGCCTGGAGCGCGGGCACCGGGCTTTCTTAGTCGAAGCGGCCGGCCGCGAAGGTCAAGAATCTGGTGGGCGATGAGGGACTCGAACCCACGACGTCCTCCTTGTAAGGGAGGCACTCTACCAACTGAGTTAATCGCCCACGTTTCAGATTCGGGACGACACGTTATCCTTCTAGCTTCCTAACCGCCAACTCTTGCCGGATATTCGGCTGAGATCCCCTTTTGGTCGAGGAAACTCTTTCTGCCGACGGCGGAGCCCGAGGGCTCTTCGGACGGCCTCCACCCCCCCCTACCTGCATTCTATAAATGCGCATCGCAGTCGTTGGAACCGGATATGTCGGCCTCGTCGCTGGCACTTGCTTCGCCGAGAGTGGCAATACTGTCACCTGTATTGACATCGACGAGGGCAAGATCACTCGCCTCAAGGACGGAATCGTCCCTATTTACGAACCTGGATTGGAGGAGCTTCTGCGCCGCAACGTGCAAGATGGCCGCCTAACATTCACCACCGACTACGCGGAAGGTATTCCCGACGCGCAAGTAGTGTTCATCGCAGTGGGAACACCTCCCGGCGAAGATGGAAGTGCCGATCTGAAATACGTTTTGGCCGCCGCGCGTTCGATTGGCGAACACATGACGAGCTACACGGTGATCGTTGACAAGTCGACTGTTCCCGTCGGTACAGCACGTAAAGTCAAAGCGGCTACGGCGGAGACCACCAACCACCAGTTTGATGTGGTCTCTAATCCGGAGTTCTTGAAAGAAGGCGCCGCCATCGACGACTTCCTGAAACCCGACCGAGTCGTGGTCGGATCGGAAAGTGAACGTGCCAAGAAAACGATGGACGAGCTCTACGCTCCCTTCGTCCGCACGGGTAACCCGATCATCCACACAGACATCGAGTCCGCCGAACTGACCAAGTACGCCGCCAATGCAATGTTAGCGACGCGCATCTCGTTCATGAATGAGATCGCAAACATCTGCAACCTGGTTGGCGCTGACATCAATCACGTGCGCCAGGGCATCGGCACTGACGCGCGCATCGGTTCGCGCTTTCTATTCTCAGGCTGCGGCTACGGTGGTTCTTGTTTCCCCAAGGACGTGCAAGCCATCGTCAAGACAGCTGAGCAGAACGACTACGACTTCAAGATTCTGAAAGCAGTCGAGGCCGTCAACGAAGAGCAGAAGAAGATCCTGTTCAAGATGCTGAGTGGTCACTACAAGGGCAACCTTGCTGGCAAGCACTTCGCCATCTGGGGTTTGGCGTTCAAGCCGAACACAGACGACATGCGCGAAGCGCCCGCCGTCGTTCTCTGCAAGCAGCTGCTTGAAGCCGGAGCAACGGTAACTGCTTACGATCCTGAGGCGATCGAGGAAGCCAAGTCACACTATCTCGGCGACACCATCAACTACTCTGAGAAGCCAATGGACGCTCTCGACGGAGCCGATGCATTAGTGATCGTTACGGAGTGGAATGAGTTCCGGCGACCGGACTTCGAAGCGATTAGAGAAAGCCTCGAAGACCCGGTCATTGTTGACGGTCGGAACATCTACTCAAGGGAAGTACTGGAAGACCTCGGCTTCACCTATTACGCCATCGGCTGCTAGAACGCAGACGACGACCAAAGCGCGCGGGAGGAGGGGTCACTAGATCCTTCTTTGCGCGCGCTTCTATGTCACGCTTGAGTCTCTCTGGTGCCTTCATCACCTCCAAGGCGCCGCGCACACGCGTTCCCAGTTGCGTTTTCTCCGCCGCGAATTCGCTGAGAGCCTTACGGCAGAGCTCCAGCACACCCGCCGCGCCTTCGAGATCTTTCTTGTCGAGCAACACCCCACACCAAGCATCGAAGGATCGCGTACGTTGCACCGGATCCACACCACTCGTCGCCGCGCGTTTGAAACAACGAGAGGCATCAATTGGGCGATCCAGAGTCAAGTGCACGCGCCCTGACCAGAAGGCCGCGAGTTCGCGCTCCGCGGCGTACACCGCAGGCATCGCTTCGACCGCTTCATAGTTCTCCAGAGCACAGTTGAGCTGTTTGCGGTGACGCAAAATGTGCCCAATCTCAAGCCCAGCTCGCGGTCGAAATTCAGTCGAGGCGCCGAGGGTGACCGCATGCTCGAACTCCGCCAGTGCCAAATCTATTTGACGACCCGACCGCAACATCTCCGCAGCTCGAAAGGAAGCTTCAGAGGAAAGCGCTAGCTCTCTCGGAAAGTTACGGCGGACCGCACGGTAGGCTTCGACGACATCCTTGCGGACCTGCTCACGCCGCTCGCCCTTGAGACCACGCAAGGAGCGCTTCATCTCCCGAGCATAGTCGAGCTGTTCACGAGCGGATGCCAAACGCGGAATGCTCTGCAATGTCACCTCCGCTGTCGAACACGACGAATCTGCCAAGGCGCCGCTTGCCATGCAAAGTGCATAGCTCAAGATCAAGATCGGTAGAGATAGCTTCATGCTACAGCCTCCCGCTCTTCGGGCACCAAGTACAAGAACGAACGCTTGTGCAATTCACGTCGCAGCCGATTCCGCATGCGAAATAGACGCATCTTGATGGACTCCTGCGAAATCTCGAGACGTTCCGCCGAGCGCTTGCAACCGAGACCTTCCCCATAGAAAACGTCGAACAAGCGGCGATCGCTTTCGGGCATCAAGGGAATCAGATCCTTCAGAATCCTGAGCAGATCATCTCGATCGAACAAAATCCCGCCAACCCTCAAACACAGGTTCAATTGGCGACCGGGCGGCTTCTCGCTCCCCTCCATTTCCAAGAGAAACTCCTCAGCCACATCTACGCGGCCCAATCGATGTTCATGCCGCACATGGTCGTGCAGCACATTCCAGGCAATACGCAACACCCAGGGGCGCAGGCGCCTGCGATCCAGTAGGCCTCGCCGAAAGCGCGCAGCCCGCAACATCGTGTCCTGCACCATGTCATCCAGTTCGTTGCTATCCCTGCAATTCTGAGAGAGCGCCTGCTCTACCACTCCTCGCATTTCGCCTAGTCCTCGCCAATCGCCAAGTCCGTCCTCAATCTTCGTCATTCTGCTCCTTTAGCCGGCGGGGGCCACCATGGCCCCTTGGGGATCATCGCCGGTGAGGAAGTAGATGCCCCATGGAGGCCTTCTCCTCGGATTGCTGTTCGACGCGCAGAACCTCGGGGATATCCACGAACAGCAGATTGGGGATTAGTGGAAGAACGGCAGGCCTAATCTCGTCATCCACAAATAAAGGAGCGCAGGCCCCAGTGGCCTGCGCTCCTTTGAGTTCTGCTTCGGGCTTTTGCCCGACCTCGATTATCGCTTGCGGAAAGCGTTGGCCTCCGTAGCCCATTGCGATCCGCGGTAGTCCCGAGAGACTTGCCCATAGAGCTTCTGCGCCTTGGCCTTGTCACCTTCAACTGTGGATGCATCGAATACGCGACCGGCCCAGAACATGGCCTTCGGCACGTAGAGCGACTGGTCCTTATAAACGACCACGACGCGCATGTAGGCCTTGGCAGCTTCTACTAAGAGTTCCTGCTTGGCCTCACCCTTGGACTTGTTGGCGCGGTAGTACAAGCAATCGCCGAGCCCCGTGTAAGCCGCAGCCAGCGTGCGCTGGTCTGCTTGCGGGTTCTCAGTGATGTCGCCGAAGATCTCCTCGGCCTCTTTGAACTTCTTGTCGCCGGTGAGCGCCTCGCCGATGGCGACCTCGGCGCGGTTGCGCACGAGCGGCAATTCCTCGCCTGCTTGATCAGAGATCGCATTCAACTTGCTGATGCGATCTTTGCCCTTGATCGAACTGTCGAACAAGATGGTCGCAAGCTTCTGCTCCACCTGCCAGCGACGCGAAAGCGACTTGGCCTGAATCAGGTTCAGGAATTCCTTGAGAGTCTTCTGCGCCGCAGGAGACTTGCCCGACATGAACTGCGCCTCGGCCTTCGCCAAGTAAACCATCGGCAGGTAGCGCGACTCTGGGGCCTTATCGATCAATAGGTCAGCAGAAGCCACGAGGGCATCCACATCCCCGACCATGCCGTTCAGCTCGACCAGGCGGTACATGGCGTAAGCCGGTTCCCACTTGAAGCGCGGGCGACGCCCATCGCTCAGGAAACCTTCGAGGTAGACATTGAAATCGTCGATGGCGGCCAACACCTGTCCTTCGACTGCCGCCGTGTCGGCGCGGTCGACGATCGGCGACTTGGCCGTAAACTCAAGGCGCAAGACATTGTCGGTCTTGACGGTTTTGCTCTTGCTGCCCGCCCTGTAGGAGATCTCCTTGAAGGTCTCGCTACCGATTTTCACATCAGGGATGGAAGAACCGTCGAGCAGGTAGATCGTGTCGGCGACGGCGTAATTGGAGGTCAGCGCGATAGTTGCGCTGGCCAAGCCGAGGAGGGTAGCGTGGATTCTCATAGGGTCGTGTCGGGGGTTGTTGACCACCCTACCGGAGTCCGTATCTGGAGTAACAAAGATACGGCGGACCAGTCGGTGGGGCGCAGAGAATAGGGCCGAGGCGCCGGAGCTGTCAACGCGTTGAATGGCTTCGGGGTCAGCTCCGATCAGCTCGGCGCTCCAAATACGGCCTCAGCCACCCGTGCGCACTAGCATCCCCGCTGCCACCTCGGCAGCCTCATCAGCGCCCACCAGGTGCTCGACCACCGCCAGAGCGAACTCCAGCGAGGTTCCCGGTCCCTGACTGGTGATAATCGAGCCGCTGCGAACGACCCGTGAGTCCGCCGAGGGGGAATATTCCGCCAACGACTCGAGGAAGCTCGGGTAGCAAGTGATCTCAGTTTCTGCCGTCAAAACTCCGGCGGAGGCCAGGACCAAGGGGGCAGCGCAGACGGCGGCGGTCAGGCGCTTCTCGCCCGCCAGGCGCCGTACGAGCTCCAGCACACGCTCGTCCTCCTGAAGCTTTGTCGTCCCCGGCATCCCGCCAGGTAGCACCACGGCTGTCAGGCTGGCTAGGTCTAACTCGTCCCAGATGCGGTCCGCTTGAATGACGATCCCGTGCGCACCACAGACATCCTTCTCCGCAAGAGAGGCTGTGACCACCTCCAATCCAGCGCGGCGCAAGACGTCGATGATCGCCACCGCTTCGGTCTCTTCAAAACCCTCTGCCAAGGGCACCAATACCTTTTCATTCTTCATACGGGCTATCCTATCCGGACCATGACCGACTCACCCCGCAAAGTTCTCGTCAGCGCCTGCCTACTCGGTTGTGAGTGCCGCTATGACGGCAGGCACAACCGCGACAAAGTTCTCGAAGAGGAATTGGCAGCGAACGGTGAAGAAGCTGTCCCCTTCTGCCCCGAAGAAGCAGGCGGCTTGCCAACGCCGCGCCCGCCGGCTTGGATCAAAGCTCTAAGCGCTTCAGCGGTGCTCGACGGTGAAGACCGGCTCGTCACAGAGGATGGCAGCGATGTCACCGAGCCGTTCTTGCGCGGCGCCCACGCCGCGCTTGCCAAATGCAAGGCGCACTCCATTGGTCGCGCCTACCTCAAAGAACGCTCGCCTTCCTGCGGAGTCAAGAACACACACGTCAACGCCAAGCTCACAAGTGGCCCTGGCGTGACCGCTGCGCTGCTTGCGCGCAATGACATCGCCGTCATTGGAGTCGAAGGCAAACGCTAACTCTTCCTAAAGCCCACCGGTCGGATCAATCGGCGTGCGCAAGCTACGCAAGAAGGTCAGGAGATTGATCTTCTCGGCATCCGACAAGGCCGCGTAATTATCGCGCGAGGTCTGAGCCTCACCGCCATGCTTCAAAATCGCCTCTGTCAAAGTCGTCGCCCGGCCGTCGTGCAGGTAAGGCGCTGTATCGGCTATCCCCCACAAACGCGCAGTGATGAACTCACTATCAAGGCTCGAGCCGAAGCTCTCCGCCAAGCCAGCGCCCATTTCGTGGCGCTTCAAGTCACTGAATAGCCCAACGCTCAGGCCGCTACCAGGAACCTTGGCGAAGCCCGCGTTGCCCCCGGCTAGGTCCATTTGGTAGTACTCGTTATCGAAAGGCTGCGTCTCTAATTCAGGGAGGGTCAGGCTCAATCCCCGGTTACGCGTTTCGATCGCAGGCGTGTGGCACTCCGCGCAACCAATCGAAACGAAGCCCGCGAAGCCCGCTTGGGTCTCCGGGGTGGGCGCCTCCTCAAAAGGGCGTTTCAACGTCACATTGAACATGTGCAAGGCCGAAAGCTCGCCGGGTAAGACCTCGTCGACAACTCCGTCGCCATCCGCATCGACTCCAGCCCCGACAACCTCTACCGGTTGCATGCCAAAGTGAAATTGCATCGCTTCCACATCGAACCCGCGCACAGTTGCGAACTCGCCCTTGCGGCCAAAGGGTCTCACCACCAAATCCACATCGATACCTTCGACCTGACTAAAGTCCAGGCCGCCAAGCGTCGTGCTCCACGTGAGCGATCCAAAATTCACGCCGTGAGTATCGAGCGAAAAGGGTTGATCCGGGTTTTGCCCGGCAATGCGCTTCAAGCGCTGCAAGTCCTGCGTCATCTCCTTCGCGACTAGCTCCACGCCCCCCGAACCAAATAGGAACGGCGGATTGATATAGCGACCGTCGAAGCTCGCGAAGCCAGCGGCAACCTCATCATCGACATCGATGTTGCGCGGCATGAAGATCGCGTTGTTGTTGGATCCTCCGACGCCGCCCACGGCGAAACGGAATGGAACAACAGCGTTGGAACCGACGGAGTGACACTCCATACAAGTCTGCGCATCGAGACCATTGACCCGCAGGAAGGTTCCGTTGCCCTGCAGCGTGGGGCGGCCACCCGGGGATGTCAAATCGCCCGGATCAAGCGGTCCATCGCCATACCCATCCAGCTTGTTGAACGGAGTCGCGAACATCAATTGGCCATGCTTGCGCAACTCATCGACTGTGAGAGTCCCCCCCGTCACTTCGCCCTGAGTCATGCGATGCCCGATCGCCGGCTCTTCTCCCGGAGGGTTTTGAGCAAGGGCCGAGACCGTGAAGGTACTAAGCAGAAGGACTGAAATATAGACGGATTTCATCGCGAGATAGGTAGTCTGAAAATTGAGGACGGGGGGAGATTTTACCCCATATCCCTAACTTGTGGGATCTATACTCGACACCTCCCGCACGACGGCAGCCGGTCGATAGAAATGGGCATTACTGGCGCTGAAGCCACCCTCATGAGTCACCCGTGGGTCAGTGTGGGACATCTCCGATGCGTTTGAGATCCCCCCCCCGCAGGAGTGCTCGACTCCCACGCGTCGCTACTTCAGTGCCTGCGCTACCGTCTCGAGAAGGATGTGCATGCGAGTCGGCTTTTGAATCACAGCACTGAGGCCCTGACCATGGAAACGCGCCAGCACCTGCTCTTCTGTGAAGCCACTGCTCAGGATGACGCGCACATCACCGCGGATCTTCTTGAGTTCATGAAATTTTCCTCCCCATCCAGCTTGGGCCTGGAGAGGTCGAGTAACACACAGTCGATCTCAGCCCCGCGCTCTTTGAACACCTGATAGGTTCCTCTCCGTCCGCCGCCATGAGCACCTCATATCCGGCTTGATCGAGCATGTCCCCGAAAACCCGGCGCACCGAGGTCTCGTCATCCACTACAAGGATGCATGCCCCCTTGCCTTCGGTGTTCTCCGTTCTCCTGCGCGGAATAACCTGTGCCGGCGCAGCCACACGCGGTAGGAGCACCGAAAACTTCGTTCCCATGCCGAGTCCGCCCTGGAGCACGATCGTCCCTCAATGCTTCCTTACGATCCCCTTCACTGCGGCGAGCCCTAAGCCGCGGCCAGTAGATTTTGTTGCAAAGAAGGGGTCGAAAACCTTGGAGCGTGTAGCCGTGTCCATGCCGGCCCCCGTATCGCTGACCCATAAATGTACATATTCACCCGGATCAAGATCCAGTTCCACCGCAAGCCCGTCAAGGTCCTCACGGGTGTAACACTGGGCCCTGGTGCCAATTCCAATCGTACCCGAGTTGTTGCCGATCGCCTCGGATGCGTTCGTGATCAGATTCATGACTACTTGACGTAGCTGGCTTCGATCCGCGAAGACGCACAGCTCTTATTCAACGAGATCGAAGCAAAGTTTTGCTTTCTTGGCCAAGGCCACCTGTAGGAGGCCACCGATATCCTGAACCAATTCATTGCAGTTCAGGGTCACGGGACTCATGGCGCCACGTCCTGCGTGGGCCAACATTTGGCTGCAGAGCTCCGCTACATTTACGCTCGTAGTTGCAATTCTCTGCAGCATAGAACGAACCGGATCGCTCTCGGAAAGTCCTTCAATAGCCAGCTCTGCGTTGCCGAGGACCGCCGCGAGCATATTGTTGAAGTCGTGGGCAATCCCCCCCCCGCTAGAACCGCCGAGGGCCTCCATCTTAGCACTCTGTAGCAAGCGCTGCTCCAAGTGGTAACGCTCGACAGCAAGCCCAACCATCTTGGCCGCAATGCCCATCCCGTCCATGTGATCGCGAGAAGGCGAGTTAGGTTCCATTGCGTAGAGAGCCATGGCCCCCAGTACTTCCCCGCCAGCACCAGGGATGGGATGTGACCAGCAGGAGAACACGCCCGCGATCTCGGCCACACTGCCCCTCCAGCAGAGGGGCACAACGCCACTTCCCAAATGAACAGGTCGGCGCCCTCCATATGGAGGACGCCGACCTTGAAGACAAAAGGCGGCTAGCGACTAGAGCTGCCAGACGATCTCGAGACCGTTACTGGTGTTGAAACCGTTGCCACAAGGACCGCCGCCACCGGCGGGATCGCGGAACCAGAACTGGTAGTAGCGGGTATCGCCAGCCATCGAGCCGTCTTTGGCTGCGATGTCGGTGCTAGAGGTAGCGTTACCAGAGGCGTCTGTGCCAGCGAACTGCAAACGGGTAATCGAGCCGCCTGCACACAATAGGCCGTCCCCAAAGGGCACGCCGTTACCAGCGCCGGGCTGGCTCGTGCCGCCGAAGAATAGGCCACTGACAGAAGATGCAGCCTGGGTTGCGCTCAGGAATAAGGAGTTCGAGCTAGCGCTCGCGCTTCCGAGTCCTTCGAGTGTCGAACCATTGCCGGAAGAGTTCACACAACCTTCATCGGCTGCGCCGCCGTTGCCACAAGGACAAGCCGTGCCACCGCTACCGAAGCAGTAGGCCGTGCCTGTGCTGCCAGTAGCAACGCCGGGTCCGTCGATCGGGAAGGTCAACGTGCTACCAACACCGGGCTCGAACATATCAATCGAACCAACGCCGGCCATCGGGCCCGCATCCGCAGTGAAACCGAAGCTGTAAGCCGTGCACCAGTTGATGGCGTTGGCGTCCGAATTCTGAGCGAATGTTTGCGAGCAGTCCCAAGTCAAGTCACTCGCGTTCTGAGTCATCGCCCAGTCCGTGCCGTCCTGGACCTCGCCACTGTGGTAGTCAACGTCGTTGAACCAAAGACCGCTCACATTCACACCTGCACCAGTCGGAACCGAGAAGGACCCAGCGCCCTGAGTCGAGTTCTGGTTGTTGACCACGTAGATGTAGTCCCAAGTGCCGTCGCCGTTGTCCCAGACGCGGTTAGCGACCTGGTAATAACCATGGACGCCAGCACCAGCTTCGTTGGTGTTTTCCAACTCGCGGATGACCACGCCTGCGTCCTCAGCCTGCCAGCCGTAAACGGCGGGCTCGGTGCTGTGGTTGACAGTGCTTGCGCTCTGCATGGTGAACTGAGCGTTATTAGCGAACTGAATCTTACGCCAGGTCGAGTTGTTTGCAGCGAAGCCGTTCTGGTGGTCTTCCCAGTGTACGTACATGCCTTCAACGAAGTAGGCTGCACCAACATTGAGTGTCGGGTCCACATCGGCGACCGCTATTTGCAGGCGACCACGAGTGGTCGTGTTGCCCGACGGGGTGGGATCGGGGTGTTGGTGATCACCCGAAGTCGGGTCTACGGTGAACTTGGGTCCACCGCCGCTGCCGTCGTTGAGGCTTGAACTGTACGTGTCCGCACATCCAACGCGAAGTAGGCTAGCGCAACCGGAGAATCCAGCGGGGCCACAACCGGTTTCGCAAAGTGCGCAGAAGCCGTGCTTGAGCCAAGACTGGCCAAGCTGCTCAAAGCGGCGACCTTTCAGGCGGAATACGTTCTGGGAGATGACCGGGTGGGTCTGGCCGTTG
>JBLIOI010000014.1:0-60599 GCA_047639675.1 Planctomycetota bacterium | reverse complement strand
TTATGGTGAAGCTGAGATGGAAATTACCAACAAGACCAAGCGCCCCCTACGCGTCCCGCTTCCGGGTGGGAAGAAACTTCACCTCGCCGTCTTCAATGTATTCCGCTATTTCTTCGGCTCGTCGAAGTAGTCCAGCTTATCCAGCGGCATCACAACAGAGGTCACAATGTTCCCCGTGTGACTGATCACGCGCTTGAAGTAGCGGTGGATCAGAACGTGTCCGGCCTTGTTCTCTCCCTTCGCTTTGAGTCCGGCGCGCACCTGATTTTCACAGATGCTGGAAAGCTGGCTGACCTCTTCAAGGAAGCCCTTGGCGTCTTCCTCGTCTTGGCTTTTGTAGATTCCGTGGGCGCGAACGATCAAGCGACTAATCCGATCTTTGAGCGCGATCAACTCTTTGCGCTCATCAGGTGTCCCAAGCTCGCAGCCCATGCAAGCAAGCTGGTAGATGTTCTTGCAGTAGTCGCCGATGCGCTCGGCATCTTTGACGAGGCTCATCATGACTAGAAGCGCCGGGAAAGTCGCAGCACCGTGAATGGATCCGTGCACGACGATCTCTCGACGAATCGCTTGTTCTGTCGCATTGATGCGACGGTCCGTCTTGTAGAGGTCCTTCTCGATCACCTCCACATTAGTCCCGCCCACTAGAGCATTGGCCGCGGCATCAAAGATGTGACGTCCGTCCTCCAGCATCTGGAGGAAGTGGGAGTGGATTGCGTGGAGGCTCCGATTTTCGGGCCCCAATCTTTGTAGCCAGCGCATCATGGACCAATTATCTGTTCGTCAGTCGAAGGAAAGTAGAGTAGTTCTATTCGGTAAATGATCGCTCAGCCGAAAGTATCGACCGCCCATATTCCCGCGAGGGGAACAACAACAAAAACTCCTAATACATATCCGAGCACCCAGAGAGGGTTCTCCGAAGCCTTTTCCGCGAGGCGTTCGGCCAGATAGATCGGGATTTGCCGAACTCGCTGGAAGGGGTAGAAGAGTGCCGTACCGGCTAGGTTAAACAAACCGTGAACTAATGCGATCGTCAAACCAGCGCTGGAATCGGCCGCAGCGCTCGCCAGAAGTGCAGTGACGGTCGTGCCTATGTTGGCCCCCAACATGATCGGGAAGGCGTTCTGCAGCGTTAGAATGCCTGCTGCGCAGAGCGGCACCATGAGGGAAGTCGTGATACTGGAGGATTGGACGGCAACGGTCAAACACGCCCCCACCACGATTCCAATCAGGCCTGAACGGCCCAAGGAGCGATTCAAGGCTTCTTCCATGCGGCCGGCGATCAGCGTGCGCATGTTCTTCGTGATGTAAATCAGGCAAATAAAGGTCAGCCCAATGCCAATCGTGAGCACCACAAGTGCCAATGGCAAGCCGTCGAAACCGAGGCTCTCCAATGTTTGCACGATGTGCGTGTAGGCGGACTTCACGGCGACCTTGACTGGACTCTTGTAGTCCGATCCAGAGGCACCATCGAAAATCTGCGTCATCCAGATGGCTGACTTCGATAGAAAGCCCGTAAGGAGCTCCAGTGGCAGCATGATCACTACACACAGGAGATTGAAGAAGTCGTGTACCGTTGCAGCTGCAAAGGCTCGCTTAAAGGTTGTGCTCTGACGCACGTGGCCAACGGACACGAGGGTGTTGGTCACCGTGGTTCCAATGTTGGCGCCCATGATCATCGGCACGGCATGCTCAACGGACACCTCCCCCGAACCCACCAAGGTCACGATCATCGAAGTCGTCGTGCTAGAGCTCTGGACGAGGACCGTCGCCAAGATGCCTACCGCCAAGGCGCTGAAGGGATTCGCGACCCCTTCAAAGAGCCCGGCCGACGTCTCTTTGCCCATCAGCTTGAAGGAGCCACCCATGCACTGGATTGCCACCAAGAAGCCGCATAAGAGCACCAGGATAAAAGAGATACGCAGCGCAATCTCAATGAAGCGCCGCGAGTCCTCTGACCCGGGGTCTATTCCTCGCTGGCCTTCCGACATAGAACTCGTTGAACTGGACAAGACTACGCTTGGTTAGATATCCGAAGGCCAAACTGGCAGCGAAAAGGATTGCAGCTCAGAGCATCACCTGAAAGTCTCGTCACGACATTTTCTAGTGAGGGTCCCATTTTCTAGAGGACCTCGCCTTCGCCAACATTCGTTGTAGCGCGATCCACCTGATTCAGCTCAATCTCAGATTCGGGTTCAAACTTCCCTCGCCAGCCCAAGCGCTCACGAACCCGCACGTAGGGATCTGACAGGGGCCGCGCAAGGAGCGGATAGAGCACGGGGTGTTGGTTGACCGTCAGGCGATCGCCGACTTGCATCGGATAGAATCCGTGTCCGTCGACAGCCAAGGTCACTAGCCCGTGCGCCTTCTGTACCACCACTTCAAGCAAGCTATCGGGGTGCAGAACCATCGGACGATGCGAAAGCGATTGCGGAGAGATGGGCGTTGCCACTATGCCGCGCATTGAAGGCGCTAAAATGGGACCACCAGCAGCCAGCGAGTGGGCTGTCGAACCACTAGGTGAAGCGATGATCAAACCGTCAGCCCTGTAGTCGCTTACCCAGCTACCGCCGTCATGAAGAGAGAGAGTCATCATCCCTTGCACCGCGCCGCGCTGAACGACCAAGTCGTTGAGTGCCAAAGCAGGGACACTCTTTCCCGAAACGCTCTGCAGCGATGCCGCAAGACGCATCCGCGGCTCGAACACGCTTCGGCCGGTGAGGACTTCGTCCACGGCAGCCTTCCAGTTCTTCACCACCACGGACGCCAAGAAGCCAATACGGCCAAAGTTCACGCCCAATGTTGGAACGGGGTGTTCACCAAAGGCTCGCACAACCGACAAGATCGAACCGTCGCCGCCCAAGACAATGATTAGGTCGGGAAGCTCGAGCTCAGCCATCGACCGATCCTCGAGCGACTTGCACTTTCGGCGAAGATCTCTATGGACCACCACCTCTTCGCAGCGCGATCCGAGATGAGCCTGCAATTCGTTCGCCAGTTCGCGCACTCCGCTCTTGGTCTCATCGGCAAAGACCATCACACGCCGAACTTCGCCGGTGAAACACATGCGCTGGCGTCGAACCGGAGGAGGGTTCTGTAAAGTCACGTTATCTTTATTTGTGGCTAGATGCGTGCAGACGAAAGTGAGCTACGCACCACACGCAGCACTCCACTCACGTCCAATCCAAGCTCCGCGAGCTGCTCCTCTCGAGAGCTCTTGTGATCTATGAAGCGATCGGGAATCCCAAGCAATCGAATGCGCGCATTCTGCTGCGGCAGGCGATTAGCGGCTTCCAGCAATGCAGAACCGAAACCACCAGCACGCTGATGATCTTCGAGAGTCAGGATCTGCTTGTACTTCTGACAGTGCTGTGCGAGCAACTCTTCATCGACGGGCTTGGCAAAGCGAGCATCCACCACGCCGATCTCAATACCTTTTATCCGCAAGCGCTCGGCAGCCATGAGGGCGGTGGAAACCATATCACCGTAGGCCCAGATCACAAGGCGCTCGCCTTCCTTCAAAACCTCGGCGCGTCCCAGCGCAAGTTCACGGCGTTCATCTGCATGGATGTTCTCCGAACCGGTCGTTGCTCCGCGCGGATAGCGCATCGCCACGGGACCGTCGTGACTCAATGCAAACTTCAACATCCGGCCCATGTCGCTTTGATCGCGCGGTGAACACAGCACGAAATTAGGGAGGGTGCGCAGGTAAGCGATGTCGAACACACCATTGTGTGTCGGTCCGTCTTGGCCCACGAGGCCCGCACGATCAAGACACAGCAGAACAGGCAGGTTCTGCAGCGCAATCTCCTGAAAGACCTGGTCGTAACCACGTTGAAGAAAAGTCGAATAGATGGCCGTGACAGGCCGCGCACCCGCTTTTGCTAAGCCAGCCGACATCGCGAGCGCGTGTTGTTCTGTGATTCCAGTGTCGAAGAAGCGCGCAGGGAATCGTTCGCCAAAAGCGTCCAAGCCAGTGCCAGAAGGCATAGCTGCGGAGATTGCATGAATACGTGAATCGCGTTCTGCGAGCTCGATCAATGACTTGGAGAAGCAGGCCGTAAAGCTCGGGCCGCTCTTCACTTCTTCCGAGGTGAGCACGAGCTTTCCATCTTCCTCGCCGCTCCCCTTGGGACTCTTGGGGGGCTGGCTGCCCTTGACCCCATGAACTCGTTCAGGGTGCTTAAGCGCATCCGGATGCCCCTTGCCCTTCTGCGTAATCAGGTGCAACAAAACCACGCCGTCCAATTCCTTGACGCGCTTGAAGTTCTCGACGAGCTTCTTGACGTTGTGGCCGTCCAATGGCCCCACGTAAGTCACACCAAGTTCTTCGAAGACATGACCTGGGACCAAGGAGTGGCGAACGACTTCTCCGATTTGATCGAGGGTGCGATCTACCCGCGGACCGATCACCGGTATTGCAGTGATCAGACTTTGAATCTCTTGCTGAGCTCGCTGCACGAGTCTCGCGGACCGAATTCGCGAGAAGTAGCGCGCCATTGCGCCAACCGATTGCGAAATCGACCACTCATTGTCATTCAGTACGACGAGCAGTTTTTGGCCTAAACCACCCGCATGATTGATGGCTTCAAAAGCAACTCCCGCACCGATACTTGCGTCGCCAATAACCGAGATGGCATGGGGCGGGTTGGGTTCGTGAGCCGTACCAAGAGCAAGACCAAGCGCCAAGCTGATGCTGGTTCCTGCATGCCCCGTGTGAAATAAATCGTAGGGCGACTCTTCCGGGTTCGTGAAGCCGCACATGCCGCCAGTTTGGCGCAAATTGGCGAAGTTCGCCTTGCGACCGGTCAGGATCTTGTGTGTGTAGGATTGGTGCGAAACGTCCCAAACGACTCGATCACGCTTAAAGTCGTAGACGTAATGCAACGCCGTGGTCAGTTCGACCGTGCCCAAGTTTGAGCCCAGGTGGCCCCCCGTACGCTGCACCGTGTCGAGCAGGAAGTCCCGCACCTCGCCGCACAAGGTCGGCAATTGCTCAACGCCCAATGCCCGCACGTCAGCCGGAGACTCAATTCCGTCTAGTAACGTCACGACTTTGTCCTCCGGAGAGTTATCTGAAGCCATACTCTCTCCTTTGGTGGCTGATGGCAGATGTCGGGAAAATTCAGCACTCATCACTATTCAATTGGTGTCGCGTAGAAACCGCAATTCGGAACCAACAGTCTGACCCTATCGGGCCCAGCTTCCAAGTCCAGAAGTTGTGGGCCCACATAAAATTCTCAATGATCTCGCTTCAGCAGACGCTCAATGAGTTGAAAAGGGAGGTCGCCCTCCTCGAATCCCATCCCCCGGGCCTGTTCTCGGGCCTCTTCAGCTCGCGCCTCGGCTTCGTCGCGCGCGCCCTGCAACCCGAGTGCAGCCACGCTAGTCGCGCGATCTAAAGCCTCGTCCTTGCCGGGAGTCTTGCCCAGAGTCTGCGCATCCCCAATCACATCGAGGACGTCGTCCTGGGCTTGGAAACCAAGCCCCAGAGCGATCCCGTAGGCATGTGCTGCCTCGCGCCGATTTTTGTCCGCTCCACCAGCTATCGCTCCCATTTCGCAGGCAGCGCCGATCAGCGCGGCTGTTTTTGCCAGATGAACAGCTCGAACTTGATCCGCAGATGAAGCGCTGCCAGTGCTTGTCATATCCAAAACTTGGCCGCCGACCATGCCGCGGGCTCCGGACGCGTTGGCCAAAATCGAGGCCCACTCGACTCCGTTTTTTGACGAACTCGCAAGAACACCAAAAGCCTCTGTGAGCAGGGTATCCCCCACTAAGACTGCCATCGCCTCGCCATAGGCCTTGTGGCAAGTTGGACGTCCCCGCCGCAGATCGTCATCGTCCATGCACGGCAAATCATCGTGCACCAAGCTGTAGGTGTGAATCATTTCTATCGCCAGCGCCGGGGCCAAGGCGTCTGCCGCAACTCCACCGCATAGCTCAGAGAAAAGGCGCACTAGGATTGGACGCAGACGTTTGCCACCACCTAGAAGTGCATAGGAAGTCGCCGTGAACAACCCACTCGGCCAACCTTCACCGACCCCCAGCCAATCGATCAGATTGGCTTCGGTCCACTCCCGAGCTTCTTCCAGCCAAGGGTCAAGTTCTTGAGACCAGGGTTCACTCACCGTCCGCATCCGGATCGTCCTGGTAGGCCTCAAGGGCCTGTTCCGCGCCGCGAGTCAGCTCCTCGACCTGCTTCCGATAGCCAGTCAAGACCGTACGACAGCCTTTGAGCAGAGAAACCCCCTCCTCATAGCGGCTGATAGCGCCCTCCAGCCCTAATCCGCCAGTTTCCATCTCTTGAACGATCGCTTCGAGCCGCGCCAGGCGGCTGTCGAAATCCTCATTCGAAGCGCCGTCCGCCTCGCCTTTTTTGCTCTTGGTGGCCATAAATAACCCTAAGCCCCAGGTACCGTCGGGAATCGGCCTTCAATGTGGCCCGCCTTACGGAACTTGGTGCGCCGTGCCTCGAGTAAATCGTCCATTGGAATCTCAGAAAGCTCGGCAATCGTGTCCACAATCGTCCGCCGCACCTCCGCCAAGGTCGCTTCTCGGTCGCGGTGAGCGCCACCAACGGGCTCCTTGATCACGCCGTCTATCAATTTCAACCCCGTCAAGTCATCCGCGGTTAGCTTGAGAGCCTCAGCTGCGTCGGGCGTGCGCGCCCCGTCCTTCCAAAGGATCGCCGCACAACCCTCCGGTGAAATCACGGAATAGTAAGCGTACTCCATCATGAGCACGCGGTCCCCGATTCCGATGCCGAGGGCACCACCCGAGCCACCTTCGCCGATGATGATCACCACGATCGGCACGCGAATGCCGAACATCTGCAGAATGTTCTCGGCGATTGCCGCCGCCTGACCGCGCTCCTCCGCACCGATGCCCGGATAGGCGCCAGGCGTGTTGATCATGGTCACGATTGGAAGCTTCAAACGCTCCGCCAAGCGCATTTTTCGCAGGGCTTTTCGATAACCCTCGGGATGCGCGCTACCAAAATTGCAAATGATGCGTTCCTTGGTTGAACGCCCCTTACGGTGCCCAATCAGCATAAAGCGTGTGTCGTCTATACGCGCCAAGCCAGTCATTAGGGCCATATCGTCCCCATAAAGCTTGTCGCCGTGCAGCTCCATGAACTCGTCCAAGATACCCGACACGTAATCGCTGGCAACCGGCCGCTCCGGGTGCCGCGCGACCTTGACGCGATCCCAGGGACTGAGGTCCGCGTAGGTAGCCTCGATTGCAGACTCCAACCGTTTGGTCAGGGTCTCAATCTCCTCGCTCAGGTCGAGCTGGGTTCGCTCCGAGAGTTCCTTCAACTCCTTCAGCTGAGACTCGAGCTCCAAGATCTCCGCCTCAAAATTGATAGTTCCCGTGCTGCCCGTAGCGCCCGCACCTTTCTTGGCGTTGCCGCCCTTTTCCTTGCCCTTTTCACTCAAATCGTTCGTGCTCCTGATCTATCCGCGCTCGCGCGGGCTTGCCACTGTGCGACATGTTCCAGCAGCAAGTTCCTTCGTGCAAGAGCTGAGGGCTGAATCGGAGCGCTTGGGTCGATATGATGCCCGCTTCCAGTTCCGCGAATTTCCATTTCGGGACTCTCCCCACCGCCGCGAGCCCCACCGCGCCCCATGGCCACCTCCGCCGTGCCGATCCAAAAAACCGCCACTCACAGCCTTCCTGACGCTTGGCGCATCGAACTCTTCCGCAAGCAGTCAAGCGACGACCCCGACGCCGCGAGCCTACTTTTGGCCACAAAGGAGCTTGGAATCCATGGGCTGGAGCGTGCGCGCTGCGGTCGAGGATTTCTGCTCTCTAGTCACCTGGAACGCGAGGTGGTTGAACGCATTGCCCGCGAGCTGCTTGCGGATCCGGTGCTCGACGACCTTGCTATCCTCGAACCGCGGCAAGCGCCCGCGGCGAAAAAGGGTTGTCACCGAGTCTTGGTGGCACGCAAGCCGGGTGTCATGGATCCCGTTGCCGTGACCGTGGCAAGCGCAATGGAGCGCACCAAGCTTACGAAGCCGGATCGCAAGTTGCTCGTCACGACCTTTCGTGCATGGGAACTCGAGGGCAGTCTTGATCGTAGCGAATTGGAAACCATCGCTTCGCGCATCTTGGCCAATGACACGATCGAGCAGGTGGCGATCGACACTGAAGAGTTGCCCTTCAACCGCCCGCAGCCCGGTGCCTCACACGGGCGCGTCGAAGTCTCATTGCTCGGCCTCGATGACGAGGCGCTGATCAAGCTCAGCCAAGACGGGGCACTCAGTCTCAACTTGATTGAGATGCACAAGATACAAGAGCACTACCGCGAGGCTGGCCGCGAACCGAGCGCCTGTGAACTCGAAACAATCGCGCAAACTTGGAGCGAACACTGCAAGCACAAGACCTTTGCCGGCACTATCGAATTGTCCAAATGCGATGCTTGGCCAGATGGCGGGCACTACGACAACCTGCTCAAGGAAACGATCAAGCACGCCACGGTCACCCTGGATAAGCCTTGGTGCATTAGCGTCTTTCACGACAACGCGGGCATCGTCGCTTTCGAGAATGACTGGGACGTTTGTATTAAGGTGGAAACTCACAATCACCCGAGCGCCATCGATCCTTATGGCGGAGCGGGAACAGGAATTGGCGGAGTGATTCGCGACATCCTCGGCGTGGGTATGGGCGCGCAACCGATCGCCAACACTGACGCCTTCTTTGTCGGCCCGCCGGACTTCGATCGTGACAAGCTGCCTAAGGGTTGCATGCACCCGCGCCGCATCTTGCGCGGCGTGGTCGGGGGCGTGCGCGACTACGGCAACCGAATGGGAATCCCGACGGTCAACGGCGGCGTTTGGTACGACGAGGGCTACGTGGCCAATCCCTTGGTTTATGCCGGTACTGTGGGCCTAATCCCCAGATGGGCGGCAACTAAGGAGGTCAAGAACGAGGACGCCATCATCGTGGTTGGCGGCCGCACGGGGCGCGACGGAATTCACGGGGCAACCTTCTCCAGCGTCGAGCTGCACGAAGAGTCCGAAATGGTTTCCTCGGCCGCCGTTCAGATCGGCGACCCGATCACCGAGAAGCGTGTCTTGGACGCGCTTATGAAAGCGCGCGACTTGAAACTCTACAACGCCATCACGGACTGCGGCGCGGGCGGACTGTCGTCTGCTGTGGGCGAGATGGGCGAGATCGGCGGAGCGCTTGTTCATCTGCACAGTGTGCCGCTGAAGTACCCTGGTCTAACTCCCGAGGAGATTTGGATCAGTGAAGCACAAGAACGCATGGTGCTCTCGGTGCCTTCTGAGAACATCGAAGCTTGCTTGGACATCTTCGAGTCGGAAGACGTGGAAGCCGCAGTCATCGGCACCTTCACGGACACCGGCCGCTTGGTGCTGAAGTACCACAACGAATACGTGTGCGACATCAGCATGGACTTCCTCCATAACGGAACTCCCAAGCCCACGCGCAAGGCTCACTGGAACAGGCCGCAAGGCGAGGATCCTGGAGTCCCCTCTGCTAAGGATCCAAAGGCCATGATTTTGGCGCTTGTCGGTTCGCCGAACAGCGCCAGTAAGGAATGGATCGTTCGTCAGTACGATCACGAGGTTCAGGGCAAGAGCGTTTTGAAACCGCACGTTGGCGTCAATAGCGATGCGCCGGGGAACGGCGCCGTCCTCCGTCCGCTTGAGGATTCTTTCAAGGGCATAGCGATCACCTGCGGCGCCAACCCGCGCTACGGGATCCTTGACCCTCATCGCATGGCTTTGGCCGTGATCGATGAGGCCATGCGCAATTCGGTCGCCGTCGGCGGCGATCCGACACAGACTGCGATCCTCGACAACTTCTCTTGGGGCAACTGCGACAAGCCTGAACAATTGGGCGCACTTGTGATGGCCTCCGAAGCTTGCCGTGACGCTGCCATTGCTTTCGGCACACCCTTCATCTCTGGCAAGGACAGCTTGAACAACGAGTATCGCGTCGGGAACGAATCGCGCCCCATTCCGCCGACTCTCCTAATCTCTGCCCTCGCTATCGTTCAAGACGTTCGCAAGGCGATTACGATGGACTTGAAGAGCGCTGGCAACCTGGTCTTCTTAATAGGCCTGACCCAGGCCGAACTCGGAGGCTCCGAGTACTTCCGGGAAATCGGCGTCGATGGCGGAGTCGTTCCGGCACCGGATCTAGAGACGGCTCCCGCTTTGATGGCCGCCTTGCACAAGGCTATCCAAGGCGGCTTGATTCGTTCCTGCCACGATCTTTCTGAAGGCGGCCTGGCTGTGGCAGCTGCCGAAATGTGTTTCGGGGGTGGATTAGGCCTCGATCTCGATCTCAGCCGCGTCAACTGCTTGACCCTCCCGGCTAATTGCGACCCGGACGCCGCTGCGCTCTTCTCCGAATCTTGCACGCGCTTCCTTGTGGAAGTCGAGCCTGATAAGCAAGGCGCCTTCGAAGCCGCACTTGATCCACACTCGGTCTCTTTGGTCGGGCGTGTGCGTTCTGACGAACAACTTGAAATCCGCTCCGCGCATGGCGACGAACTCGCTCGCCTTTCCATCACTGAACTCCGCGACGCCCATCAGGGTTTCTTCCAAGGCTAGACTCGAATGACAAACCCCAAAGCCCTTGTCCTGCGCAACGCAGGCACCAATTGCGAGGAAGAAACCGCTCGCGCCCTGCGTATGTCCGGGGCCGAGGCGCAGATCTTGCACTTCAATCGCCTGCTAGAGGAGCCCCAGCGATTGGACGAACTGGACATCATTGTCATCGCCGGTGGCTTCAGCTACGGCGACGATGTCGCGGCTGGACGCGTCTGGGGTTTGGAACTCCGCTCGGCTCTGGGAGAGGCCCTGCGCAAGTACGTGGATCGTGGTGGTCTCACGCTGGGTGTTTGCAACGGATTCCAGGTGCTGGTCGAATCAGGCCTGTTCGATCCCCCCCAAGACACCAACAAGCGCGACATCGCCTTGACTAACAACGAGTCAAACCACTACGAATGTCGTTGGGTAACCCTCGAGAGCGTCGATTGCGCCTGCCCTTGGATCAAAGGTGGCGAGTTGATGCCGACCCCCATTGCTCACGCCGAGGGGCGTTTTGTGGTCCGCGATGACGCTGTGCTTGAGCGCCTCAAGGCCAACAACCAAATCGCTTTGCGTTACGTCACCGAAAGTGGTGGCCCAGCGTCCTACCCGCAAAACCCCAACGGATCAGTCGACGGTATCGCAGGCATTTGCGACCCCACCGGGCGTGTCTTGGGCCTGATGCCCCACCCGGAACGCAATCTCGATCCTTGGCAGCACCCCAAATGGACTCGCATGGGCAAACGCACGCGCGGCGAAGGCTTGGCTTTCTACGAGCGATTAGTGGCCTGCGCTGCCGGGGGCGTCTGCGCCTAACTCCATAAGGATCAAAAGCCTGCCGTTGCAGCAAAATTCATCCGGGCTTCCCCCTGGATCGGCGAACACGATTCGCTAGCTTTGAATCAGAATCAGCAGAGTCTCGCGCGCGTCGCGAGCACCAGACTCAAAAACCTAGTCCTCCAAGTCATGCGCACGAAAGCACTCATCTCCATCCTCGCCTTGCCCTTCCTCCTCCCCAGCTGTGCCGCAGTCTTGGGCGTGGGCGCAGGAGTCGCCATTAGCCAGGACATGAGCGACAGTAATGCCTGGACAGCACAGCTGCCTGAGGACATTGATATCGCCTGGGCAACCGCCAAGGCTTCACTCGGCAAGCAATCTCTCATCCCCATTCGCATCGACGATGATCGGCGCGCCGCGGTCGCCAGTATCGACGGAGCGGAAGTCACCATGACTGTGGAAGCCTTCGACATCAACCGTTGCCGCCTGCGCATCTCCGCCCGTAAGTACGGTGTCGTCAGCAGCGAAATTGCCGAGCTGGTCTTCAACCGCATCCTCAACAACTTTGAGGACTAGCCTGCTGGCGCAGCAAGCGTCGTCGCGAGAATTTGCCCAGGCCGCTTAGGGCTGGGTAGAGCCTTCCGGCCGCTTCGCCAATTCGCGCGTGCACTGCTTGCAGTGACCTTCCAAGCGCAGTGTGTGGTGAATCAGGGTAAAGCCGAATTTCTTGGCTACAGCCTCCTGTAGCGCTTCGATCTCTGCGTTGCGGAATTCCTCGATCTTGCCGCACTCGCGACAGATCAGGTGATCGTGATGTTCGTGGCCAAGCAGGTGCTCGTACATCAATTCTCCACGACCACTATCGAGGGAACCGATGAAACCGCCCTCTTCTAACAAGGACAGGGTGCGGTAGACCGTAGCTCTCGAGACGTTGTTGTCCACTCCAACAGACTTATCCTCGATCATCCAGCGATGAAGAACGTCTGCTGTGAAGTGCTCGTGAGTTGCAAAAGCGCGTTCAAATATTTGCTCGCGCTGTTTGGTGAGCTTTAGTGAGCGGGTGCGCAAGAATTCATCAAAGCGCTTTCGAATGGCAGCTTGGTTCATCGAACTAGACCTTCCCTTGACGCCCCTCTCGTTGCCATGAGGCTTCTCCGCTATCCATCATGTTGCGGATGCGCTCCTTGCGTTTCTCGACACGTGTGCCAATGTCGCGACGGCAGAACTTACCCGCCCAACTGACCTCATCGAAGGCACCGTAAGCGTTTTCGCGTGCCCCTTCGATCGTATCTCCCATGCCCGTAACGCACAGGACTCGTCCACCTGAGGTCAAAACCTCACCGGCTGATTCCACCGTGCCCGCATGGAAGACAACCACGTCCTCGCACTCCTCGGCTTTATCCAAGCCGCGAATGCGATCACCACGGCGATATGTGCCCGGATAGCCATCGCTAGCGGCCACTACGCCGACGCAAAAACGATCATCCCACTCGGGCGGATCCATGGACACGAGTTCGCCACGCGCAGTGGCGCGCAGGATCGGCAAGAGATCGCTCTTTAGACGCCGGACAATCGCTTGGGTCTCCGGATCGCCAAAGCGCACGTTGTATTCCAGGACCCGCGGACCCTGATCTGTAATCATCAGGCCGATGAATAGCACGCCACGGAAGTCGATACCCTCACGTCGCAAGCCGTGAATCGAAGGAATCACAATCCGTTGTTCAATCTGGCGCAGGAGACGCTTGCTCATACTCGGTGCCGGGGAATAAACCCCCATGCCGCCGGTGTTGAGGCCTGTGTCCCCTTCGCCCACCTGTTTGTGATCCACAATCGGCTCAAGAATCAAGATCGCCTCACCGTCGGTGATGGCGAGCACGCTGGCCTCCTCGCCTTCCAGGAACTCTTCAATCAAGATGCGGTCGCCAGCCTTGCCCAGGTGGCGCTCTTCCATCAGTTTGTCGACTGCTTTGCACGCGGATTTGGACTCCTCACAAATGATGACGCCCTTGCCGGCTGCTAGCCCATCGGCCTTGATGACCTGGGGCCAGACCGTGCAGCCTTCCAAGTAGGCCTTCGCGGGTCCCGAGCGATCAAAACGACGGGAGGCCGCTGTGGGGATACGGTGGCGCTCGATTAGGTCCTTGGCTGCAGCCTTGGAGCCCTCCAGTTCTGCACCGCGGGCATTCGGACCAAAGACATCAATTCCCTCGGCTCGTAATTTGTCGGCCAAGCCGTCGACGAGTGGTTGCTCAGGCCCGATAATCACGAGATCCACCGATTCCTCCTTAGCCAAACGCACCAGGCCGGGCAAATCCTCGACGGCCACATCAACGTTGCGCGCGACAGACGCCGTACCGCCATTGCCCGGTGCACAAAGGAGCTCAGTAAGCTCCGGTGATTGAGCGATCTTCCAACAGAGGGCGTGCTCACGACCACCGCTACCGACGACGAGGACCTTCATTTCAGCTTAGGAGACGGGGCCCCAGCTAATATTGGCAGGGGCGAATTCAGGGGATCGACGATAAGTCGAGGACTAAGCTCGGCATTCTGCCGAGCTTCGGCATGCAAGGTAAACACTACATCCGGTCGGGACCACCCAAAACCCCATTACCATGCTCGCAGCCATGCCTTCCCTACGCTACTCTTCTCGCTCGCTTCCGGCACCAGTCGGCGGCAAGCGGGGAGTACCTCAGTTGGTAGAGGCGTAGCTTTGGGAGTTACGAGTCGTGGGTTCGAGTCCCATCTCCCCGACCACCCGTCACTTGACCCAGGTGGCGGTGCAAGGATCGGAGCCATGGAGCTCTCCAAGCTGTCGGGTGCGAAGCACCCCGGTCGTTCATCCACGCTTTGAGTACGGAGCCGATGAAAGCGTCCGGAACGATTCCTTTGCCCATCGAAGCAGGCACTGCGTGCCTCTCAAATCGGCTGCAAGCTTCTGCTCCTGGCCGCGTTCAATCTAGGTCAATACCCTAATGCAAAGCGCGTTGCGTACGCCTAGCTTGAGATTCATGAAGAACGCAACACAGAATCACCAAGATCAGATCGCGATCATCCTCTCAGGCATGGGTTGTTCAGCGGTAAAGCTAGGCAGCCAAACAATCGTTGCTTCGCGCCCCGGTCGAGATGGGCGCACCTATTCGCTAAGTGTCGACATCTACGAGGATCTAGCTCGTGCAGCCAATTCACCTCTGCGATTTCGAGCCCGCGTCTCTCGCCAGTTCGGACTCCCTGTTTGTTCGCACCACGGTGCATCCGTTGAGGACGCGTTGAGTTCGGTGCAGTGGCATACCCTGGATCGCTCGGGGAGCGTAACTGCCGCTGGCCCGATGGCCGGCGTGATTGCGGGCTGAATCCGGCTGAGTTAGTCCTCCACACCAGCGCAGCGAACCGGCAAGAACTTGCGATCGAGACAGGGCCAGCGCCCTTGTAACACGATCATTTCTACCTCTGCGATGCATACTCACCGAACACAGGGTAGGAACCTCCCTTTGGTCCAAGTAAGCTGTCGCCTCGCGCGCCCGTAGCTCAGCTGGATAGAGCACCGCACTTCTAATGCGACGGTCACAGGTTCGAATCCTGTCGGGCGCGCCATTCGACCGCGCCATTCGGTACCTCCGCTCCAGAGGAGAGGGCCCCCTCGGACAGCCCTAGAGAACGCAGATAGCTAGGCTTTCAAATCTCCCCATTAAGTGGATTGCATTCTCCGTCTTTAGTAAGTATACATTTACTTCCCAACGAATGAGAGCAAACTGGACGCCTCCCCAGATACCGTGAAACAAACCCAACGCAAGACGAGCAGTATCCGCAAGCGCGAAATCGCTTTGGCGGTATTGAGTCTGATTGGTGAACGCGGGGCGTCGGCGCTGCGCGCGGCGACGATCGCGGAACGGGTTGGCGTGACACCCGGCGCTTTGTTTCGACACTTCAAGTCGGTGGACGAGATCTTGGCGGCTTCGGTGGACATGGCCATCGAACTGGTGGAAGAGACCTTTCCCGACCCAAGTCTGCCCGCAGTTGAACGACTTGAGCAGATGGTCTTGACGCGCATCGCAGTGATTCGCTCGACGCCCGGTCTCTCATGGCTATTGCTCTCCGATCAAGTGTTCCTGACCGTCCCAACGGATGCAGTCAAGCGCTTGCGCAAGTTGGTCAAACGCTCGCGTGAGTTTTTGCTTAGCGCTCTACGCGAAGGCGCGGCCGATGGAAGCTTGCGTGACGACATCGAACCGCGAGTGATGCTCGTCCTTTTGTCCGGCACCGTACATGCCCTTTCCGGAAGCGGCGGCGCGCATGGGCGTGTCGCCAAGACTTCTGGCTCCCCCCCTTCACCTCAGAGGGTTGTCGAAACGCTCTTGGAGCTCCTCGGGCCTTTGAGGCTTTGATTGAAACCAATAGAGGCGTCGGCACTAGCCGTCGAAGAATAATGAACCTCAGTAAGCAAACGACCGTCGGCGCCATCGCCACCGAACATCCCCTGGCCACCCGCGTATTTGCGCGTCACGGTATCGACTATTGCTGCGGAGGTGGAGTCGCCTTGGGGAGCGTCTGCGCAGAAATGAGGTTGGATAGCGATGTGCTACTGACCGAGATCAAGACCGAGATTGAGGAGTCACCGCAAGCGGAAGTCCGCTGGGATGAGGCCCCCATTGCGGACTTGATCAATCACATCCTCGAGCACTATCACGTTCCGCTAAAAGAAGAGATGCCGCGTCTCGAAGAGATGTGCCGCAAGGTACACAGAGTTCACGGAAGCAAGGATCAAGAGCGCTTTGACGGATTGCTGAAGATCTTCCTGGCAATCAAGGAAGACATCGACAATCACTTGCCCAAAGAGGAAGAGATGTTCTTCCCCATGATCTTGGCAGGAAGGCGCGAGATGCTAGGAGGCCCGATCAGCGTGATGGAGGCCGAGCACGAGGATCTAGGCGCTATGCTGGTGGAGATGCGTACGCTCGCCATGGACTACGTGGTGCCGGCCGATGCCTGCAATACCTGGCGCGCTCTTTGGGTTGGGCTCGACACATTCGAACGTGATCTGCACGAGCACATCCACTTGGAGAACAACATCCTTCACAAGCGCGCCTTCAACGGCTAGCCGCCCATGGCAGTTACTCAAAGCTGCGCTCGTCTTCCAATGCCCCGCACTTCGCCAAGGTCTCGATCACCCGCTCGGCAACCGCCGGGCGGCAGATCACAAGTTCGTGATTGACCGGGTCCTTTTGGTTGTAGCGATGTTCGTCGCCTCGCAACTTGCATACGTGCCAACCGAGGGCGCGCGCGATGGTTTCGGGGGCGCAGGTATCCCACTCCTTGAGACCGATTTTGTGCACGTATAGATCCGCTTCTCCGAGGAGCAGCAAGGAAACCTTGTTGCCCACGGAACCGGCGCGCACCAATTCTCCCCCGCCCATTTCAGCGTGGAACTTTTCCATCCAGGGCGGGGTGTGACTGCGTGAGCAAGCGATGCGCGGAGCGTCCGGGGTGGGACTGTCACCGCGAATCAACTCTCCGCCGCCCACGAGACCAGCTCGTTCTTGACCCGCGATACTGACGGCCCATAGTGTTCGCTGTTGAGCAGGCAGATCTACAGCAGCGAGCGCGCAATCAGACTTGTAAGTTAGAGCGACGTGCACGGCGAAGTCTTCGCGCAGTTGGGAGTATTCCTTGGTGCCGTCTAAAGGATCTATGATCCATGCGCGGTCCTTCGTCAAACGCTCCGGTGAGTCGCGGGTTTCCTCGCTCAGCACGCCGTCGTCCGGATAACGACCGTAGAGCGCCCCTTGCACGTAACCATCGCACGCTTGATCGCCAACGTCGGCGAGCATTTTGCCTTCCCAACGCTCCAAAGCACGCAGGGACATTGAACGTTGACCTGCGGAACGGGCAACGGCGATAGCGAATTCTAGGTCGCGTTCGATCGATTCAGGGCTCATGGATTGACTCATGCGGGAATCATAGCAACGCGGCACGCACGTTCAGCCCATTGATTCCCTGCGCTTACCAGAGTCGTCCGTCTTTGCCATCGTAGACCCGTTTGCCGTCCGTGTAGACCTCTTGGACTGTGGTCCGAGGATCAGCCACATCACCGTCCAAAACCAAGAAATCGGCATCCTTGCCCGCTTCCAAACTACCGAGCCTTTCCCCAAGCCCGACAGTCTCCGCGGGCACCAAGGTCAGCCCGCGCAAGCTCTCCAGGTTGACGTTCTTGAGGCCGTAGCGCACAGCCATAGCAGCCTGCAGTGACAACTCCTCTTGAGGCGGAGTCCCGAAACTCGCATTGCCGTCCACGCAATCGGTGTTGAAGCCAATTCGTGTGTGGCCCCGCGCCTGATATTCGGCGGCGATGCCGAGGATCTTGCCGTCCGTATCAAACGGGCCCCAACCGTAGAGCGTAGTCCGCCACCTGGCGATGGCTCGTGGCCCCAAGATGGCTGGAACCTCGTACTCCTCTGCCAAGTCGGCATATCGAAAGCCATCGAAGCTTCCGTGATCGATAAACACGGGCAACTTTAGCTCTTTCGCCACCATGATGATTGTCATCATCACTACCTGACCAAATTGAGTGTGTGTTGAGATCTGCGCATCGTTCTTGCGTAAAGAGCGAAAAATCTCCAGTTGGATGTCCTTGTCGGGCTCTTCTCCCTCGCCGCTCTCAAAGGCTTCCCAAAGCTTTGCGTAAGCAACGCCACGCTGGAAGGTGTTGCGAATGTTCCAGTTCATGAAGGAGCGATTCACGCCAACAGTCCAACCTTCCGGGTTGCCTGCTTGGGCCAACTTGAGCGATCCCGGATCGCGCAATTCCATCTCTTGATAGCCCTCGTGCCCAATTTTCAACAAGACGCCTTGGCCCCCCATGTTCGATCCGGAGCCAGGGATGTAGAGAGCGGTGGTGACTCCACCGGCAACGCCACGCTGCAAGCGTACATTCCCGGGTTGCACTCCGGGACTGGCACGCAGTCCGGGATTGGTCAGGTAGACCGTGTCGTTGATATCGTTCGGCGAGAAGGGAACGGGTGATCCCACATGGCAATGAAGCTCAATCAATCCTGGCATGAGCCAGCGGTCGCCGACATCGATGAGTTCGAAGTCATCGGGAACGAGGACTTCATTCGCTGACCCCACGGCACTGATTTTTCCATCGACAATCAGCATCACGCCATTGTCCACCACGACTTCTTCCGTTCGTGAAAGGGTCAGAATCTTCGCAGCACGAATCGCCAAGCCACGGCCGCCAGGTTCTCCGGGGCTGGCTTCCTCGAAAGTCTGACTGTGGGATTGTGGAGCTAGGATGCAAAGTAAGGAAACAGCGAGGACTAGAGAGTTCATTGGGGACCTTCCGCTTGAACGATGGCAAGTACGACCTGAATGACGATCCGCATGGCTCCCTCCTCTATTTCTAGGACGAGAGCCTCCTACGTGAGGCCTTTGCAAAATCGTCTGAACTCACAGCAAGCGCTTACTTCTCGACTTGGACAGGCAGGGTCGTGACGATCCCCCCCACTACTTGAATCGTCCCTTCAAAGCGCTGAATTCGGTCGTCCTCGATCACCAAGCGGTACGTGCAGGCTCTAGATTAGGCAAGACCTGATTCGTACGCTCCGCACTCAGGCCGCCACTCGTACCGCCGAGGCTGAACACGCCATCATCAAAGCTCTCGGTATAAAAAGTCACGTTCAGAGCTTTGCCCTCGAGCGTCTCAAGGCGGACGGCTTCGAGGTTCCCCAATCCTTCAGGCAGATCCTCTAGCAAGATGTTCAGCTTGCCACCGAGATGCTGTTCCAGTCTCCTTGAGTGTTTTTCGCCTGGACTCAGTTCGACGGTGAACTCCGGGAAGCGGGCAAAGGTCTCGTAGTTGAAGCCGAAGCCTTCCTTAGGCTCGACTCGCGCCAGATACCTTCCGACTTCCAGCTTATTGAAGTGAAAAAACACCATTGTGAATTTTCGCCGTGCTGCGCAGGCTTGGTTGCCAACCTTCACCCGTAGCAACGAGCACTAACCTCAACTCGTCAATTGAGTCCGGTCCATCCGGTAGAGTCAGATTCAAGCTTGCGAAGCTCGATTGCGCTGGCGCCAAGTCGCGCCTGATCAGCTGATCTTTTGCTTGGCCACGTGGAAGCTCGAGCTCGAAGGATTCGTACCCATCTGGACTTGCACGCAAGCTAAAGTCAGTTTGGTTGTCCAATAGGATCATGGCGATTCCGCCTTCATCAGTTGTAGCTGCCAGGCCACGATCTTCGCCTGCAAATTGTAGATTCACGCCCGGAAGTGGTCGCGCATCAGTGGTCAGTTCTACGGTTACGCTACGTAGATTTCCTCCCAACACGAGATGCCCATTGGGTGCCGTACAGTCCGCTTGCACAGCTTCGGAATCGATGAGCACACCGCTTTCTAATGCCACGAGCCTGACCGAAGAACTCCCGAAATCCAATCCGCTCAAGGACAAACGACCCGGCCCATCCGTTCGCGCCCTTTGGCTGATGCGTTGAAAATTACCATCGTTCCAATACACGCTGTAGAAAATCTTGTCCTCCAAATCCTCTATCAAAGCCGTGGCCTTCCAATCCGCTTGAATCGTGCAGCCCGCCACGGAAAAGCCCCCAGCTAGCTGGAGAACACCTTCAATTCCAGCGGACTCATCATCGAGTTCTAGGAGTGGGCCTTGTGTCTCCCTACCCGCCAAGATTTCTGTGTAGGACCAGGCGATCGAAAGTCCCCCGGCAACCGCACAGACTAGGTAGCGCCCCGGCTCACGCTTCTCGATGCGGTACTCCATGCTGACCTTGAAGTCGTCATCCCTAATCGTGCCGCCCTTCGGGTTCCCACTATCGTCAACAGCAAAGAGCCCAACCCAGATCTCGCCCGGGTGACTGCCTTTTGGAATCTTCAACGAACCATACAAGGCGCCGCCCGGACGGAGACGAACATCGTGCTCTACAGAATTAGAGCGTCCAATTCCCCGCTCAAGACGCAGACCTTCGATGAAGACCTCTACGTTTGTACTGCGGTACAAGGGATGGCCTAAGAAGAGGTACAACGTCTCCCCGCGCGGGCTCGGATCCCCAAACAAAACGCGTGATATCCAAGGAATAGAAGGCTTCTGTGTCGAGCGTACCGCGCACGGTGTCGAATGATGTCAGCTCACCTCGGGCCATTACGGAAACGGCCAGGTAGTCTTCGCTCGCAACACCGCTGAGGCGTCCAGTGAGCCTCCAGGCGGTTGTATCCTTGGTACTGGACACCACCAAGCTCTGTGGACTCGAGTCGATGAGACTCGAGACTTCCGTGGAAGTTCCTCCAGAGGAACGTTCAGTTCCGGGATCCGTGTTAACTGAAGGCAGATCAACAGCAGGCAGAACAGAATGCTGTGGAACCCGCCCGGCATCCGCAAGATCCACATCTGCTTGGGGGTCCAAGCTTACGTACGTTACGAGAGCCAGAAGCGCTAGAGCGACGGCACCGAGTCCAGCCTTTGTTGACCTAAGAACACCTCCGAGAATTAGGGGCGTGGCCGCGATCGAAGCGCCCACAAGAGTTGGTGCGAAATCCGTTGCGCGCCGCAGAACGATTGCCTTAACCGCGGCTTCGCCGCGCGTTGCGCTCACAGCCAATGCACCGCCCGTTGCCAGGCCCGGTGGGAGAGCCTTGCGCAACAGGTCCAACCCGCGATGAATTTGCATTCGTACGGTCCCTGGCGCTCGAGAGAACTCGCCTGCAATTTCAACCGGCGGCTTGCCTTGCAAAAGCTGCGCTTCGAGGACTTCCCGATAACCGGGCGGCAGCCCTCGAAGAGCTTGCTTCAGCTTGCCAAAGAACTCCCGCTCTTCGACTCGCGTGCTTGGATCCGCTGCTCCAGGCTCGTGCAGACGCGTTGGGTCGGGAACACGGGCAGCATTACGCCGAGCCTTGGCCGCCTTGCGCGTGAGGATTCCGACTAGCCACGGCATGAGCGGGCGCTTCGCGTCCCAGCTTGCAGCCGCCTCCAATGCGGCAACCCAAGTGGCTTGCAGTAGGTCCTCCACGGCCGCAGGTTCAGGAGCCAGATGCGCCGCAACACGCATCAGCTCAGGAGCCGTCTCATCGAAGACGAACTCCAGGGCAATCACATCGCCCTGGGTTCGAAAGCTTTCAAAGCTCGCTTCGATGGAGGATCGTTTCATATCCCTACTTTCCACGACGGAGGATTCCGTCACAGACAATCTGGAGATTAATCCCCCTCTCTTACCAGCTCAGATCCTGCTTGGAAATTGGCAGACGGCGCACGCGGTGCCCACAAGCCGCGAAAATCGCGTTGCATAAAGCAGGCGCGAAGGGCGGCACGCCCACTTCACCCACACCACCGGGGGGACCATCGTTCTTAACAATCTCTACCTCGATTTCCATCGGAGAGTCGCTCATCCTCGCCACGACGAAGTCATCGAAGTTGCCTTGCTCAATGGCGCCGTCTTTCGCCGTCACCTCACCGAACATGGCCAGCGACGTACCGAACACTGCCGAGCCTTCCATTTGCGCAACAACGCGATCGGGATGCACGACGGTACCTGCGTCGATCACCGAAGTCACCTTGTGGATCTTCACTTCACCCTTCTTGGACACCTCGACCTCAACCACATTTCCACAGTAGCTTCCGAAACTATGGTGCGACGCGATGCCAAGGGCTCGGCCTGCCGGCAAGTCTCGTCCCCAACCAGCGAGCTCTGCTGCACGCTCAGTAACGTGGCGCAGCCGATCAATCGATAATCCGCGGAACGCGGCGTCCGTTCCTTCCTGGGGAACGAGCATGGCTTCCATCAAGAATTCGTAGGGATCCCAACCGCCGCGGCGAGCCAATTCATCAACGAAGGAAGATGCCGCAAAGGCGTGATAAACATGAGCCACCGAACGCAGCCAACCGATGCGAACATGGGCTGAAGCAGGGCCGTTTTCAACTCGAATATTCGGTACAGCGAAGGGCAGGGGCGTAAAGCCCATGCCCATTTCTCCGCCTCCACCATCGCGCGCGCCAAGCGAGAAGGTCGAGCCGATTGGCGTGAAGGCTGAGCGTTGCAGCCAAGCAGTGGGTACGCCATTCTCGTCGACGGCCGCCTGCATATGCATTGCGGACACGGCATGGTAGTAGTCGTGACGAATGTCGTCCTCGCGTGTCCACGTAACGTGAACCGGCTGGCCCGTTTGAGAAGCGAGCAATGCGGCCTCAACACAGTAGTCCGGCTTTGACTTCCGCCCAAAGCCGCCGCCGAGCAAGGTCACGTGCACGAGGACGTCCTCTTTTGGCACACTCAAGGCGCCTGCGACAGCGTCTTGGACGGCTTGCGGGTTCTGAGTCGCGGCCCAGACCTCTACTGAGATAGCCTTGCCAGTCGCGTCCTTCGTCACTTCTGCGACGGCACTAGGTGGCTCCATCGGTGCGTGAGGTAAGAGCGGTGCATAGTAATCAGCGCTGAAGATGTCTTCGTCACTAGCAGCTTGGAAGACCTCATCCACATCACCCTGGTCGCGCCAGCTCTTGCCCGGTTTGCTGGCGGTCTCCGCTAGCTCTTTTTCGAACTCGGCCGAGTCGAAGCCGCTGTGCGAGCTGTCACCCCACTTAATCTCGAGGGCATCACGCCCTCGAATCGCGGCCCAAGTACTCGAAGCAAGTACAGCAACTCCACCGAGTGCTTGGAAGAGAGGCGCCCCTTTGAATGTGGGCAGTTCGATCACATCCGCGACACCAGGAACCTTGAGGGCTGCATCGGAGTCAACCGACTCAGGAGACGCACCCAAGACAGGTGAACGCGCAATCACTGCGTAGAGTTGACCTTCGCGGCGCGCATCGATGCCAAACACTGATTGGCCGTTCAGTATCACATCCATGTCTGTGATCGGAATGTTCTTACCAATGTAAGTACGCTCCTCGATGGACTTGAGCTTGAGTTCCTCTCGCTCAGGAATCGCGAGTTCGGCAGCTTCTGCGACGAGATCGCCGTAGGAAATGCTGCGACCGGTTTCCGCGTGCTTCACCTCGTGATTAGCACCACTACACTCTGACGCATCGACGCCCCAGCGCGTTGCTGCGGCACGCTCCAACATCGTACGGGCCGTCGCACCCACGATGCGCATCTTGTCCAGTCCGCCGCGAATACTCGCGGAACCATCAGTGTTCTGGCTGCCGAGCAGAGGATTGCCAGGCGCCTGCTCAATACGAACATGCTCCCAGAGCGCACCGAGTTCGTCGGCAACCACCATCGGTAGCGCTGTCCGAATCCCAGTCCCCATCTCAGAACGGTGCGCAACGATAGTCACAATCCCGTCCGGAGCGATCCTCACGAATAGATTGGGCTCGAAGCTAAGTGCACTCGACTCACTAATGATTGCAAGCAGCGGGGAGGCGCCAGCGTTTACCGCCAGCACCAAGCTTCCTGCTGAGAATCCAGCGAGCAATGAACGCCTCGAAATTCCGCTGCCCGGCATCGTATTTTTGGCACTCATGATTAGCCCTCCTTGGCAGCGGTTTTGATGGCCGCGCGAACGCGCGTGTAGGTACCACAACGACAGATGTTGCCATTCATGGCCTTGTCTATCTCGCTATCCGAAGGATCAGAATTCTTCGTAAGCAAAGTCGCTGCCGTCATGATCTGGCCGGACTGGCAGTAGCCGCACTGAGGAACTCCGTGTGCTGCCCAGGCTTTCTGCAGAGGATGATCATTGGTCTCCGACAGACCCTCGATGGTCGTCACCGCAAGATCACCCACTGAGCCAACCGGAAGTTGGCAACTACGCGTGCTCTGACCGTTCAAGTGCACGGTGCAGGCGCCACACAATGCCTTGCCACAACCAAACTTGGTTCCGGTCATACCGAGGACATCGCGCAGTACCCAAAGGAGGGGCATCTCCGCATCGACATCCAGCTTGTGCTGCACACCATTGACTTGTAATTCGATCATCGAGTTCCTCTAGAGAGCGCTCGTTGTGGATTCGCCTTGAGGGCTCATCCGATGTAGGACGGACTAGCGTGGTAAACAGCCACGGGAGGAGCGAAAGCATAACGGCGGACGGAAGATCTCCCAAGAGTCCAAGTTCTTTGCCGTGTTGTTTGCCTGTGTAGCCCGCTGCAAGACTCTGTTCACTCCCGGGCGCATTCCCCCACCTGCCCAAAACTTAGCCTAAGAGTCGAATCAAGAGAATAGGCTGCATTCCATGGCCCTAACTACAAACCGAAAGCTAGCGCCCGCGAGCAAGAGCGCTTTCACATGCGACGGCTCGGGTTCGAGATTCGACTGCTCTCCTGGGACCGAGCAAACGGTGTCCTCTGCGAGTTTCTTGACGGTCTCTATACAAAACGGACGCCACTCTGAAGCCGCTGGCTGCGTTCACACTTCCTGTACCTTACTCCAACTCGAAGAGTCCACTGCCCCGCCGACCGCTGCTATTGAACTCTGATAGTTGTGACTTCACGCCACCTTCGTCGGCACTAGGCTTGCTCGCTACAAGCTCGAGCACTGACGAGAGCGCCTACATCCGAATCCGAATCGAATTCTCGAGCAGGGCCTGCGCGGGTCTCCCGGCTGCCCTGAATCGGTTCATAGCTCACTGACTTAACATCCCGCGAAAAGAAGCTAGGATTCTTCCGTCTCACAAAAATAGCCCGAAGCTTTGACTCACGGAGAATTTACTCCGCCGTGCTTCGAGCAAGGGCGAGAACATCTAGATCCCACTTTCACGCTCATTGAATGAACACACAGAAGCTCGTCACGACACTCATTCTTCTCGCCCTATCTTGTATTGGTCACGCGCAAGGGCGCTCGCCAACGGCAGCCCCCTACGATGGTATTCGCTGGCATATCGGCAACGGAGTTGAGCGAACGGAAATCCATCTCGACAGCGGCTGGTGTGAGCTCGTTAAATTGGATGGACTCAAGGCGAAGGTGATCTTGGACTTCTGTGAGAAGCAATGGCCCCGCCTCGGCAAGAAGCGCTTTGGAGAGGATCTTGTGGAAGCCCTAAAACTGATGGGCCATTCACCGAAAGCAACTGTCGAGCTCGTGACTCGCGACTTGTCTACGGGGAAGACCACAACTCACAAAGCGGTCGCTATGACCCACGACAAGCGCCAGTTAGTGCACGCGAGTAACAGTAGCGCTGCGCGAGGTTCCCGTAGTTCCACGGAGACCTCTGCAACTCTTCCTCCTCTGGTCGAACAGCCCGATTCTCGCTACGCAGACCTCGCTAAGATCCCCGAGGGCTCAGCCTTTGATATCCGCCGCATCTCTATTGATCGAGCCCGGAGCGACCTCGTGCAGCTCGAGGTACAGCTGACGGAGCGTTTCTCCTACTACGCATTAACTGGTGTCGATGGGCGTGCAGCTATCGATGCATTGCACTTCGGACTCGCAGGCATTGAAGGCGGTGAGATCTCGCCAAGTTCCCTAGGCTTGTCCCTTCGAAAGCTGATGGCACTCTTCGGTGATGGTCATAGCAGTGCAGGATCAATGCGCTCTCTATCGACGGCGGGCTACGCTCCCTATCTGCTCGAAGACACTGCGGACGGTATCGTGGCCTTCAATGAGGACCGCGGATCATTCCTGAACAAGAAGTATCCCTATCTACTCGCTATCGACGGCCTGCCTATTGAAGAGTGGCTCGAAGTGGCCAAGCGCTTCGATGCTCTCGGCTCCGAGCAACTCCAAAGGCAACGAGCTCTGCGCAATCTGCGTTACTTCAATCAATTGCGCTCGGAACTGGGACGCAGCCCTTCCAATAAATTGGAGCTCACCTTGGCCAGCGAAAAGGGTCGTAAGCACAAACAAGATGTACTCCTGGCAAACGATCGAGCTCCAGTCTATGGATCCTGGCCGCGCGAAGCGCCCTTGGCTTCGGATAGCCGCCTTGGCTATTTGAGACTCGCTTCGATGAGTAACGACGCCGCCTTCGCATCGGCACTCAATCAATCGATGGAGAATTTGAAGGGGACGAAGGGCCTAATCATTGATGTACGCGGTAATGGTGGCGGTTCAAGGGATGCCTTGCAGACCCTCTTGCCCTACTTCATCGCTCCAGATGAAGGCAGTGTTGTGGCCAACGTCGGACGCTACCGAATTCAGGGAGGCGACGATCCGAACCGGAAAGATGGATATCTCGAAAACCGATCACTGTTCCCCATCACTGCGGACTCGTGGAGCGAATCGCAACGCGAGCTGATCACCGCATTCGCTAAGACCTTCGAACCCGACTGGGAAGTTCCCATGGGCTTCAGCGCCTGGCACTACATGCTCCTCTCCCATTCGAGTAACTCCTCCGCCTACCACTACAACAAACCTGTCGTCGTCCTAATGGATGGTGCCTGCTTTAGCGCCACCGACATTTTCCTTGGAGCCTTCGCTGAGCGCGATCAAGTCACGCTTCTTGGAACGCCGAGCGGCGGCGGCAGCGGAAGAACCCGCTCCGTCCGCCTCAATCAATCTAACCTCAAGCTACGCCTGTCCTCGATGGCTTCCTTCAGGCCCAACGGAAAACGTTACGACGGCAAGGGCATTGCGCCCGACGTCTTGCTCCAACCGGCTGCCACCGATTGGATTGGACAAAGCGACACGCAGCTGGACGCTGCGATCAAACTTCTAACCACCCGATAGAGCGCAGATGATGTGGACCTCGTGAACACCGCCGAGTGACGCTTCTAGGTCCTCCTCCAAGTCCGTATTTAGAAAGAAACGGATGTGTTCACGGATTCCACCTTGCTCGTCAATCACTCGGTTCATGAACCCCGCGTAGCGCCCATCGAGATCGTGCAAGACCTCGATTAGCGAATTGCCCTGCGCCTCCACCGGCGTTTCCTGATCTGTGTAGGACAGAAGAGGACTCGGGATGTGCACGATCATTGGTGCACTCCCGCCACTTCGACGGAGTAAATGTGCGGCAGGTGTTTTGCGATGCATTTCCACCGGCCACCAGCATTCTTACTGGCCCACACTTCGCCCGAAGTAGTGCCGAAGTAAAGCCCGATAGATTCTCGAGAGTCTTGGGCCATGGACTGACGCTTGACCGTGAACCAAGCTTGCTCCGTAGGCAGGCCCGCATCTTGTCGCTTCCATGTCTTGCCCGCATTGCGCGTTATGTACGTCGCCGGTTTGCCGCCAGGGCTTGTGCGTGGCCAAACATCGGTCCCGTCCATCGGAAAGACCCAAGCCGTGTCCGGGTCGCGCGGGTGCAGGATGATTGGAAAGCCGATGTCACCGATAGCCTTCGGCATATTGTCGCCTACGCGAATCCAACGGTCTTCGGCGCCGGCTGACCGGTCCATGCGATAAATCCCACAGTGATTTTGCTGCCAGAGGCGATCCGGGTCTACAGGATGAACTGCAAGACAGTGCGGGTCATGACCGTATTCGGGTTCGCCCGGAATGAAGTCCACCGCACAACCCTTATTGATCGGCTGCCAATCCTTACCACCATCGGTGCTTTCAAAGACTCCGCCAGCTGAGACACCAATGATCAAATGACGCTTGTCGCGCGGATCAACATTGATCGAGTGCAAGGTGGATCCATCCGGAAGTCCCTCCTGATCCGGAGTCGTCCACTTCTTGTACATCTTGTGATCGTTGAAGCCCGCAACGCTTTTCCAAGTGTCCCCCCCATCCGTGCTTTTGAAGAGCGCGGGCGGTGATGTGCCCGCGTACCAAACTCCAGGCTCTTCGACGTGTCCCGGCTGTAGCCAGAAGATGTGTTTGACGACCTTCCATTTAGCGCCCTTGCCCGTTTTGGCTTTTGGGAATGCCGGCGGTCGTTTTGCTTCGGTCCAAGTCTTCCCCTTGTCCGTCGAGCGAAATAAGCTGGGCCCCAGGTGGCCAGGCCGCGCAGCCATCAGCATGGTTTTCTTATCGCGCGGATCGAGCACCATGTGATTCACGATTTGCCCGAGGTGTAACGGACCGCGTAGCTTCCATTTGGATCGCTCGGCATCACTCTTCAATCGAAAAGCACCCTTGCGCGTTGCTATAAGGAGTTCGACCGTGCCGCGTAGATGCTTGGGGATCTGAATCGTTGCGGGTCCGTTCTTACTGCCGGGCATGCTACTCCAGTGCTGGCGTTCGTGAATTGTGAGGTCCCAGACTACTGACTTGTGGAGCCAGCGCGAGACCCTACTTTGTCAGCAATCGCCCCATTTACTCAGAGGAGGCCAGAGGCCGCTCTGCCTTGCGCAAGACTTGTGCAATTCCGAGCACCACGAGTAATGCCGCTCCATAACCGAGTATCGAAACCTCGTCTTCCGGAACCCATGAGACTTCCATGGCGCGCAAGGAAGCCATCGCCGCCAGCGTGATCAATGGATTCAATGTGATGATCAACGACACCTGATATGCCGGCAAGCGCTTGAGCGCCTCGCCCAATGCGCCGTAGGCAACCAAGGTGTTGAATCCGAGGAAAACCATCAGGCCCCACATTTTGGGTTCCAGGCCGGCCAGGGTTTCAAAGTTTGCCCAAGGCACGAGTAAAACAATCGGGACCCCGTAGAGCAGCAGATTCAAATCTTGCGGTGCATAGCCGCGCATCACCAAGTGCTTTTGAAAGGCCGCATAGGCAGCCCAACTGATCGAGGCCAAGATCAGAAGCATGACACCCTGCTGCAAGGCTCCTTCCTCGACGATGCCCGAATCGAACTTGTCGAAGTAGAACAAGACAAACCCCGAGACGGTGAGCAGTGCGCCGAAAGCTTGCCCCAAGGTCATGCGTTCCTTGAACCACAAGACGCCGACTAAGGCCAAAAGGAGCGGAGCAAGCTGAATCAAAACCTGCGCAAAGCTGGGAGTCGTCAACTCCAGGCCCTTCATATAGCCCAAGTAGTTACCGCACAACAAAAGTGCCGCCAAGAGCCCCAATAACGGCGGCTTGACAATCACACCAAGACGTTTGCGATCTCGCAAACTGATCAGGATCGCCAAGATGCCGAATGCGAAGGTGAAGCGAAACCAGACGATAGTCATGGTATCCACGTCCTTTGACACTAGCTTCATGACGATCGCGAGGAAACCCCAGAGGATCGTGCAGATGCTGGCCATCAATAGGCCAATGCGACGCTCGCGCGCCATAGCGTTCCCTACTCGTAGGTGCCGTGGTGGCAGTAGAAGAACTTCTCGATCTGCACGCCATCACGCATCCATTCCCCTTCCATGAAGTAGGTCGGCTTGCGCAGGTCCATACCTGTCGGATCCTTGCGCGCCTTGACGTGCATGATGATCGTGTCACCCGCTTCGACTTCGCGTTCGCGAATCGGGAACCAGGATTGCCGCCAGTGAGTCATCGGCTTGTCATGGGCGGTCGAAAGTACGATGCCCGGACCTAGCTCGGCCTCGAAGTGCCCGAGGAATCCGTGCAAGCGTCCGCTACTTGTGATCTCAACGGTCACATGAGCATCGAACCAATACTTCTCAATAGGATCGGCGACGCAATCAATATCCACCAGTTCGACAGCGGGTCCTAAAGCAATGGCTTTGTTCCCTTCTACCGAGTTCGTGTCGAGATCAGCGATCTCAGCGTTGATCATCGGTGTGTAGTCGAAGCCATACAGCGAATCAGTCCAAAAACCGAGGCCGTGTTGGTTGTAGAGCTGGTCTTCCTGAACCGGTGTGAAGCACATTTTGATGCGCGACGGAATCATCGTACCGCCGGGCTTCAAGTGCTTGTCACGGGCACGGCAAACACTCTCAAACATAGCTTCCGTCAAGGCAAACATGCCCATCCATTCGGAGACGATCACGTCAACCTTGCCAGGCAGATCGATATCCTCAGCCACGCCGTCGACGCACTCAATGATACCAGTGAAACCGTTGACCTCGACCAATTCCTCCGTGACGCTCAGAATGTCAGAACGGTCTACCGCGTAGACTTTTTCTGCTCCGGCACGCGCCGAGAAGAAGCTCAGAATACCAGTGCCCGCCCCCACATCGAGGACAGTCATACCGGGCTTGACGACAGCGGCGATGCCATCGCCGTAGCCTACCGTGCGAGACCTGTCCGCCAACATCATGCGATGGACTTCGGCCCCCGAGTAGCTATCGAAGTACTGGGTATCTTCGGCAGCATGATGCTCTGCCATGTCCATTTCGGGCATGTCCGTATCCATCGTCATATTGTCGTTGTCAGCTATTGGTTGCTGAAGTTACCGCTCTGGAGTCGGTTGTTAGCGTTCCGCGATCGGCACGTACTTGCCGTCGTGGTGACCTGTGAAAATCTGGCCCGGGCGGAACAAGCGGTTGTCCTGCATCTGCTCGTCCCAGTGCGCCAACCAGCCAGCAACGCGTGCAATGGCAAAGATCGGTGTGAAAACATCAGTCGGGATGCCCATCTTCTGATAGACGATACCACTGAAGAAGTCGACATTCGGATGGATGCCCTTAGCGCCCAAGCGGGCCACCACTTCTTCTTCCAGCTTCAACGCGATGTCGTAGATCGGCGTGCTGCCGAACTGCGCGAACATCTCGCGGGTGAGCTTCTGAAGGTTTGTCGAACGCGGGTCCTTCGTTTTGTAGACCCGGTGACCGAAGCCCATGATCTTGCCCTTGTTCTCGATCTGGCCGGCAAGCCAAGCGCTAACCGCATCGACTGAACCGATCTTCTCCAGCTGAATGAGAACGCGCTCATTGGCTCCGCCGTGCAAGGGGCCCTTCAAGGAACCGATGGCTGCGGCGCAGACGCTGTAGGGGTCCGACTCGGTCGACGCCACGACGCGCGCGGTGAAGGTTGAGGCGTTCATGGTGTGGTCCGCGTGCAAAATGAGCGCAACGTCCATGACGTGTGCGATCAGTTCAGCGGGCTTCTCACCGTTGAGCATCCAGAGGAAGTTTGCTGCGTGATCCAAGGAATCGTCGGGAGCGACGAAGTCCTTGCCATCACGCGAGCGTGCGTAAGCGGCTACCAAAGTGGGCGTCGCTGCGATCAAGCGCGTGATCGCTTCGCGCCGATCATTCGAGTCGCTAACGTTGCATTCGGGGCTGCACATTCCGAGCGCAGCATAGCCAGCCTGCAAGGCAGCCATCGGATGGCCTTCCTTGGGCAGTGCCGTAATCATATCGAGCACGCTTTGCGGCACGGCACGATTGGCAACCAGTTTGGCCTTGAAGGCGTCCAACTCGGATTTTGTCGGCAATGTGCCGTTGAGCAATAGCCAGGCTGTTTCCTCGAAGGTGCTCTTATCGGCAAGAACTTCGATGGGGAATCCACGGTACTCGAGAATGCCAATCTGGCCGTCGATGTAGCTAATGGATGATTCGGCGGCCGGGACGCCGGCAAGCCCGGGTACGAGGGTGCTTTCCTTGACTGTCACTGTGTCTAGTCGCGCGTTCCCCGGAAGGACCACGCACCTCAATGAGGGGTTGTGTATTGGAGTGTAGGCCCTGAATGGACCCTGGACAGGCGTGACACGTGTCACGCCCCTATAGAAATCGTCTCTAAGGCCTGAGACCTAGCGAGAAAGATACTCGATCAGGAGCCGTGTTCCAACTCCGGTACCACCGCTACCACCGGTGTAATCCCTGGAGCCCTGATTCCAGGCGGTTCCAGCGATGTCCAGGTGGCTCCATTCCGTGTCTCCGACGAACTCGGAGAGGAATGCAGCGCCCGCGATTGAGCCGCCGCCCATGGAGGGCGTGCAGATATTGCGCAGGTCGGCGGGGCCGCCGGCCATATTTTCGTTGAAGGCCTTATTCAAGGGCATCGGCCAGCAACGCTCGCCGCAAGCCTCGCCAGCTGCCATCAAATCGTCCCGCAAGCTCTCTGTGGTGGCGTAGCAGGCGCTCATTTCGTGACCGAGGGCCATGATCACCGCCCCGGTCAGGGTGGCCAGATCGATGATCGTATCGGGCTTGACCTTCTGAACCGTGTAGCAGAGGGCGTCCGCCAGAATCAGGCGACCTTCCGCATCGGTGTTGATGACCTCGACGGTCTTGCCATTCATGGCCACGTGAATATCGCCGGGCTTCGTCGCCAAAGCATCCGGCATATTTTCTGAGGAAGGCACGATTCCGTGAACCTCGTAGGGCACGTCCAGGTCCTTCAGGGCGTGGAAGGCTCCGACAACCGCCGCGCTGCCTGACATGTCGTAGCGCATTTCCTCCATTCCGCGGCTGGGTTTGATGCTAATTCCGCCAGCGTCGAAGGTCAGTCCTTTGCCGACCAATGCAACCCTGCCCTTGGACTTGCCCTTCGGCTTGTAGACGAGGTGGATCAGCTTCGCCGGCTCCACAGATCCCGCCGAGACACCCAACAGGAGTCCCATACCAAAGCGCTTCATGCCCGCTTCATCGATCACCTTGCAGGTGATCTTCGGGCTCTTAGCTGCGATAGCGCGCGCCTTGTCCGCAAGTTTCGTGGGGGTTAGCTGATTGCCCGCCAGGTTTTGAAGGTCCCGAGTGAACAGGTTGGCTTCTGCGAGTACCGCTCCGCGCTTGACGCCGTTCTTGAAATCCGCGCCAGAGCCCATCACATTGACGCTCTTCAACGAGCGCGCATCGGGCTTGCTCTTGCCCAGGTCGTAACGGTAGTTGCCCATGCCAGCGCCCTCGCCAACCGCGCAACCAACGACGCCTGCGCCGCCCGCAAGCTTGGCTACTGCGTCACTGACGTAGACAATCGCGTTGGAAGCCTTTTGCGCTTCGGCTTGCTTGATGCCAATAGCCGCCGCGCGGCGGAAGCTCTCCGCGTTGACCTCTTTGATCGGGCCCAAGCCAACAAGTAAGACTCGTCGCGCCGCCCCGGCGGTCGCATCTGACAAACGAGACTTACGCTGCTTGCCATTGAAGTCCTCGAGCGCTGCAGCGGGCACCTTCACGCCCGCGGGCAATTCAGGTTTCTTGCCTTCTGCGGCGAACACCACGAGGAAATCGGTCTTGGGGAACTTGGCGACGGGAGATTTGTGACTGAGTTTCATACAGCTCTCTAAGGGAAGTCTTGTGTGCGGATAAGTGGAACGGATGCGCCGTTCACATGGCTATGTACTTGGGACCGCCGCCACCTTCGGGGGCGACCCATTGAATGTTCTCGTAAGGATCTGCAATGTCGCAGGTCTTGCAATGCACGCAGTTACTGGCGTTGATGATGACGCCACCATCGCTCGCCGCTTGCAAGCCGCCTTCAGGGATCTCGTAGACCGCTGCGGGACAGAAGTGCTGGCAGGGGTTGCCAAACTCCTTCGTGCAACGCTCCGTGCAAATCGACGGATCGGGGATCAACAGGTGACTTGGTTGGTCCTCTTCGTGAATCGCGCCGGAGTAATAAACATCCGTCAGCTTATCCATCGAAGTGCTGTCATTGAACTTGGGCGTGGTGAAGCGCGATTCTGACACATTTCGCATGGTCGTGTGATCCTCGTGCCCCTTGCGCTCTTTAACCAAGCCGCGGCCACCACTGATCATTTGGAAGCCCGCGTCGATCATGCCAGAGAGCATTCCGCCGTCGAATGCTTGGCGCCAGTTGCGTACACCCCACAGCTCTTCCTTGGCCCAAGAAGCTTCGAATAGCTCCGTGTAGCGGGCAAGTTTTGAGCCGGAGCTATCGCCGGACTCGATCGCATCCGCGATCGCTTCGGCCGCCAACATGCCCGACTTGATCGCCAAGTGAACGCCTTTCAGAGTAGATGAGTTCAGGAAGCCCGCGTTGTCGCCGACCAAGCAGAAGCCATCACCTTGCATTTTGGGCATGGCAAAGTAGCCGCCTTCGGGCACCGTCTTCGCGCCGTAGCGCACTACCTTGCCACCCGCGATCAAATCCGCGACGAAGGGGTGCTGCTTGAACTTGACGAACAATCCGTGGGGATCGAGGCGCGCGTCGTGATGATCCAAGCCGACCACGTAGCCAAGGCTGAGTTCCGTGGGCGAAGTGCCGTAGATCCAACCACCGCCATAACCGTGGTTGCCGAGCGGATAGCCGCCCGCATGGAACACAGAACCGAACAGCTCTTTGGCGCGCTCGCCAATGTCCCAGATTTCCTTGATGCCGGTTCCGTAAGTCTGCGGATTGCGACCAGCATCGAGTTTCAAGTCGCGTACGAGTCCCTTGGTCAAGTGGCCCCGTGAACCCTCACCGAGCACCGTGACCGCCGCCTTGACATTCATGCCAGGCTCGAAGGTCGCCTTCTGCGAACCGTCCTTTGCCACGCCGCTGTCGCGGGTCTGCACACCGAGCACTCGTTCACCATCCATCAACAAGCTCGCAGCGGAGAAGCCAGCGTAGATATCAATGCCGGCTTCCTCAGCGCGATCCACCATCCAGCCCACAGCTTTGTTGAGCGAAATGATGTAGTTGCCGTGATTCTTCATCTGCGGCGGCGTCAACATTCCGTCGAAGCGATTGTACTTTCCGTTCTCGCGCAAGAAGGCAAAGGCGTCGTAGGTCACTTCCTTCTCGACGGGAAAGCCATCCTCAAGCCAATTGGGAAAGAGTTCGGCGATTCCTTTTGGGTTCATCACAGCCCCCGAAAGAATGTGATGTCCCGGTTCCTCACTCTTGTCGAGCACAAGAATCGCCTTGTCCTCGAGACCGCGCTGCTTCAATAAGCGCTGCAAGTGAATTGCACAAGCCAAGTTGGCGGGGCCAGCTCCAACGAGCAGGACGTCCACTTCCAACTCTTCACGCTCGATACCGCGCACGTTCAGGGAGTAATCCGTTCTTTCAGTCATCGATCTTCGGGAAGGCACTTGGGTGCATAACGGGGGAACAGGCTAACAGGAATCGAATCCAACCCGTCATTCAACCTCGGTAACGTTCTGGATGAAGAAGAAAAGGATTCGTCCGTCGCTCTTCGCCGATGGTCGAACTTGGTCCGTGCCCGCAGTAGAAAGTCACGTCGTCACCCAAAGGCAAGATCTGCTCCTGAAGTGAGCGAATCAGGGTGTCATAGTCGCCCCGCGGAAAATCGCTGCGGCCGATGCTCCCTTTGAAGAGCAAGTCTCCGACGATCGCCACTCTGGATTCGGGGTCGAAGAAAGCCACATGACCGGGGGTGTGCCCCGGGCAATGCAAGACTTCCAGAACGACCTCCCCAAAACAGACCTTGTCGCCCTGCTCCAAGTACAAATCGCTCTTGACCACTTCAGCCTCTTGGTTGGAGCCAAACATCTGCGCCTGCATCGGCAGACCCTCGAGCCAAAATTCATCGTCTGCGTGGGGACCGATTATCTTTAAATCAAGCTGGCGCGCGAGCTTGCCCGCGTCAGCAGCGTGATCCAAGTGGCCATGGGTCAGGAGAATTTTAACCAGCTTTATGCCCTGGCTTTCCACCAGAGCCATAACGCTCTCCAAGTCCCCGCCAGGATCGATGGCGACCCCTTCGGCGGTCACATCGCATCGCAGAACTGCGCAGTTCTGCTTAAAGGAAGTCACTGGAGTTGTAGTGACGTGCATCATGACCTGTCACCAATCCAATGGTGGCCCTCCGCGTAGACCTCCTTCTTCCAAACAGGCAGGCTCTTTTTGAGCTCATCGATTAGGAAGCGTGCCGCGTCAAAAGCATTGGCACGATGCGGACTAGCTACAGCGATCAGGACTGAGCACTCACCAACCTGTACGCTGCCGATGCGATGAACACAAAGCATGCGCAAGGCACGCTCGGGGTGCTCGCCGTTCGCATCGCCGAATTCTTGGCGGCAACGCTCAAAGATGCGCTGCATCTCCGGGTGAGCCATACGCTCGAAGGCTTCATAGTCGATCCTTTCCACGTTTTCGCCGCGATTCGATTCACGCACATTACCGCTGAATGTGATCACTGCGCCACATGAGTCATGCTCGACGCGTCCCTGGCAAAGAAGTCCGTCAATCGGATCCTTGGCTAACTCGAAAATGCCCAGAGCCAAGGCCTCGTCCGGGTCAGCATCACCGCCCGAAACAGGCGGAAGCAACGCAACCTCCTGACCCGCTCGAAGCACCGTGTCATCGGATACATACTGCTCACCTATAACGCTGGAGATGTGCTCCAAGTTCCCGAGCTCCGGGTGACGCTCTTGGAGCAATTGCTTTAGGCCCCCCAAGTCCAGGCCATCCGGCAAATCGCTGCACAAGAGCTCATCGACGCCCGCGCGCTCCCGCAGACTGGCAAACAACAACACACGCAGTTCCATCGGTAATCTTTTAATGCGCACTGGCGAACCACTCGGCAGGCCAGCGCGCTCTGGGGTTCATCAGGAGCTAGAAGGGCGTGTCGTCAACTTCGAGATACTCAGGCTGCGGGTCGCCGTAGCCGCCACTCTGCGGCTCGCGACTGTAAGCGCCTTGAGCTTGAGGTTGCTCCTGCGATTGCTCCTGCGATTGGCCCTGAGGTTGGCCCTGAGGTTGGCGGGCAGCGTAGCCTCCACCCTCACCGCCGCCACCGGGGCCGCCGCTGGATCCGACGAATTCCCAGGTGTCCGCAACGACGTAGAGCTTGCTGCGTTTGTTGCCTTGCGGGTCTTCCCATGTGTCGAATCGCAAGGTTCCTTCAATAAAGGCCGTCTTGCCCTTCGTGTGAAACTTAGCAAAGGCCTCACCGCGCTTACCAAAGATCGTGATATCAACGAAGGTCGGCTCTTCCCGCCATTCTCCGCCGGCATCTTTGAAGCGGCGGTTCACCGCAAGACCGAACTTGCAGATGGCAACGTTGCTCTTCGTGAAACGGAGCTCGGGATCCCGGGTAAGGTTGCCCATTAAAAGGACCTTGTTGTAACTCGACATAGTCTTTTGATTCTCCCGTCATGGACGGGGTACAGCTTTTCGGTAGTGGGGAAGAAAGCGCTTCCCCATGCAGTGTAGCCAACCCGCGACCCTATTTCACGGCTGACACCCAGCCAGGATTCCAGGAAAAGGTCCGAAAGGCGCCCTGTGGACTTGGCCCCTCCAGAGAGCTAGATTCGCTGGCCGAGTAGACAGCTACTGCTAACTGCGCCCGGATCTCTAACAGAATCAATTAGGCCCCCATCGCCATGCCCGTCAACTCCGCCTCAATCGTCCCAACCGAAGCTAGTGGCCGCGAACGCCGCCAATTCCCGCGAGCCAAGGCTGATGTGCCGATCACTTTGGACCTGCCCGAAGGCCGTTACGAGGCCCGTGTACGCGATATCAGCCAGGCGGGAGTTTGCTTCTTCCTCGATCGCCCGGTAAATATGATGACTCAGCTGAAGATCGAGCTCGACCTGCCTCACGGCGGTGCGCACACGGTCATTCGCGGAACGGGTATCGTCGTTCGCTCCCAGAACATTTCGGACCACTTGGATCACTACGAAATTGCCGTTTTCATGCCCGAACTGACCGATGCCGAGAAGGATGCCATCGCGATGTTCGTGGAAGCCCATCCGGAATTCGAACCTGAAAACTGAGCGGCCCGTTGGCGGGCCTAGCTCAGCGGAGTACTCAGCGGAGCACTCACCGAAAGCACGCGCGGAATCCTATCCAAGTCATTGTGCAGCCGAGCTTCTAAATTCGCGCCATGAGCAAGAGCCAGAACTCGCTCGCCCTGGTCGAAGCCCAGCTCTACAAAGAGCTGGCCCCCGGAACGCAACAGACTCGGAACCAAGCGGATCAATTCCGCGACCCAATAATCGGGCTCATTTTCGGGCGCATAGAGGGCTAGCTCTGGCTCGAAATCTCGCACATCGGGCTCCAAGCTCGCGGCAGAACTGCGCAGAACATAAGGCGGATTCGAGACAAAGGCATCGAACGGCCCATGGGGTAAAAGAACTGCGGCCCCGTCCCCGCGCAAGACCTGAACATGAACGTTGAGCGCCTCCGCATTAGCCTGCGTGCGCGCCACCGCTAGCTCGGAAATGTCCGATGCGACCACAACTGAAGCCGGGACTTCAAGGGCCAGGGTGACCGACAAGCAGCCACTGCCCGAGCCTAGGTCGGCGATCTTGAAACCCTCCGCGCCGCCGCTTTCCTCCCAGAAGCTTCGCACCAGGTCGACGATCAATTCAGTTTCCGGGCGCGGGATAAGGACTCCTGAGCCAACTGCAAAGTCGCGTCCATAGAACTCGCGCTTACCGACTATGTAGGCCACCGGTTCGCGTTTGCCACGGCGCACCAGAAAGTCGCGCGCCCGATCGACCTCCGCGCCGGAGAGCGGACGGTCGAGAGCCATGAAAAGCCCAAGGCGATTCAAGTCCAGGGCGTGGGCGACGAGCAGTTCCGCCTCGAGGCGAGCCTCCTCGATCTCCTTGCGGTCGAGAAAGGCGCGGGCCATGGCCAGCATCTCCCCGGCCGTTTCCGGAGGAGCGGGCTTGCCGCTCCCGTCGCGACCGGTTGCGCTCACCGCTCTTGAATCCACTTACTTCTTGCCACTGGACGAACGAGCCGTCGCGCGAGCTTCCTTGCGCGCCTCAGCCTGCAGTTTTTTCTTCGCATCGCCGTGGGCCACGGCTTCCTTCATCGCAACGTACATGGTGTAAGCTGCCATCCAACCGGCGATGCCGACAAGTACAGCACCCACACCACCAAGGATCTGACCGGCTCCGATCGGATCGGCGCTGAAGACTTTGACCAGAGCGATGACTCCCGCAAGGCCCGGCGCCAAGAACACGATCGGGAACAAGGGGTTGAACTTACCGCCCACCTCGTAATCGTAGATGTGCGTCATGGTCAAGCCAGCAAGGATCAGGAAGCCCTTCTCCGCGAAGGGCCCGAAGTTTTGCTTCATGTCCTCCCCGGCCAAGCTGCCGAAGGACAGTATCGGTGCGAAGCCAACCAAGATCAGCACCGCGGCCAAAATCATGAGCGGCTTGAAACTCTTAGCCCCGAGCTTCTCAATAAACCCAGGCACCTTGATTCCATCGCGCAAGAGGTGCGCCTGATGCCAGACGTACAGTCCGCCGAGCACCATCAACTTCTCGGCAACATTTCCAATCCAATCCGGCGTCACTCCGCCCCAGGGCAAGAGACAGCCGACGACCAAACCCAAGGCCGCCTTGCGAAGAATTGAGGGAGCCTTCTCCATCTCACGCTTAGGCTTGGGACTGGAATGAGTCCAACGCGCCCAGTGGTCCCCTTTCTTCTTGGGCGTGTGCGATTCCTTATTGCGCTCTTGTCGCTCGCGCCGTGAGCCTCCGCCATCTGCGGACTTGACTGGGGCTGCGACCGGCGCCGGCGCGCTAGCACTCTCGCTCTTAGCGGGCGTCTCAATCGCAGCGGCCGCGACCACGGGCTTGGGCTCCTTGACGGGTATAGCTGCGGGCTTCGGCGCCGGCTTGGCGACTGCCTTAGCTGCGGGCTTCGGCGCCACTTTCGCAACGGGCTTGACCGCCGGCATTGGCTTGGCCGCGGGCATCGGTTTGGGAGCCGGCATAGCAGCCGACTTCGGCGCCGGCGTCGCCTCTACATCCCCGGGCAACTCTTCAATATCGTCCGGAAGCTCCGCCAATTCGACAAGCTCGACATCGTCGGGCAGCTCCATGATTTCCGCGTCCAGAGGCAGTGCCTCGAGCTCGTCAAATTCATCGGGCTGATTCTTCTGGCTGTCGGTCATGGTCACGCTGGGGTAGAGAGGCGGGGTTTGCGCGGGGTAACGCTCGGGCAGTTTCAAGGTTCAGCGAGCCTACCTCGCTAAATCGTATTGGGCTACGGACTGGGCGCCTGATCCGCTTCAAAGTGGAAAATTGCTCCCTGCGAAGCAATCTGAGGACCCTGCGAAGCAATCTGAAATTGCTGCGAAGCAATCTGAAATTGCTGCGAAGCAATCTGAAATCCCTGCGAAGCAATCTGAAATCGCTGCAAAGCAATCTGAAATCGCCCTGCAGCAATCTGAGCACGCACGCCGCCCACTGAGCTCAGAGGCTCTTGATGCGCTCCTCGCGATCCAACTTCTCAAGATCCTCGAGGAGTGGAGTCAACTTTCCGGTCATGAACTGCTCAAGCGAGTAATTCGAGCTCAAACGGTGATCGGAGACGCGATTCTGCGGGAAGTTGTACGTACGAATACGAGCACTGCGATCGCCAGATCCAATCTGACTCTTGCGCTCTTCGGCTCGTTCTTGGTGGAGGCGATCCTGTTCGGCCTGCAAGAGACGCGACCCCAGGATTCGCATTGCCGAAGCGCGGTTCTTGTGTTGAGATTTTTCGTCCTGACACTGCACCACTGTATTCGTCGGAAGGTGCGTGATACGCACTGCGGAACTGGTTTTGTTGACCGACTGGCCGCCGGGACCACTTGCTCGCATCGTGTCGATGCGCAAGTCCTCGTCCTTAATGTTGACCTCGGCCTCTTCAGCCTCGGGCAAAACGGCCACGGTGGCTGCGGAGGTGTGGATACGTCCCTGGGATTCTGTACTCGGTACGCGCTGCACCCGATGGCCACCGGATTCATAGCGCAACAATCGCCAGACACTATCCCCTTCGATTCCGATGGTGATCTCTTTGATGCCGCCGACTTCGGATAGGGTCACCCCCATCTCGTCGAGCTTCCAGCCTTGGACTTCGAAGTAGCGCCTGTACATGCGATTGAGGTCCGCTGCAAACAGCGTGGCCTCGTCGCCTCCCGTACCGGCGCGAATTTCCATAATGACCTTGCTCCGGAAATCGTCCTTCTGGGTGACGAGTTCCCCTTTGATCACTTCGTAGAGTTCCACGGCTTCTTCTTCTACCGCGTCGAGGTCTGCCTGAGCGAGTTCAAGGAACTCCGCATCATCACCCCCTTCGGAGAGAATCGCTTTGCCCTCCTCTTCTCGCGTGTAGAGATCTTCGAGCTTTGTGTTCAGATCGTTGACGAGTTCGAGCTGACCACGTTCACGAAAAAGCTCCGAAGATCGCTTGCCGTCGGCTGCGATCTCCGGATCCATTACTAGGTCCGTCAACTCCTGGTAGCGCGCAGCGCGCTCGCGAAGCTTCGAGACTATTCCTTCGGCGAACTCCATGCAAAGCCTAGTGAAACGGTTGGCTCAAGGGCCCCCGCGAAGGGGCCGCAGAAGCCAAGCCGGTCACTGGTCTACGCCCGTACCCATGCGACCAAACTTCTTCATGAAGCGGTCCACGCGTCCGGCAGCGTCAACAAACTTTTGCTTGCCTGAATAGAAGGGGTGGCATACGCCACAGATTTCGACACGTAGTTCTTTTACGGTGGCACGAGTTTGGAACTCATTGCCGCAACCGCAGTGAACGTTGCAATCGACGTATTTGGGGTGAACGTCCGTCTTCATCGGATCTGCTCTATCGCTTCGAAAAGCGTCTCGGAGGGGTTGGAAACTAGAAAATGAGCCGCACACGGTAGCGTGCAAGAGACTCTTCGGCAAGGGTCAGGAGACCTCTAACCTGTGAATGAACCACTATTGCGCAAGAGTTCCAAAGTCAGGGACACGGGCAATCCAACCACATTGTCGAAGCTGCCCTCTTCTAGGCGCGTGACGAAGGCGTCGGCATTCTCCTGAATTGCGTATCCGCCCGCCTTCCCGCACCACTCTTCGGAGTCCACATAGGCCGCAATCTCGGCCTCACTGATCTCTCGCATGCTGACCCACGTGCGCTCAAAACCGTCGAATAGGCCCTTTTCCGGCTCTTTCGGGTCCCAGTCAAGGCAGCGCACGACGCAAACGCCAGTCACGACTCGATGCCGCGAATCAGACAGGGCTTCGAGCATCCGGCGCGCATCGAGAGCGTCCTCGGGCTTCCCGAGGAGCTCCAAGCTGGAGCCCTCTCCCAAAGCCACCACCGTATCAGAGCCGAGGACCCATACATCTTCGCCAAGATGCAGTAGAGCTACAGCCTCGGCTTTTCGTCGGGCCAGGATGAGGGCCGCAGCTTCCGGCTCAAATCGACCCTCCAAACTCTCATCCACATCGGAAGGCTCGACATCAAATTCGAGCCCCGCCGAGGCCAAGATTGCTCGACGCCGGGGTGAGGCGGAACCGAGGATGAGCCGTCCCTGAGCCAATTAACGCTTCTTCTTAGCGGCCTTTTTGGCGGAAGCTTTCTTGGCCGGCGCCTTCTTCTTGGCAGGAGCTTTCTTGGCGGGAGCTTTCTTGGCGGGCGATTTCTTTGCCGTAGCTTTTTTGGGAGCCGGCTTTTTCGCGGCTGACTTCTTAGGAGCAGCTTTTTTGGGAGCCGCTTTCTTGGTTGCTACTTTCTTAGCGGGCGCTGCCTTCGCGGATTTCTTAGCGGCCGGCTTTTTAGCAGCTTTCTTGGCGGGCTTCTTGGCGGGCTTCTTGCTGGCCTTCTTCTTGGCGTCGGCCTTTTCTTTGGCGGCAGCTGCAGCCACCTTCTTCGAGGCGGCCTTCCTTAAGTCCACTGCAGCCTTTTTGGCAGCCAGTTTCTTCTTTTCAAGAGTCTTCTTGACGTCCTTCTTTTTCTTGGACTCTTCGCGGCGCTTGGTGATGGCCTTCTCGACTCTCTGGCGCTCTTTGACGCGCTTCTTGTCGGCCAGAACTTTGACCTTCTTCTCACGCTCAACTTCTCGTTTCAGGCGAGCTTCCTCCTTCTTAGCCAAAGCAGCTGAGCGGACCTCTTCCTTCTCGCGCGCCTTGGCCAAGCGCTCCTGCTGAACAATCCAGTCCTTGTGAACCTTGGCGCCGTTAGGGCAAGAGTCCAGCAGAGGGCATTCCCAGCAAATAGGCTTGCGCGAGTCACACCAGCCATCCGCCACAAAACCAAGGCTGTAAGCCACGAGCAAACGCTCAGAAGCTTTAATCATCGGGTTCAAGGCTTCGCGAGCCTTGCGAACGGAAGACGTCCGCGCCATGGCATTCATGCGATCGAGTACGCGTACATTGCCAGCCAAAACGGGCAACTCACCCGCTTCCGAATTGAACAACAGCACGCTCACTGTAGCTGCGCCTAGCACTTCGATCGTGGCCAACTGGCGACCCAATCCAACAGGATCGTCGTTCAGCCCCTCCAAGTCGAGACCGTGAATCTCTTGGAAGATCGCTTGCAAGTACTTCTTAACCAGGCGTGCAGCCGGCAGGTAATTCTTGAGGCGCGTCAGCCCCTTACCCTTCGGCGCAATGATGAGCGCCAAGTCTTGCGCTTGAGATACCCGCGCTTCGTTGTAATCCTCGTAGTGCTTGCGCAATCCCGCAACTGCGCTCTTCGCGCGTGCATCGGGCAATTCGCGCAGGAGCACGGAATACAGCCCACGCTCCAACAACGTGCCCTCAAAGCTCGGATCCGGCAACGAATGCGGGATTTCGATCTTCTCAACAAGGTTCTTGATCAGGTCCGACTTCTTGCTCAACGGAATCTACCCTAGGGTGTTCGCCACTTCCTTTACGTCAGGAAGATAGCCGAGGTACGGGATAGCGGCGCAAAGGAGCGCATCGCAAGCGGCAGGGTTTCGCGCGGACGACACGAACGCGTTCGATGTCCCTCGCGTGAGCCTCAAACTAGCAAGCCCCCCGCCGCTTTAGGTTGGGGGCTCAGAATCGTTCCACAGGCGCGCTGCAGAAAACGAATTGTGGGTACAGTTAGCCCTTTCAGACGGATCATTGAATTGACCCGCAGACGGATCATTGAATTGACCCGCCAACGAAGGGCTTGACGTCTACTCGTCGACGGTCGCCGTGGCGACCTTCGCGGCCTTGGCCGCTTCGACGCGCGCGCTACGGCGTGCATCTTTACGGGTCGCGCGCTCAGCTTGATCAGCGTGACGCGTGGCGCGAGTCTTAGTCGCCTTGTTACGACCGGGGCGCTTACGCGGCTTGTAGGGCTCGGCTCCTTCGAAGACTCCTTGAGCCTTGAAGATAGAGCGCACAGTATCAGAGGGCTGAGCACCGACGGAAAGCCAGTGCTTAGCACGCTCCACATTCAACGTGATTTGCTTTTCAGCATCCACTGTGACCGGGTCGTACAGACCCAAAGTCTCAAGGAAGCGTCCGTCACGCGGTGAGCGCGAATCGGAAACGTTAATACGGTAGCAGGGACGGTTGCGGCGCCCAGTGCGCCTCATACGGATGACGACTGCCATGTTCTTGCTGGTTCGGTTTCGTTGACTCGGACCGGCCATTTGCCGGTCGCGATTGTGCTGTTGGTGTGGTCCTCGCAGACCCTAAAATTTCCACTCCACGAGAAGGAATCGCCGTCAGACCTCGCATGACAGCCGCTTCCCAGAAGTAGAAGGGCGAATAGGAGACCGGATCCACCACTAGGAGGCAAGAGTCCGCTCCTAGTTTCCGCTACGAAATGTTCGTTCTGGACCCAAATCCTCGTCTGACGGACGAGAATTGGCAGAGCGGACCCCTCCAGGGGCCACCCCAGAGCCGGACTTCACTGCCAGGTCACGGCCCATCCACCGGACAGATTGAACCTAATTGGATTGCAGGAGCTAGGACTGCCCCTAAACCAGAGCTGGTAATTGTGCTCGATTCCATGGATGGCGAAGCTGCCAAAGTCGCCACGGCTCAGATCGCCGCTTCCGTCTGTCAGAGTGATCGAACACATAGAACCCTCGACAAGGCAACACCGTGCCTCCAGGGATAGCTTGCTCGGCGATGCAAGCGAAGTTGCCACCGAAAGCTAGCCGATGGCCAGATTGGTGGACCACGCCATTCGCAGCAGGCTCAAGAACCCGCTCAAGAACCCGCTCGTCAAGTCAATGACATAGACCTTGTTCGGATCGTGCGAGAAGCTTCCAAAGGTTGCCGCATCGCCGCGGATCGCAACGCTGGTGCCATACTCGTCGTAGGGACTAGGGTCGTTTACGTGGATCTTGATCGTTTGTGATCTGGCGACCAAGGGCGTTGAAACTAGAAGGAGTAGAGCTCGCTAAAGGTCCATGCCGTCCTCTGGGTAGAGGTATGCGAGTAGCGAACAAACCCCGAATTAGCGAGCCGGGTCAGGCGCACGAATTCCACCAGACTCCTAGGACAACTGGTCGTCAAGAAGAAATCTCTGGAGAGGACACCAGGGCCCCGCAGACACCTCTAGCGCTTGCCCTTGCGCTTCTTCTTGTCCTTGCGCTTCTTGCGCTTGGGGCTGCTCTTACGGGTAGCCGAAGACCCCATCGGGCGGGCATTGCCCATCATGGAGCTCATATCCATGTCCCCCATGCCTCCAGGGAGACCGCCAGCTCCACCGTCACCGCCCATGAGGCGATTCCCGAGGCCTTTCATCCCGGCCCCAAGGCCAGAACCGAGATTACCTAGGCCCTCCATCATGCCCCCACCGGGAGCCGCCAGCTCGCCCGTGGAAGACATGCCACGCAAGGTGTCTTTCTTTGCCGCACCGGCGCCGAACATTCCGCCCATGCCCATCTTGTTGAGCTGCTTCATCATCTTCTTCATGTCCTTGAAGCGTTTGAGCAACTCGTTGACCGCACCGACTTCTTGACCCGCGCCACGCGAAACGCGTCGCCGGCGACTCATGTCGAGAGTATCCGGCTTCAAGCGCTCGATCGGCGTCATCGAGGTGAAGAGCGCTTCCAGGCGATCCATCTGGCGGTCGTCCACGTCCATGTCGCGCACTTCCTTCGGCATCCCGGGCATCATACCGAGCACCTTCTTCATCGGCCCCAGCTTGCGGATCATGCGGATCTGCGAAAACATGTCCTCCAGGGTGAAGCTGCCAAGCAGCATCTTCTCCATCTGCGCCTGGGCTTCGTTGTCATCGATCGCTTCTTGAGCCTTGTCGACAAGGCCGACCACATCACCCATGCCGAGGATTCGGCCGGCCATGCGTTCCGGATAGAAACGGTCCAGGTCTTCGATTTTCTCGCCGGTACCTGTGAACAGAATCGGGACGCCCGTGACCTCCTTGAAACTGAGTGCGGCACCGCCGCGCGCGTCGCCGTCCATCTTCGTCAGAATGCAGCCAGATAGCTCCAAACGCTCGTGGAAGGACTTTGCCGAATTGACCGCGTCCTGGCCTGTCATGGCATCGACTACCAAGACTTGGTTGTGCGGCTTGGTGACCTTAGCGATCTTCGCCACCTCGTCCATCAAGTCGTCGTCCACGTGCAAACGACCCGCGGTATCGAGCAAGACAACGTCGTAGCCGTTCTTCTCCGCAAACTTAACGCCCGCGGCGCAAACCTTAGGAGGCGTCAGTCCTTCCTCGTGAAAAACCGGGATGTCGAGTTGACGTCCAAGCACTTTGAGTTGCTCGACGGCAGCGGGGCGCTTGATGTCAGCAGCAACGAGTAGCGGGCGCTTGGTGTGTTTTTCGCGAAGGAACCTCGCCAGCTTGGCGCAAGTGGTGGTCTTGCCCGCGCCTTGCAAACCCGCCATCAAAATCACGGTCGGGCCCGACTTCGCAAACTGCAACTGGGCATCCTCCGGCCCCATCAGTTCCACAAGCTCGTTGTGGAAGGCGTGCACGAACTGCTGCGAAGGATCGACGCCCTTCAGGCGATCGTCGCCCAGCAGACGCTGATGAACGCGCTCCGTGAAATCGCGTGCAATGCCGAAGTGGACGTCGGCTTCCAGGAGCGCCTGGCGAACTTCGCGCAGACCTTCACTAATATTCTCCTCCGTCAGCGCCTTGCGCCCACGCATGAAGGAAAAGGTGTCAGATAAGCGATCGGTGAGTGTCTCGAACATCTCGCGCAGTGCCGGGTTGGGTCACCTTCCCGGGATGAGAAGGTTGAGTTTGGAAGCAGAGGAGGTCGGCGGAGTTTACTCGCGGACGCGGCGGATGACAGCCCCCAAGGGTGCCAAGCGCTCCTCAACCCGTTCGTAACCGCGATCAATGTGATAAACCCGGTGAATCTCTGTCTCCCCCTCCGCCACCAGTCCAGCCAGGACCAGGGCCGCCGAGGCCCGTAAATCTGAAGCGGTGACCGGCGCGCCGGACATGCGCGTCGTACCGCGAACGACTGCAGCGGACCCCTCGCGTCGCACTTGGGCGCCGAGGCGAGCTAATTCAGGCAGGTGCATGTAGCGGTCGGTATAGATGCGCTCGGTAATGATAGAGATGCCGTCAGCCATGGTCATCAAGCTCATCCACTGGGCCTGTAGGTCCGTCGGAAAGCCAGGAAAGGGATGGGTGGTGACATCTGTCGAACGCGGGCGCTCGGCCTCCGCTCGCGGGTTGTACTTTTGAGTCTCGATCCAATCGCTGCCAACCTCAATGGGGACTTGAGCATCGCGCAAGCGCTCAATCAAGACTGATAAGTGGTCGGGACGACAACCGGTAACGCGCACCTTGCCGCCAGTCATTGCACCGGCGATGACGTAGGTGCCCGCTTCGATGCGATCAGGGATCACTTCCCACTCGGCGCCACCCAACTCACTCTTGCCCTCGATGCTGATACGAGGTGAACCGAGACCTTCGATTTCAGCGCCCATTAAATTGAGACACTGGCCCAAGTCCACGACTTCTGGTTCGCAGGCAGCGCCGTGGATCACGGTACGGCCCTTGGCCAAGGTGGCAGCCATCATGATATTTGCGGTGCCAAGCACCGAGGATCCAAAGGGCGTGCCGAGGAATAGCTCGGCGCCGACCAATCCGCCCTTGGGCGCATCGGCGATCACAAAGCCGTGCTCGATCCGCACCTTGGCACCCAACGCCTCGAATCCTCGCAGGTGCGCGTCGATAGGCCGTACGCCGAACACGCAACCACCGGGCAAACTGACTTCCGCTCTGCCTGTTCTCGCCAAAAGCGGCCCCAGAACACAAACCGAGCCGCGCATTTTGCGCACGTGCTCCCACCCAGCCCGGCTGGAAGAGAGTTTTTCTGAACGTAATTCAACGCTGCGATCCCCCGACCACTCGGACACGCACCCCAAATCCGCCAGGACAAGGCGCATGGTTTCCACATCCGAGAGGCGTGGAACATTAGTCACGCGCACGGTTTCCTCTGTCAGCAAAGAGGCCGCCAGAATCGGTAATACAGCGTTCTTAGACCCCGCAGTAGCCACGGAGCCCTCGAGAACGTGTCCGCCCTCCACAATCAATCTATCCACGAATTCACCTCATTTGCGCCCTTGGCGCATCGCCCTTTGTCGTCCTGGTGTGAGCCAGCATCTGCATCCCAAAGGTACGCTTCCGGCACGCCCGTTTCTCTGGCCCTGCGGCAGTTTTCGGCGAGCGGACCCAATTCCAGCACCACTCTTGGGATTCGCAGGATTCTGCTTCCTTGCCCGAGTTGACGTTCCCCTCTCAGAAACCTATTATTTTCGCTCGATTCTTCGGGACCTCGTGCCCATCGAGCATTCGTTCTCGACCCTGCACATTAATTCTCCGTCCCGCCAACACGCAGTCAGCGTTTCATTGCCCGTGAGCGACATAGAAACCACGCAGCCGGAGCCTGAGGCAGAAATGCCCAACTCCGAGCTTCAGCCCGAATCCACTTCCAACATCGAGTCCGATGCATCAGCTCCCGAAGCAATGCCGGAGCCAGAAGCTACATCGATGCCCGAGGCAGCAACGATGATGGACGCGTACATCTCCGAAGATCCGGAAGATGATGACGATGACGATGACGATGATGACACGGGTCACATGGAGTCATACGTCTCGCCCGACGACGACGATTCCGAATCGATGATGGACTCCTACGTGATGGAGCCCGAGCCCGAACCGGAACCGGAGCCGATCGTTGAACTAACCTTCAACCTCAAGGACTCCGAAATCCCGAGCTTCAAGTTCCTGCAGGACGCGCGCGAAGAAATCTTCGTCAACCGCAGAACTTTCGAGTCCTTCGAAAAAGAAGTGGCAACACTTGAGGAAGCAGGCGACGAAGGTCGCCGACGCGGCCTCGGCGCTTGGATGGTGGCAGACTACGAAGGCGCATGCACACTCCTTGCTAGCCACGAGAGCGACGATGTCGCTTCCTTTACTCATGCCAACGCGCTGATGTCTTTGGGACGTCCCGCCGACGCGGAGCCTATCTTCAAGCGCTTGGCCGAAAAGTACCCGGGTGAGCACAAGCCCCTCGCTGGATACTTCGGCGCACGCTTCGAAGCAGCACTGCCCGAAGCTGAAAATGAAACGGCGGATAAGGCCCTCGATCAGCTTGACGCCGACCTCTCGGGTGCGGTCGAAGGCTTCGCAGAGAGCGCCGAAGGCCACTACCTCCTGGGACGCGCCGCCGAGGAGCGCCGTAACCTCCAGGAGGCAGTCGACCATTACTTCGCCGCGCGCGAACTCGCTCCGCACATGCGTGCGAACCTGTTCCGCTTGGCCTTCGTCTGCGAGCGTACAGGTCTCGACGACGTGGCCCTCAACTGTTACCAAACCCTCAGTAAGGCGCGCCCGATTGAGCGCAAGATCCTGATGAACTTGGGGCTCTTGCTCGAAGATATGGGCCGCGACCAAGAAGCCGCTGCCTGTTACGACACGGTCAACCGCCACGACCCGACCGATCCCAAGGCACGTATGTTCTTGAGCCATGCCAGGTCCGGCATGTCGATGTACTACGACGAAGATCTTGAACGCAAAGAAGATCGCCTCAACCAGATCCTGCGCATCCCGATCACCGACTTCGAGCTTTCCGTGCGTGCACGCAATTGCTTGAACAAGATGAATATAATGTCTCTGGGAGACCTCGTCCGTAAAACCGAGCAGGAGCTCTTGTCCTACAAGAACTTCGGAGAGACTTCGCTGAACGAAATAAAGGAAATCCTTGGCAGCAAAGGGCTCCGACTTGGCATGGCTCGCGAAGAGGCTGTACTCAGCATCGAACAGTCAGTCAGACGCTACACCAGTGGCAACAACGTAGAAGCCATGAACCGTCCGATCGCCGATCTGGAACTTTCAATCCGCGCACGTCGCACGGTTGAAGCCCTCGGCTGCTTGACTGTTGGCGATGTAATCCAGCACTCGGAAGATGAGCTGCTGGGTATGCCGAACTTCGGCGTCACCTCTTTGGTCGAATTGCGAGAGAAACTGACCGAGTTCAGTCTCACTCTCAAATCGTCCAACTAGATGGCCGCCAACGGAGCTCGTCCAACTAGCGAGGAGCCCCCACCAAATTCATGAGCCGATGCGGTCAGCGCCGTATCGGCTCCTCTCGTTCCACTCCTTCCCTCTCCTACCCGCCAGGCAACTCGTGTACGAATTTCTAGAAGGAAAAGTGGAACGCCAGGCACCCACCAGCTTGGTGATCAACGTGGGAGGCGTGGGCTACTTCCTTGCGGTGCCCCTTGGCTCGCGCTTTGAGGGACAGCCGCCCGTCCGAGTCTGGACGCACCAAGTCGTGCGAGAGGATGCTCAGACCCTGTACGGCTTTGCGAACATGGAGCAGCGCGATCTATTTCGTTTGCTGCTTTCCGTTCGCGGTGTAGGGCCAGCGGTGGCTTTGATGCTTCTCTCCGGGCTCTCCCCCGAGCAGCTCGTGGAGATTATCATGACCGAGAACCGCGAGGCGCTAACGCGCGTCAAGGGAGTCGGCAAGAAAACCGCGGACCAGCTTCTGCTCGACTTGCGCGACAAGGTCACGCGAATCGCCGGCGACCATGCCTTTACCGATCTCGGCACGAACTCTCCGGCTGCACCGCAGGAAACGCGCGTTGCCGATGCTGTCTCGGCGCTAGTCTCCATCGGCTATAAAGAGAAGGAAGCACTCAAGCTGGTTGAAAAGACCGCCAAGAAAAATGCCGACCTCGATGTCGAGCACTTGATCCGCGCCGTACTCGGCGGTTGATCGAGAACCCCATACACCCCCTACCCAAGCGAACCCAGCCACATGGCACCCTCGACCCAACTGCTTCATCCTGCCGAAGCACGCATTCTGATCTGTGATGAACTCGCAGCCGCCGCCATCGAAGATTTCAGGAAGCGCGGCTTTGAGCCGGAGATCGCCCTTGGATTGAGTGAAGACGAGCTGGTGGAGAAGATCATTGGCTTCCACGCAGCGATCGTGCGCTCGGCGACCAAAATTACGAAACGTGTGCTCGAGGCCGCTGACGAGTTGCGCGTCGTAGGGCGCGCTGGAGTCGGCGTAGATAACGTAGACTGCGAAACAGCGACCAAACTCGGTATCGTCGTGATGAACACCCCAACGGGCAACACGACCACCACCGGCGAGTTGGCCGTGGCTCTGATTTGTTCCTTAGCCCGCCACGTGGCCACTGGAAACCGCCGGGTGCGCGCAGGCACCTGGAGTAAGAAGGGACTCCTCGGAACCGAATTGACCGGAAAGCGCATCGGCGTTGTGGGCCTTGGACGCATCGGTCGCGTGGTTGCCGATCGCTGCCTCGGTTTGCACATGGAAGTCGTCGCCCACGACCCCTACCTCCAGGGTCTCGGCAAGAAGTCCCCGATCGATGGTGTCGAATTGATCGATCTAGACGAGTTGATCCAGTCCTCGGACTTCATCACCCTGCACGTTCCGCTACTCGATTCGACACGCAATCTGCTTTCGCGCGAACGCTTGGAGTCGACTCGTCCCGGGGTGCGGATCATTAACGCGGCACGCGGCGGCTTGATTGACGAAGAGGCATTGGCGGACCTTCTCGACTCAGGGCACATTGCGGGCGCTGCCCTCGACGTTTTGGCACAAGAGCCCCCCGCTGCCGATCACCCCTTGGTCAATCGCGAGAATGTGCTGATCACTCCCCACCTAGGCGCTTCTTCCCACGAAGCTCAATTCAATGTGGCCGTCGACATCGCTCGTCAGATCGGCGACTTCCTGGCAGAAGGCGTCGCACACAACGCGGTCAATGCACCTGCGGTTTCCGCAACGACGTTGAAGCAAATTGCTCCCTACGTGCTTCTAGCTGAGAAGATCGGATCCTTCCTGGCGCAAAGCATGGATGAGCCTATTCGTAAGTTAGAGGTCACCCTCTCGGGTCAAGCCGTCGGCGAAGGCAAGGGCTACTTGCCCCTGTCCATTTTGGTCGGAAGCTTGCGACGCACTGTTGCTGGCGTGAATTACGTCAACGCCCCGCTGATTGCAAAAGACAACGGCATCCGTCTGCTCGAGGGTTCCGATGAAGAAAGCTACGCCTTTCAAGACTTGATCAAAGTCCGTGCCTCGTCACGCGGCGGCGAGATGAGCCACGTGGTCTGCGGCACTGTCTTTGGTAGCAACCCGCGCTTGGTTCGCGTCGACGACTTACATCTCGATCTCGATCCCACGGGCTGTATTTTGATCACCACCCACAACGACCAACCCGGTGTGATCGGTGATGTCGGAACCATTCTGGGCGAAGCCGGAGTCAACATCCGGCGCATGGAACTTGGCAGCGGAGAACAACGCAACCAGGATCGAGCGATGGGCTTCCTTTCTTTGGACTGCGTTCCTGACTCAGGAACGATGACTACAATCAATGACCTCAAAGCCATCGAGCACACGCGCTTGATCGAACTGTAGGTACGATGACAACGATCCCAGACACTCCGCCGCCCTACGGGACAGTGGTCTTTGATTGCGATTCGACGCTCTCGCGTATCGAGGGCATCGAAGAGTTGGCAAGTGACTGTCGCGCTGAAGTGGAAGCCTTGACGGCGCGCGCTATGGAGGGCGCTCTGCCCCTCGAAGAAGCCTACGGAGCGCGCTTGGCCCTGATCCAGCCGACACGCGAGGATGTTGACAAGGTCGCTGCACACTACCTGCGCGAAGCCCTGCCGCATGCCAAGGAACTCATCGCAGGCCTGCATGCTCTAGGCAAACGTGTCATGGTTGTTTCCGGCGGGTTACTACCCGCGGTCCTGCCTTTCGCACGCGAACTTGGTATCAATGCCCCCGGTCACGTGCATGCGGTTGACATCTACTTCGATGCGGGTGGCGCCTACGCTGGCTTTGATGAGTCGTCTCCTTTGGCGCGTAGCGGTGGAAAAATTTCTGTGCTGCGCGAGATCTCCTCGTCTTCCGGAGCCGGAGCCGTGGTGCTCACCGGTGACGGCGCTACAGACCTCGAGGCAGCCACCGAAGTGTCACGCTTCATCGCCTACGGAGGCGTCGCGCGTCGCGCCAATGTCTTCGATGCCTCCAAAATCACCTGCGAAGTCCAAGACCTCGCAGCTCTCCTGCCACTCTTGCTTTCGTCTGCGGAACAAGACCTCCTCACTCAACTAGGCGGTCACGAGGAACTCCTCGCCGCCGCTAGCTCCTGAACCCAACCTCCCATGCTCTGGATTCCCGGCCCCACTGAAGTCCGTCCCGAGATTCTTGCCGAGTGCGCACGCCCCGCGATCGGTCACAGATCCAAAGCGATGGTTGAACTCATCGAACGTCTCGACCCACACCTGCGACTCGCCTTCGGGCTCGGTCCAGGTTCTGGTGCGCATGTCGCGGTGCACTCATGCAGCGCGTCCGGGATGATGGAATCGTCCCTGCGCGGCGTCGGCAAGCGCGTCTTGTGCGTTGAGAACGGAGCGTTTAGTAAGCGCTATCGCCAGATGGCTGAACTTCTCAATAAGGATGTGACCACCCTCGAAGTCACCTGGGGCGAAGGTGTTGATCCGAGCGAACTACGCCGCGCCATTGAAGAAGAAGGACCCTTTGACGCAGTCACGATCGTCTCCAACGAAACCTCTACGGGAGTGCGCACGCCCCTCGGACCGATCGGCGATGTCCTACGCGATTATCCCGACACCCTGCTCTTGGTGGATCTTGTCAGCTACATCGCCGGAGCCCCGGTTGACTTTGACGCCAATGAAATCGACTTCGCTTTGGCAGGCGTTCAAAAAGCATTCGCTCTTCCGCCTGGTGTCACCGTTTTTTGCGCGACCGAGCAGTACTTGGAAACTGCCCGCAAACAAGAGCATCGTGGCTGGTACTTAGACCCGGTCAAGCTGATCGAAGGTCACGCCAATCGCAAAACTCCAGCCACGCCCACGACGTCCCTGTACTACGCCTTAGCCAAACAGCTCGAAGATATTTCAGCTGGCGTGACCTTACCCGAAGGGCAACGCAATAAGCGCGGTGATGACGCCTGGGAGGCACGCTTTGACAAGCACTCGCGCATGCAGGAACGCACAGCTGCATGGGCCAAGGGTCACGGACTCAGCCTCTTCCCAGGCCCCGAGTTCACCTCACCTACCGTTTCCTGCATCAACGCCGGGAGCATCGATGTCGCAGAATTTGTCGCTGGCCTCGCCGAACGTGGCTTCGAGATCTCCAACGGGTACGGCGATCTCAAGGGCAAGACCTTCCGCATCGGACACATGGGCGACCATACGGAAGAAGGCTTGGAAGAGTTGTTGAAGGCGGCGGACGAGGTCTTGTCCTAGCGGCTGTAAGGCAGCGAAATCGAGCGAGGGCATTCTCTGCCATCATCGAGTCGACCCCAGACCTGAATCCATTGGATCCTGGTCTGGGGTCGACTCGATGATGGCAGAGAATGCCCTCGCTCGATTTCGCTGCCTTACAGCAAAGCCCGACTACATCTCGATGCGCATGGCGTCGGAGAGGTCGAACTGCGCGCCGCCCCCCGCCGTGTCGCGGAACCAGGCTTGGAAGCTCCATGTCGATCCGTTCGTGATCACGCCTGCTGACCCCGGATTGCTCCAGTTGATGAGGGTGGATAGCGTTCCATTACCTCCCGAGTTGCCCACGGGCAACCGATAGAAAGGAGCCCCTAAACAGCGCATGCCATTACCGAAGGGCGTGGGCTGGACTTCGTTCTCGCTGAAGAAAATCAAACCAAAGGTGTTATTCGGCAGGTTGCTGGCGCTCAGCCGAAGGTTGCCCTGGTTCACATTCGTGGAACCGGTACCAGTGATCTCCCCGGCGGCCCCGGTTGAATTTGCAGTCGAGCTGCAGAAGACTTCACCAACCACGTCTCCCATATAGAGCTTGTAAGTCGTCGCAAAACTACCATCCGCCGCCTTAGCCAAGACAAAGAAGGACAGGTCCTGCTGCGTACTCGTGGTATTGGTCCAATCCAGAGAGATCCCCGGTAGCCCGTTAGACATCGGAACAGCGACGTCAATCGCCGCGCCTCCTGCCTCCGGACATGCATCGAAGAGATGAGAAACCAGATATCCCCCGGGGCTCGTCACGCGATAGCTAAGTGTCTCGCCGGGCTCAACCACCACGGAATACCAATCACCGTTGACTAGATCCTTGGTTAGCGAATAGACGCCATCGGTGATAGGCGCGTGAGTTTCACACGTATCGTTTGGCTCAAAGGCATCCCCTTCGAAAATACCGAGAGGGTTCATCTCAGAAGATATCTCCAAATCGTAGTCACTGCAGAACCCGAAAGGATCCGCCGGGTCCGGAACGTAGAAGACCTCAACCGTGTACGTTTGGACAGTGTCGCTACGATTGAAGATGTAGGTCCTAATGACGAAGCCCAACAGGAAAATCGGAATCGAGTGCCCCACAAGTTCAGGGCTGTTGCAACTGGCAGCAACTTGAGATCGAACTCTAGCGCCGGGAGTGCGCGGAGCCATCGTGTCGAAACTAACCAGTTCTCCCGGCTGAAGGACTACGGTGTAGTAGTCGCTAGTTCCATTGAAGATGAACTGCCCAGGATAGGATCCGGGGGTTAGCGGGGCGGCAGTTGAACACTCCTGGTTGCCAGTGAAGCCGCCGTCGACCAAACCACTGCACGAATCCTCCGACAGCTCAATCTCCATGTCATAGCTTGTGCATGCGAAGGAGAAGCCAAGACTGAAGATGAAGTACTGCTCTTCGCCGGTCAGGTTGGCCCACTGCAAGGAGATCGCTTCACTCTCGTTAAACCAAGCTTGGGTCAAAGCTGAACTGAAGCCGCAATCTGCCATGCTGCCTTCTTCAAATAGAGTGATGAATCCATTCCCATCCGAGACAATGGAAAACTTCGCACGCTCGCCTGGTTGGACAGCCACTCGAAAAAAAGTCGTCACTGGTCTCTGTAGTGACGAGATCGGGGTAGCTTCCGGCTTCGAGTGTAATCGCAGTAAGGCAGGTATCGTTGGGCTCAAAAGCATCGTCAGGACAGTCACCGCCTGCCTGTGCCGAACTGGCGAGCCCGCCGGCCAGAAGGCTGAGAGCTAGGGATGACTTAATCGAAACCGAGGACAAGATTTGCATGCTGGAGTCTCCTGGCCCCTGTTATCTAGAGGCTTCGTGACAAAAATGATCTGCTTGGGGATACGCACGGAGTGGGTTCCAATACTGCAAGCTACGAAAGTTCCCAAGGGTTGCAGATATCCCGTCGAATCTCTCCTCATTCTCTACCACGATGCCTTCAATAGTGAAACTCATGGGGTTGTCCTCCGCCTCTATCTTCTTTGTCGGCCTCTGTGCGCCCACGATGGCGAGCCAGCAAGAGGTTGATTTTACAGGAACGTGGTCGGGCGCTCTGACCCTTCCTTTTGATCCAAAGCCTCTGAACATTCGCTTTGCGCTCAAAGAGTCGGATGAGGGTGTCTGGATCGGTGCCTTCGACGCAGATCTATTCGGGCCAGGATTAATGTCAGGCACCCGGTCGAAGGACGATTTGCTTTTGGATTGCGACCTGGGCGGTTCCATCAGTAAATTCCACCTGAGCCCCAGTGATTCCGGAATCCAAGGGGTGTTTCAATACAGTGGTTTCCCCCTAGCAATCAGCTTCGAGCGAGAGTCCGAAGAGTGGTCACCAGATCTCCAGATTGAGGTCGAACTGCCTTCTACTTTGCCCCGCACGGTTACCCAACCAGGCTTGGAGGACTTCTGGCTGGAGGAAATCGAGCCACTCATTGTGAACCAACTTGAACGCGACAAGATCGTGGGGCTCGCCATGGCACTTGTCATCGACGGTGAACTCTATGACGTTCGCTCATGGGGCTGGAGCGACTTAGCAAACGGCGAGCAGCTTGGCGCCGAGACAGTCTTTAGATGGGCATCCATTTCAAAGGCGATTACCGGCGTCGTCGCCGCTAAGTTGGCTCTCGCAGATCAGATCGATCTCGACGCTGACGTCCGCCTTCTAGTACCGGAGTTCCCGAAAAAGGAATCCGTTGTCAGCACACGCCTTCTGCTCGGGCACTTGGGTGGCATCGTCCACTACGGACATATGCCGCAAGTGACCCGAACTGATTATGGCGTCGACTATCCCTTTCGGGATCCAGTGCGCGCCATCGACATGTTCAAGAGCTCCAAGCTGATTCACGAACCCGGTAGTCAATACTCTTACAGCACGCACGGATTCGTATTGGCCGGTGCCGCCTTGGAGCGCTGCTCGGAGCGCGGTTTCCTTGGGGAGGTTGGCCGTCTAATTCGAGAGCCCCTCGGAATGGAGAGCTTCGAAGCCGACGACCCTACCCAGCGGAATAGTCAGCGCACCACGGGCTATCGCGTCACGAGCGATGGACGCGTATTCGAATCTGGCGACACGGACGTATCTTGGAAGCTTGCGGGAGGCGGCTTTCAATCCAATGTTCAGGATCTTGCTCACTTCGCAGTTGGCCTATGCGATGAAGACTATCTGAGCGTGGAGGAACGCGAGTTACTTTGGACTTCCCAGAAGACCGAAAGTGGAGAGGAAACGGGCTATGGCCTTGGTTTCAGAGTGGCCACAGAGAACGGACACTTCGCGGTTTTCCACGGCGGTGCACAGCGCCGCACTGCAACCTACTTGCTGGCCTTTCCCGACGAGGGAATCGCAATCGCACTGATGTGCAATACCGAAGGCGTGGGGCTCGCGGGGCTGGCGAAGGGCATCTCCAAGATCATCTTCGGAGAAGAATAGGAAAGCACCGATGCGCATCGACTTGATACACGGCGGTCGTCGTCCGTGGTTCATGAAGCTCGGACTGAAGATTGCTAAGCTTGCTATCGGTTGCTACCCCGGACCGCCACTTGCTATCTCCTACCGGCCAGACTTGTACCACGCTGATTTCATCGGATACATGTTGCGCGGGATGCGCGGATCGGGCGGCTGGAAGAAGGGCGACTCGGAGCTCTTCGCAGCCTTCGTTTCCAATTTGAACAGCTGCAAGTTCTGACTGGAATCGCACGCCGCGGTCGCGGCGCTACACCTGCCCCAAGCAACTCTCGATGCGGTACTCGCTGACTGGAAGACTGCGCCTATTCCAGAGAGGACACGGGCCGCCCTACGACTCCTGGAGAGGTTGACCCTGCGACCAAGCGAGATCGATCACCAGTTTGTCGACGAACTTCGATCTGCAGGGTTGGACGAAAGCGCTATGCGAGAAGCCGCAAACGTTGGCTTTCATTACAATTGGATCAACCGAATAGCGGACGCCTTTGACTTCCCGCTTCCTGCCGGCACACAACGTCAGCGCCTGGCGAAAATCCTAAACCTGGCGGGCAAGCTGTTGCGCGGAGGCAGCGTAGAACCTCTGGCCAGCCAAGGCTCTGACCGCCACTGGCGCCCAACGGAAATCCACCGTGGACGAGAGCTCCTTCTCAGCGCACCAGGTGTAACGTCTCCAGGATTGCGACTCGCGATCGATGCAACCGTCGCGGAGCATAGGGATCAAGAGCGCTTGCCTACGGAACCCCTCCCGGGCGAACTCACCGGCTACCTAAGCAAGTTGGCTCAGCACGCGAATAGGATCACGGACGAGGATATCAGTGCCTTGCAAAACGCTGGACATAGCGATGAGTGGATCTACGAAGCCACCCACGTGGGAGCCTTCGGATCTGCCATTGTAGGTTTAGAGCGCCTCTTCGACGTGCTCAGCACCCCTCACAAGAATGGCACCCTCGGAGAGGAAATGAGCCTTGAGTGACAGGAATGGCTAGAGGGGAATCTCAAGCAGAGGCAGAAGTGGATTTCCGACGAGACGATACCCGCATGATTGGGCTGAATCGGGTACTTTTGGACGTATCCCTGCTCTCAACACGCCACCGTACACATGCAGATACCGAACTCACTCCGCTTCCTTCGCCGACCGCTCTCGGTGCTAATCGCTGTCGGACTGGCTGTCGTTCCAGTACATGCGACTTGGACCATTGTCGTTTTGGATACGCGAACAGGCGAAGTGATCGTTGCGGGAGCGACTTGCATTCCCGATTTTTCAATACCGGGTTTCATTGGATCCGTAGTCGTCGGTAAGGGCGGCGGCGCATCCCAGGCGGCGGTTTATCACGGCGCAAAGGTCATTACTTTTGAAGGACTGCAAGCGGGCAATACTCCCCAGCAAATTCTTGACGACATTCTCGCCGCTGCCTGGAACGTCGATCAGCATCAGTTCGGAGTGGTCGGATTGCACGGTCCGCCGGTGAGTTATAGCGGCGCACTAAATGGAACGGCTGCACTTGGCGCAACGGGTATCGTCGGTGATTTGCGCTACGCGATCCAAGGCAACGTATTGGCAGGAGACGAGGTTGTTTATGCGGCTGAGGCAGCGCTGCTTGGTGCGCAAGGCGATTTGGGTCAGAGAGTGATGGCAGCCATGGAGGCCGCAGCCGCGATGGGCGGCGATGGACGCTGCTCTTGCAACGGCAATGCGCCCGCCTCATGCGGAACTCCCCCGCCGGACTTCACGCACTCAGCCTACACCGCATTCATGATCCTCTCCAGGCTCGGCGACATCGATAGCACCACTTGTGGAGTGACCGGCGCGCAATGCACAAACGGCGACTACTACGGCAAGCTCAACACCTTCGGCGACGCTAGCGATCCGGATCCGATTCTCAACCTGCGCAGACTTCTAGAAATCTGGCGCAACGAGCACAATGGACTTGCGGATCACTACCTAACCGAGGTCTACACGACAGATCAATTGCTACAAGCAGATGGCGCCGATGCGACGATCATTGACGTCGTGCTGCGCGACATCCAAGGGCGCCCAGTTGTTTCGAGTGCACAAACATTGATGGTCACCTCGATTGAAGATCCAGGCATGACCGTTTCCAGCGTGATCAACAATGGCGATGGCAGTTATCGCTTCACGGTAATCGGCGGACAAGCCCTGGGACATGCACGTCTGCGAATCGTTGTGCAGGACGGTATTCGAGACGTTCAGCTATTTCCCGATGTGGAGTTTGACGTCGTTGCGCCCTCTGAATTGTTCACCAATAAGCAGAGCCTTGGCGCCGGGCATGATGGTCAGATTGAGTTCACGCTGACGGACGCTGCCAATCCTGGCGGCAGCTACCACATCCTTGGCAGCGCATCTGGAACCATGCCGGGAACGCCGTGGGGAAGCACCTCCTTGCCGCTAACCGCCGATCGCCTACTACGCTTCATGGTGCTCAATGCGAATGGGCCGGCCCTTCCGAACACCCTGGGCGCACTCGACGGCGCTGGACAGGCCACAGCCTGGGCCAATTTCCGATCAGAAACTTTGCAGGACTACGTGGGTGGCCGTTTCGATTTTGTCGCCTTCATAGCGGGTAATCCAGATCGAGTGACCAATCTAGTTGGAGTGGATATCACCCTCTAGTAGTCCTTCGTAGCGAGCCACTTCGAGGGATAAGGCCCGAACCTCTTCCCCGTTCAAGTGGTGCAACTGATGCACCAAGGTGTGATCGCGCTGAATGTTGGGCCAGAGTTCAGGTTGGGCAGAGCTTTGCTT
>JBLIOI010000013.1:0-64310 GCA_047639675.1 Planctomycetota bacterium | reverse complement strand
TGTTGCGCCTGACCAGGCGCATTGAAGTCCACTTCGTGGGGATCTATATGGCAAGCGGCGCAGGGCTGTTGCTTCTTCGGCGACTCTCCCCAAACCTCTGCAATTCGACCAAAGCGCCGCTGGAAGGCGTCGAACTCGGGTGCGGCGGGGTGGCACTCGCTGCACTCGAGCTCCATATGAGCCCCGTCCAATGCAAATCCAGTCCAGCGTTCATGATCTGCCTTAAAGTCATCAGCAGCATCCGTGAAACCCGTTGGCTCATGGCAGTCGGAGCACGCGGATGCGGTCGCTTCGTTTAGTACGACAAGGCGCTCGTCGAAGAATTCGTCGTGTGCATCCTCATGACAACTCGCGCACGCGGAATCAGTGCCGTGCCACTCACGTTGCAAGGAGCCTGTGTTCAGAAGTGAATGACAGGCATAGCAGCCCACGGCTTGGTGTTTCCCGATCAGAGGGAAGGCTGTCTTTGCGTGTTCTACCTGATCAAAGCGGGCGGGAATAAAACGGTCGAGGAGATGGCAGTCAGAGCATTGGGCGAAGGGAGTGCTCTGGGCGAATTGCCCGTTGTGCGCATCCTCGTGGCAAGCCGCGCAGTCCTCGCGTGCACGTCCTGGGAAGCGATCTGTCCATTGGAGTTCCGGCTTATGACAATCTACACACTCTTGAACATCATGGGGCGCGTCCAAAGCGAAGTCGCTGGCTGCGTGCTGCTCGAGATCAAGGTTCGCACGCGCATCAAAGAACTCTGCGTGCTGCATCGTGTGACACAGGATGCAGTGATCAGCGGGCGGCTCTTCGACTTGGGAGAGAACTGTTTGCAGAAAAGACTCTGCGTGGAGCGGCTCATGACACGACTCGCATCTGCGTACCCTTGGCAATTCGGCTAGACTGGCCAGAGCTTCGATGGAATTTTGCGTCTGCGCTTCGTGGCAGTTCTTGCAATCTTCAACGGCATGTGCGCCGCTAAGTGGAAAGCGTTCATCATGCACGAAGGTAGCGAGCTCAAGAAAGGGCTGCTCTTGCCCGTGGCAATCCACGCAAGCGCGCAGCATGCGATCTTCGTGGGGCGATTCGTCATGACAATCGAGGCACAGTTGACTTGCCCCTTGGAATCGCAGCGCACCCTTGGCGAGCAGGGTGTCGTCCGCATGCTCATGGCAAGCGACGCAGTCCAAGTCATCGTGAGCCCCATCTAAATCATAATCAGCGAAGGGATGGTCGAAGTCTTCTCGTGAAGCGAAGCCTGCTAGAACAAAGCTCAGATCGCCGACTAACGGAAACTCACGCCCCGCGTGTTCGATGTGGCACCTGCCACAACGCTCGGCGGCCTCTTTGATGACTTCGCCATGGAATCCACTTGCTTGTTCTAGCTGTTTACCAATTGGCTCATGGCACTCGATGCACGCCTCCGCCATCGTTTGCGCCAAACTGCCGTGGCAACGCGCGCAATCGTCCGATGTGATCAGCTCGCTCTCCATGGCATGGACCGCACTGATGGGCGTCGGCACGGTGCGTCCTTCTTCCCAGCCAAAGAGTGCGACAACGGCAGCAAAGGAGAGCAGCGCTAGCCAAAATTTAGGGCTGCGCCAAAGGGCGCGTGGAGTCGGGGGGGTGGAGTGGTTGGAGATCAATCGAAGATATTACCGTAACGCAGCGCATCCCAAATGTGCGCAGATACGATCAATACTAAGAGTAGCGCCATCCAGCGATGAAAGTGCCTCCAACTGGCTAGCATCCCGCGAAGCTCCTCAAAGTGCGACGCGGACTGCGAGCTGTGTTGGGCGCGAACGACCAGCATCAGTATTTCTTGTATCTGCTCTTCGTCGCGGTCCGCGGCCCGCGCTTCGCTCTCAATGCGTTGGAGCGCCCGCTTGGCACGCGATCGTGCCGTGATCAGGCTCCAAAACTTACGCAGATAGCCGCCCTTCCAAAGAGCTTCAGCCTCTTCCTGCGCGAGGGCGGAGCGGATGCTGTCCGCCAGATCGCCCGAAAGTTCATCCAATTCACCTGATAGGCGGCGCAACTCCTCCTGAACCTCATCGTGAATTAAGTCCCGACCGTTGGAAGCGCGTGGCACGAAAGAATACAGATAGCGTCCTACAGCACCGGTGAAGATTAGGAAGCACAAGCTGAGCGTGGCGTGACCACCGAGTGTGTCGCCGATGTGCATTCCACCGTGCAAGAAGGCGAGCAGTAGCGCCAGGATCCCGGTGACGATGTGTACGGTCATCCAATGCCGCAACTTGCCTGATCGCAGTGGAATCCAGGGCAAGCGCCGCAAGAGATAGGCCAGGTTCAGAGCAATCATCAAAGCTGCTGCAATGCCCAGCCCGATTCCCACGTAGCCCGCCGGACGAAGTAACTTGTAGCCTGCGGAGAGTGGGCGTTCGGGAAGCTCTAGGCGATAGTAGTCAAGGTTGACAAGCGCCCAACCTAAGGTCAAAGCCGCTGCAGATAAGGCAGCGGACACACTGATCAAGAGGCGTTTGCGCTCCACATGGGGGACATGGCTCCCGAGTGACCTTCCAGAAATCTCACGATCCTTGGGATCAAAGGAGACCCCCAGGCGCTGCAACATCTCGATTGGAGTCGTTCCTCCGATGGCAATGAAGACGTCATCGTTGGTGAGGCAGAACTCGCCGCGGTCTTCTTCGGTTGAGCGTTGAAGGGTGACTTCCTGCGCCCCGATATTCTTGAGATCAGTCGAGAGTTCAAGGCCTAGCCTGCCTTGTAGAACTGCTTCTTCAAGTGCTTCCCGATTGCGTCTGCAAGGACGGACGATTTGTTCCTTGCGGTAAGAGAGTGTGATCACATTGCCTTCTTGCAAGGACAGCGCTAAAGCAATCTCGACTGCGCTATCGCCACCACCAACCACCAATATGTGACGGTCCTGGTAAGCGCGGGCGTCGTACATTGAGTACTTGACCTTCGCTAGATCCTCGCCAGGTATTCCAAGCCGCGCGGGGGATCCCCGCCGGCCGAGGGCCAAGCAAACGGAGCCCGCATTCCATTCGCCTGAGCTGGTTGCTACGAGCCAACGATCATTCGCTTGGCGTTCCAAGCCCAGAAAGGTCACGCCGCTGTGAACTTCAAGGTCCTGCTCCTCGGCGATCTCTTTCCAAATGGCGAGCAACTCCTCGCGCGTGTAGACCTCTTGATCAAGCTCGCCCCAGCCGGGAAGGAAGACTGGCTGCGTTATCACCAGCTTCTGCCTGGGAAATTGAGCCACCGTTCCGCCAAAAGCACCCTGTTCAATGACTTGCACGCTCAAGCCACGCTCTTGAGCTTCTACTGCGCAGGCCAAACCGGCCGGGCCGGCTCCAACGATCAGCAAATCGCAGCCGCGTTGATCTTCACCAGGTGCCGGATCAATTCCTTTGCTGGTCTCCAAAGCCGCGCGAGCCACGCTGCGGCCTTGTTCGATAGCGCTACGAATCAAGGAGTAGCCAGTGATCTCACCCGGCATGAACAGTCCGGGTACGCCAACGGCTTGCAATGAACGCGTGAGAGCTGGTAAGTCGCTGCGCTCTTCGACGTCTGAGAGATCAACTACGATGGCGGCAGTGGGGCAGGCCGATTGGCAATGCCCGTGCCCAACGCAATTCGCACCGTGGACCACAGCCGCTTGCCCATGGATCAATTCGAGCACGCCATCCTCGGGGCAGGCGGTGATACACGCCGAACATCCCAAGCACCGCGATAGATCAATCTGCGGATGTTGAAGCCTCGCGACGTGTGTGCCCGCACGTTTTGCGAGCTTGCGCTCGGCAATGGCCCTGCCCATGCGTTCCAGCTCCGCCCGGCGCAGCAAGAGCGCCAGGTAGGCAAAGAGCAAGCCAAGGAACAGGGCAGAGAGGATCGTCCAGCTCACAGCAGCTACGCTGCCATCGGCAGCAAATGGGCAGCAAGCTTCATGGACATGATCGGTGCAGCGGTTGGGGGACTCTGGAGCGGTACCCCAGAATCCTAACGCCTATCACCCTCGTCCAGCTGGTTTTCTAGCCGGGAACGCCCTGCTCTAACAAAGTTTGACTCACCGAGGGGGACAGAGTCTTGTCGCTTGAGCCATAGGAACGGTGAAGACAGCCAGTGCCCCCGGGCTTCGCCACCCGATACAGCTCCTGCATGAAAGGCAACCGGTTGGACAGATACTCGACTAAATGACTTCCAAGAAATTCATCGATACTGTCATCCTCAAACGGAACAGCCATTCGCGCGCAGTCGTCGAAATGAAGAAGGACATCAACTCGCGGAACCGCCATCGGGTCCAAGTTGATCTAGCCAGACTTTATCGTCCGCCCACAGCCCAAGTGCAGATTCCGTTCGCCCGTCGTAGATTGAGTGTTCATCGTGCTCGAATCCCCGGAGGGTGCCGTGAGGAGCGGGAGCACCACCGTCCGGAGCTGTACGAGTTTGATCGCCGGGGGACCCGGCTTGGGACGTTTTCTGGCCCGAGCTAATCGATTTTCTCAAACGAAGAGCCTTGGCCTCTAAGATTTGGGTCCCTCAGCGAATGTGAATCATGTTTCGACCTGGACCTGACGTGTAGCCCCACCAGCCACCACGATTCCAATTGCGGATGTCTGAGGGATCCGCAGTCTTGGCCCGGATGTCACTGCGCAGGTTTCGATAGTGACTGTCGACTCTGCTCCTTGCGCCAGGACTTGTCGAGCAGAAGGTATCGAAGGCGAACGTTGAAAGCCCTCCTGCACCTGACGGCGGCGAGGGGAAGAGCCCGGCAATGCCTAGTCCCAAGTCGCCGAGAGCTGAATCGATTCTACCCAAGTTCTCAGGTGTTGGCGAATCAACGATTTCGGCAATGACCGTGTAGAGGTTTGCGACCGAGGTAGCGTAGTCAATTATCGGCTTAGCCTGTCCGACGGCTGCCGAAGCTAAACAAGCGTACTCTACCAGGACCGACGCTCCGCGTGGATCCATTCCAATCGTCGGGTTGTTTGCCCCAAATGTGTATCCGTAAGGAAGGTAGAGATCTTCCGCGGTGAAGCGTCCGGTCTCTGGTTCGTACCATCGACCACGGAAGTAACCGAGTCCGCTGACTGAGCTTACGGGCCGACTCTGGAAACGCATGCTCTCCAAAGAATTTGTGCCGCCCGAGAGTTGAGACCCAAACGAGTCGTAGCGCCACTCACCTACGACGCCAGCGGATGCGGAGTTTTGGACCGAATCCATGACGCTTAGGACGTTGTCCTTGAGCAGCCAAACTGAACCATTTGTACTGTCTTCCGCGAGCACAGAATCTAGCGCTCGGTCGTACATACGGCGCAGAACGACCGTGCCACCGCCGTCGAGTTCGACAATGGGATTGAGTCCATCGTACATGATGTAGCGCGTACCGCCGGGCCCATCCACTCGAATCAATCGATCTGCTGGATCGTAGGAGTAACTCTCTCGAGCAATCTCGACGTTCTGACTATCGAGTACGCGTACCTGTCTGACTCGGCGTCGATGATCGACATCGAGTTCGAGCACCTCTCCGGTTGACAAGTTGACTTTACGCCGGAGGTTGCCTTCGGCGTCGTATTGGTAGGAGTGTGCGCCGGTTGCGAGCAGTCTACCCGGCGTTCCACCTGGCAAGGTCTCATAAGTGTATGTGCCTCCCGAATGGCTCAGTGTTCGGTTGCCGACTGAATCGTGGTCGTAACTCTCAGCGTGGGCCTCGCTGTTGAGTACACCATTTGCAGCACCAAGTTGTCCGAGCGAGTCGAGGCTGTATCCGACACTTGAATCGGCGTCGAGCATCGATTCGATCCAACCTATGGGGTTTCGCGCATAGTTCGTATCTCGGATGGTTTCGCCTGTTCCAATACGTGTTTGCAAAATGCGAGATAGGGCATTTGAGCAACCTGCGCAGGTGTACTCGTATGTGCTTTCAACTACCGGGATGGAGTCATCGAGACTGGCATAGCGTGTGGCGCCGATGATCTTGCCGAGACGGTTGAACTCAAGCTCCATTCGCTTGTCGCTAGTCAATCCGTCTGTCGCTTGATGTTGAAGCACGCGAGGCAGGTTGAGTCGATCGTATTCAAGGCGGAGTTCTCCCCCGAGCGAGTCCGTGACCCTTGTGAGATTCCCGTTGCCGTCGTACCCGGAGACCTCAGTCTCGGTGTCCATGGATCCGTAGAAAACTCGGAATGGGGGCGCAATTCCGTTGGCTGTGTTGAGAGCAGACTTCAGATTTCCGTCGTTCCAATAGTCGAGCTCAAAGCTCCCGTCGGGGCCAATTGCACTGGTCAGGCGTCCAGCTGCATCGTAGCTGTAATTGTGCACGATGTTTGTTCCCGCGACCCAAGTCTCCTTGAGTAGTCGGCCTTCCGCGTCGTATTCGAATTCGATACGGCGACCGTCACGATCTGTTTGAGCAATAAGGCGTCCCAAGTAGTTGTAGGAAACCTGAGCCGTAGCTCCGCGTGGGTCAGTCATCAGGGCCGGATAACCACTCGCGTCATAATCAAAGCTCCAAACTGCCCCCAGCGCATCGGTGATGCTCCTCAAGTGCCCGCTCTGATCGTACCCATAGAGCGTTTGACCACCCAGGGCATTGTTCGACTCCAAGAGTCTGCCGTCCTCGTCGTAGACGAAGGTGGAGATGTTGCCGAGTCCGTCGGATTGCAACAGCAAGCGATGGGTTCCTGTCTCATACTCAGATTGCGTCAGGATGCCCGCAGGCGACAATGAAGAGGTTAGGTTCCCATCCTGATCGTAGGTATAGGTGGCCTTGTTCGAGTCCGCATCTGTAACGCTGGTGATGTTTCCAGCTTCGTCGTATGTCCGCTCCGTAACAAGTGGCATGCCTTCGTCGTCATAGACGATTCCGCGCAGAATCCTGCCAGCCTCATCTAGCTCCAAGGTGGATTCGTATCCGCGACCGTCGATGATCGTTTGAATAGATGAATTGATGTCGAGGTTGAATTGAAGGCACCCCGCCAGAGTCTGAATATTCCCGTCCGGTCCGCATTGGGCAATCAGGCGACCCTCTTCATCGATGACGTTTCGGACCATCGCTCTTCCAAGGGGGTCCAGGACCTCTGACAAGTAGTGGGGGAAGGTAGGCACATCATAGATGTACTGTGTCACCGCTCCGTCGCGATCCGTGCTTGATAGTAGGTTGCCAGTCAGTTCGTCGTACGTGAAGTCGATCCAATGAGTCGCTCCGGATCCGGTGGGCTCGATGATGCGTGTGATTCGTCCCTGGGAGTCTCGTTGGAACTGAATGGAGACCCCAGTAGAGCTGATCAGTCCGCCAGGCGTTACATCGATGGTGTTACCAAAAATGTCCTCCACGAGCCTCAACCCGTCCAGTTCGTGCATCGTGTAGCTAACTCCAGAAGAGGTCTCGAGTACGTACTCGTCGGGGTTGTACGGGGTTGCGAACAGGTCCTGGTAGATTAAACCTCCTGCCAACGTCAGAACTGGCGAGTCGGTTGCTCGTAGAGAGTCATAGACGCCTGTGTCTGGATCGAAACTGACTGTTCCGAGGAAGGGGAAAATCCAACTTAGCGGCGTGAAGCGCGTCGTGAATCCGACTCGAATTCCGTCTGCGCGAGTCACATACACTCGTGTGCCTATATTGAATGTCTCGTTGGTGCCCTCCTTGGGGCCATCCGCAACGTCGCCAGGGAGGGCCAAGCGCCAGCCGGGTCCGAAGTCTCCAGACTCGTCGCTCAAGCTGCTGTACTGCCGAGATACGACCATCGAGATTCCGGCCACGGGAACCACGAGATCGGTAAGTGTCATTTCAAATTGCCCTAGCTTGAAGTCTCCAGCAACCTCCAAGGAGAATTCAACTCCGTTCTGGGGGCCATTGTCGACGCTGGCCAGTACCTGGACAATCCACGAACCATTGCGTAGCAGGGTCGGATCAAAAAGAGCGACCTGATCGTTGTCGACCACGTCCAGACCCTCGGCAATCACTTTCCAAGTGCCTTGGCTTTCCGCAGCCCGAATTTGAACTGACCAACTGATCGCAATAGGTTGGTTCGCAGTGCCTCCGGCTATCGACGCCACGACCGGCGTCGGTCTGGTGATGATTTCTCCGGGTGATGGTGAATGGAGCGTGATGTCTCCTGGTTGTGGCGTGGCGCTATCTAGGACTTCAAGGACAAAGTCCTGGGAGCCGAGATTACCAGCTTCGTCTGACGCCTCACCGCGTAACTCAAGACTCGCGACTTCCATCGGCGCGATCGTAATGCAGTGCGTCGCGTCCAATTGTTGTAGGACACCGTCGATTAACAGCGAGTATTCCGTGACACCCACGTTGTCTCCCGCCAACACGCAGATCTCAACACCCTCGCCTACAACCGCGGGGTTGGGCGTTACCGACAAGTAGACGGTTGGGGCTTCAACATCGGGGACGACGGTCATCGTGAAGGGCTGCGACGCAACACCGCCAAAGCCGTCGTGTACGTTTATCTCTACGTCGTGGTCTCCGAGCTGATCAAGTGCCGGACGCCATGACGCATAGCCGACCTGTGAGTGGATGGTCATTCCCTCCGGAGCCACTGCGAGTGTGTAGGCAAGCGTGTGATTCTCTGCATCGGTTGCTTGCACGGGGTAAGACCACAGCATGCCGACGGTTACCGAGGCGCTTGGCGTCGAGGTGACTACCGGCGCCGCGTTCGGCGGAATGACATGAACCGTAAAGACTTGACTTCCGGCGGCCCCATGAATGTCAATGGCCTGGATCGCCACGCCGTACTGGTTGGCCGTCGAGGGTAACCAGTTCACCAATCCAGTCTGTTCGTCAATTGTCATGCCTGTGGGAGGCGCGACAAGGTGGTAGGTGATCACGTCTTCGTCCGGATCAATCGCTACTGCCTGGTAGGTATATGGCTCACCTACAACACCAACGAGCGAGGGGATGGATTGAATCACAGGTGCCCGGTTGGGCGCATCCGTGAAGACTTCCATAGGCCAGGATTGGGTGGCCGTGCCACCATTGTTGTCATCGACCTCAAGCTCAATTATGTGTTCGCCAAGCCCGCTGGATGCCGGGGTCCAACGCACAAAACCGGTGAAGGTCTCGACGGTCATTCCTGGAGGGGATTCGAGCAATCGGAAAGTGAGCACGTCATCGGCGTCTAGGTCATAGGCGACCGGCTGATAAGTGTAAGGATCACCCAGGACGGCCACGCCGGACGGCGTTCCATAGAGCACAGGGGCATGTGCGTCGGTGGACTGGTTACCGACGGTCAGAACCCATGCCTGCTCCGCACCGCCTCCATTGCCATCGGTGACGGCCACGCGAACAGCCACGTCGCCTGGCAAGGGCAAGTCCCAAGTCAGGAATCCCGTTGTAGAAACCTGCATGCCAGCTGGGCCATAGATCAAATTGAACTGAATCTGATCTTGATCCGGATCAATGCCCAACGCTTGGTATTCAAAAGCAACGCCAATAGGAGCGTGGGTGGGAGGTGCCGACGCGAAGTAGGGCGGTCTGTTGGTGATCGACTCGACGAGCGTCACGACAAACTCCTGAACCGTTTCGCCTCCGAATCCATCCTCTGCACGAATACCGATGGCATGGCCACCTAGGTCAACAGACTGTGTGCTCCAAAGCACCAAACCGGTGCCCTGGTCAACAGTCATGCCGGGAGGACCGTAGACGGGGGAGTAGATTACTTCATGCCCATTGATGTCATCTGCGTGAGCTTGATACGCATAGACCTGCCCGGCAACTTCCGTAGTCTTGGGTACCGTCGTGAAGATCGGGGCTTGGTTGTTCGGGGATAGCCACTCCAAGGTGAAGTTGATCGGTTGCTCGGCGGGCGAGTGGAATCGCAGTTGGCGCGAAAGGGAACAGTCTCCGCCCGCGAAGTCGGGGTCCTCGAGGGACGAGCCGAAAATGACGAATGGCTGGCCTTCGGGAGTGAAGCCGTCAGGTTCCAGCAATTCGACTCCGCCGTTCAGGAAGGTCTCGAAGACCATCAAGAGCGGCCCGAGGATCGCAGTTTCGCCGACGTTACAAGCGGTAACATCGACTTGCAGGATGTGGTCGGCGGGCAACCACGTCGTGTTCGCATACTGAACGTCCGTTTGGAACGAGACAGACTGGTACTGGTTAAAGTTGACTTCGCCTTCTACTTCGCCCCAGATTGTGATCTGGGTTTCCACATCCCCACAGGGTTGGATTACGAGGATTTCGAAGATGTTCGCGCCTTCCTGGATGGTGACTTCCTTGAAGAAGTTACCAGCCACATCGAGGCTATCCACGGCGACGCCATCGACGAAGACAGCTGTGATATCGAGGCCCGTTCCGTCAGGCGTAATGCGCCCATTTAGGACGACTTCGGATCCAGCTGGGAGAGTCGTTCCGTTGACGGGGGAGAGGTCTGCGAAGACTTGGCTCGCGGTGACCTGACAGGGGAGTGCAAAGACCTTAGGATTGAGCACCAGGGTGTAGAGGGCGGTCGCCATGCTGACCCCATAGCTGCTGGGCCAACTTCCCCAGGTGAAAATGGATGAGCTGTTGGACTGATTGACTTGATTACGGAGTGCGTAGGGAAAATAGCCTTCGCGGGCATCGCCAGGGCCGGGGATGATTCCTGTGTCGACCTCTAGTCCTGTCTCCCAGTCGAATTCAACTCCGTTGTGAATGAGATGAACAGGGAGGTTCAGTCCGGGCAGTTCGGAATCTGCCGTCAAGCGCAAGGCTCGGGCAACAGTCCACATGATGTAAGGATTGCCGCGGTTACCGACGGAAGCCCAATGGGTCATGCCGCTTTGGTTCCAATTGTCTCCGAGGAATCCTAGTGCGGAGAGCCTTTTGCCTGCAATCTCTTGCCCCGCGGCACCAATCTCCCCGCTCTGCATCATGCCCTGTTCAACCATGACCATTCCGGGCGGATTGCCAGGAAATGAAGTCGTCTCGAGCAGGCGAAGTGCGGACAGTCCGCCTCCAGTCGTAGCCATTCGCGAAGTAGAGTTGTAGCGATATCTAAAACCTGCGTGTCCACCCGAACTTGGTTGATGGGCTACAAGCTCGTACTCAATTTCCCGCTTGAACCAATAGGGAACGTCAACTCCGAACACGGTCTCCGCGCCCTCGCAGGCGACGAAATACCAACTGTTGATTGACATGTCACTCGTGCCGCTGGTTTTGTTCGGTTCGTAGATCCAGCCTCCTCGTCCGCCGTAGGTCGATCCATTGGTCCCACTTGGTGAATTGGCACCCTGGTTCATGACGTATGCCAGGTAATCGAGCGAGTCTTGCACGACTTCACGGTAGGACATCGATTGGTAGACGCCCGTTTGACCACTGACCTGAATATTGACGAGCTCATTCGGAAGCGTGCTGGCGACGATCGCTGAACACAGCATTGGCATGGTGTAGCCCCGTCGCGCGTAACTGGAGCTGGCGAGGCGAATCATTGTGCCATTGCCGTTCTGGTCACACTCGCCGGGCACAGTCGCGCCGAAAGCTGAATCTGCACGGGCGTGAGTTCCCGCGCTCATGACCCGAGCCTCGGAAAAGATCCGTTTCATTCCGAGCTTTACAGTGTCCGCATAAATGTCCTCCCCGTCATTGTTGCTGGACAGGTGCCCAATATTCTGGAAGGCCCACATGCTGAAGCCGGTAGCGGCGACCTTCGTTTGGCTGGCGTAGCCATTGGGATTGCTTCCATCCCAATCCCCAGCCGCAAGCTGATTGAGATACATGTACCTCAGTGCTTCATCGACGGCGATGTTGACATCGAACTGCATGCGTTCGAGAGGTTCGTCAATAAGCGGATCGCTCTCGGAGAAAATGACCATCTCAACCATGCGTTCCGCGCTCTCTCCGCCCGCAAGATCGACTCGCAACGTGGCGAGCAAGATCTCTGATGTGCTTGGCGCTACTAAGCTGAAGGTCATCAACTCGTAGATAAATTTCTCGTTAGTGATAGTGCCGGCAACGCTTCCGCCAAGAACCAGATTGCCTCCAACACTGATCTCAACGTTGGGATTGTTCCCGAAAGTCCAGGTGTACGTCTCCCCGATTGCTGACCCATTCTCGATCGATGCGTTGCCCCAAATCAATGTTGGGCGGCCCTCGAGAACTAGCTTGCGTTCATCCGGCGTGTAGTGCGGAGCATTCGGATACCCCGGCATAACTCTCGTGACTAACTCCCCAGGCAGGCCAGCCTGCGGAATGGGAGTTCGCGTGGGATTCGGCGCGCCTTGGCTGCTCCCGAGGTTTTGAGCTAAACCTGGGGTTAGGAGGAAGGCGATGCTCAGAATGAACTGGGTAATCCTGGGGAAAGTCATGATGTCAGATCCTTAGATCGAGGCGGCGGTAGCAATACGTTTCTCAGGAGACCCTCGCGGTGAGGAGTCTTCATGAGTTGCAGTCGTGGTCCAAGTGAATTGAGCAGGGCGCGAAAATTCATCAGCGCTGTTCAAGTCATCACGCATTCCAACCAAGCCACTCTCCACATTGGACCGCCTGAATGTGAGCAAAAATGCCAAGTGCGGTCAACAGCTAAACGTCTAGTCTGGAGTGCTCAACCACCTGTCCCAGCTAATTCAAGGCTTGTTTCGACAGGGGCGGCTCTAGCGACGGAAAGTGCTTTAGAAGCCAGTGGTAGTTAGGAAGTTGCAGATTTGGCGGTGTAGGGCTTGCGGAATCATAGGGGTGCGCTTTGAATGACACATGAGGAGGCTATTGGGGTGGGTCGGTCGCCTGCTACACGTTCCTCGGTTTCGCCAATCACATTCAGTATTATCGTGAAGAATCAACTGGTCCCCATCGGTATGGCATTGTGCATCAGTGCTGTCAGCGCCCAATCCGTTCCTTCCAAGTCGCAGTCAATCGATGAGGCGCGACTCTCGCGACAATCGGAGGGTGTGATACGCGTGGAAAAGTACGGTCAACTCATGACAACCAATCGTCGTGGGGCATCGCGATCACAAGTCGAACATGTCGATTCAGGGCGATCTGGAACCCAGTTACCGGCACGTCATACGGCCGTGCCTACGGGAAGTGCAGCTCTCGGAGCGGAACCCTGTGAAGTGATCAACCGTCGTAACGCGGGGAGTCTCTTGCTCTTCCCTGAGTATGATAATCGTGAGGCGGCCCAAACGATCTTTACGGTTACGAACACACACGATTCTCAGGCCGTCAATGTGGAATACGTCTACATCGGACGCTACGGGCCGTCGCTTCCTGAGGACATTGACAATGGTGACTTTGATGGTGGAGGTGGCTGGACAATAGATGTTTCCGCCCCGTCCGGCGGTCCCGCGGGATCTGTGACCTTTGATTCGGGCCGCGCCTGCTTTCTCGAGAAGTACTCCCTGCTGACGACTCTCTCCCAGACTTTCGTCATGCCCGAGGGGGCGAGCACGCTTGAGTTTGATCTCACTCTCGACCCTGGCTTCGACTTGAGTGGTGGCTTCATCCCTGATGCATTCGAAGCTCAATTGCTGAATGGTGCCTTGATGTCTGTGGTTCCGACCTGGAGTGCTGGCGCGTCCTCCTGCTTCAACTTGCAAGAGAACTTGACATCGAACCTTGGCGGCGGCACCTCCTACTCTGGAGGTCATGTCGTCGTAGACGTTTCCGGTGTGCCGGTTGGAGAGAGCGTGACGTTGTACTTCGATCTGATCGGGCCAGACTCTGATCATGAGAGCGGCGTCAAGGTCTCCAATGTTCATCTTTATGCTGCAAATCCCACAGACCTCGGTTGCGCGGAGTTCAACCGGACGGAGTACTTGACCCCAGGCGACACCCTGACTGTCTTCACGAGCTCCCACAATCCGAATCAATCCCAAGGCTACGCTTACGTGTTCGCCAAGAATGCGGGTGGTGATGCGATCGCGTTCAACAGCCTGATTGGTAGTTCGATGACCTCGAACGCTTTGGACCAGGTGGACTACTCGATCAACGCAGTTGCGTATCAGAGCCCCCGTGCCGAAGGAGAGGCGACAGACTCAGACAACGATGGAATTCGAGATCTAAACGGAATTGAGTACGACCAAACTGCGGCCGAGTTGCTGATCCCTCGCTTTCTTGGGCAAGGAGAAGTTCTAGAAGGTCACCTGATTTTAATTGCGCTCTCCGGTGGTGCTGCTTTCGACACGACGCTCAACTTCTTGGCTTACAACGACAACGAAGAGGTTTTCTCAACGGAGTATCAATTCCGTTGCTGGGATCGTGTGGCTCTGGCCAACATTTCTGGAGTGTTCGAGAACGAGTTCCTATCCCTGTTTACCAATGATGATCCCACCGAAAGCTTGGGCTTAATCGAGAGTGGATGGATTCGTATCAGTGGAGCTGTGGCAACCTCGACTTCTCACTCGATTCAATTCCCCGCTTTCTACGCGGTGTACGTTGAAGATCTCGACGGCTCTACGGGTGCAGACTTGCCCTTCGAGTCCTGCCTGACGAGCGCGCACTTACTTCCGCGCGGAGTTCACGGGGACAACGAAGAGTAGAACGCTTGAGCGTTCTGCCCGGGTGAGTCTCTAGCTCATCAAGTGGCTGTCTATTGGGCTTCCTCGGACAACTCCTCCCGCAAGAATGCCCTCATCCAGAGCAGCAGCAGGATCGTTGCCATCCCTGTTGCCAGCGAGACGCCGAGCACTAAGCCTTCGACTTGCGCCAGGCCAAAGTTGGGAGCGAAGTGCATCCCTAGAGTCGCCAGGGGCAAAACGAAGACGATGGTGCGCAGCGAGCTGACCACAAATCCAGGCCGCGGCATTTGCATGCCGTCAAAGGTTGAGCGCAGCATGAACATTGGGCCGCCGAAGAGCACCGCAAGGGAGATCAAGCGCAGGCCATGCTTCGCAGCTTCCTGTGCCTCTGGAGCGTCGGTCAGTGCACGCGAGACGAAGGGGCCGAGGAGTATCGTCAAGGGCATGGCAAATAGCAAGCTGTAGCCGACGCACAGCTTCAAGCCGGTGCGCAACTCTCGCTGAATTCGCTGCAGGTCTCGTGCTCCCCAGAGCCTTGCGCAAAGCGGCAAGAGCGCTACGCCGATAGCAACGACTGGCATCGTCAAGAATCGACCGGCACGGTCCACAATCGACCAAGCTGCCAGAAGTGCGGAGGAGTCTGTTTGCTTTGTCAGCATGTAGTTGATCGCGATGCCTTCCAGGGCCAGCAAGCCGAAGCTGAGTCCAGCGGGCACGGATAGCTGCAAGATGGCCTTCGTCGGTTTCTCAAACAAGCCGGGTTTGTTGTCCTCGGCAAGAGCCAAGCGCCGATCTTCGTGCATGCGCGCGCGTCCGAGCGCGTAAGCCAGGCCGCTCAGTCGAGCTAGTACAGTGGCGAGCCCGATGCCTAGAATGCCCCAATGGAAGACGAACACAAATACTGTGTTGAGCGCGAAGTTAGTCAAGGTGGAAATGACTCCAGCCCACATCGTCGAACGCATGTCATTGTGTGCCTTGACGATCGAGTCAGGCAGTACAGACCAAAATGCGGTGATACCTGATCCTGCCAGGAGGACCGGACCATACAGCTTGAATTGCTGAGCGACATCCTTGTCAGCAACCAAGTGATCCGCTCCAAACCAGAGGCCCACTGCGAGGAGTAAGAACACTATGCGCAGGTGTCCCACGATTCTGCGCGTGGCGACCTTGAGTTGTTCGATCTTGCGGCCTTCACCGGCTCCCATCGCCGCGGCCAGGCGGCTCGTCAGTCCGCTTGAGGTTCCAACCCAACAAGCGATCATCAGGAATTCAAAGGGTGCGGTCAGTCCGATTGCGGCAATTGAAGCGTCCCCCAAGCTGTCCAGGGAGGAGGCGTAAATCGTGTCCACCCACTGGAACGCTGCGCGTAGCCAGAAGGAGAAAATCAGGGGCAGGGCGAGTTTGAGTACACCCTGATCATGCGGTCGCGCGTTGTTGTTCACGCGCGAAGCCTACGGCTTCGCGCGACAACTTCAGTGGCCAATTTCCTGTTCTGTGTAAGTGAACTTGAGCCAATTGCCGTGGTGGGTTTCTTCGGCAATGCCGTTTTGTCCCTCGAGAACTCGCAAGCGCGCGGTCCCGCCGGAATCCTGCATAACCTTCGTTGCCCAGAGCGCACCTTCCAGAGCAGCAACGTTGCCGTTGCCCTCGTCCTCTTTGACGATGGCTCGATGGCTCGATGGCTCGCAATTGCATCTTCCCAGCGCTTGTTATTGAGCTGGCGTCCAGCCCGCTCCAGGCTCAGCGCATCGTTCAAGGCTTGTGCGACGGCGGCGATTGGGGTCACTAGCCGAGGGAGTAAGAGCAGTCGGGTGGTGACTTTTGTCCTCATCATCACCCTAGATGTAACCAACGCCTATCAGGACTCAGCTACTCAGGGTAATTTTCGGCTCCCCTGGTTTCGGCATGAACAACTAGTGCGTTCGCTCGAACCAGTAGAACGATAGATCGTGATTGTCCAGGTTCTCCAGGTCCAAGGATCGAGCAAAGGTTCCGGGTTCCAGGCAATCTTCCGCTATTTCGCGTACGCCACGTCGGAGCTGTGCGATCTCCTCAGGAGCCATACCAAAGCACTTGCGCACGACAGCTTCCAAGCCATCAAGTCCGTCAAAACTCAAGCAGTTCTTGCCGGGAACAAGGTCCATATCAGTCAGCTCTGGCCGCTCAATGATCGGTATGCAGCCGAGTAGCATGGACTCAATCAGGTTGTGCGAAAGCGGGAAAGCTGTGCCAGGACAAGCGATGAAGAAGTTGGACTTGCGCAAGAGGGCTGAGTAGGCGTCCATATTCGGAAGCTGGTCCGCTTGACTGAGCACCAAACCGCCGGACGGTGTGTTCACATCGGAGCCTTGGACCACGTGCACGCTTTCCTTCGGAAGTACCTGCTGCAAGTGAGAGATCATCCGCCATCTGGTCAGGACGTTGAACTGCCCTAACTTGCGCAAATTATTGTAGAAGCTCTCCTGCCAGTGCCCAAAGAAGCTAACGCTGTTGGGGCGTTCGTCGTCCGCGTAATCCGGGTAAGGAGTGGAAGGTGGTTGGGCCGTGAATCCTGGATGGGGGCGGTAGGGGAAAGTAAAGAGCGGACCTTCGTCCCGAATGCGCGAGTAGTAGTTCAGGTGGAACACATGCTGAAACTGACTGCGCAATTTAGAGTTCTTGCGATCGCTAATGAGCAAGCGCGACTTCTTCCCTTCCGGGCTGGGCTCATACAACGATACGGCTTCATAAAAGAGCATTCCCTTGTACGGTTTGCGCTCGATGGAAGACAGATACCAGAATCCAGAGGTGATCGTCACATCGTATCCACCTTCAACAAATTCCTTGATCAGGCTGAACGCGTAGCGACCGCTTTCCCTATCCGCCAAGGGATTGGTGAATTCAAAGCAGACGGTCTTTTCGGGATCCGGCCGGTGGACCTTCCGTTGATCCCGCAAGTACTCGAGCGCCTTGGTATAGGCGCGATAATCCGCAGGAATGAAATAGTTGCGGTAGCGGTGGGCGACAGCCTTGAATTTGAGGGAAAGCTGGGTGCGCAAGTTCTGAAGAGGCATGGGGGATCTGCTACGACAATGGTTGGTAGGGAGGAGGGGAATCGAACCCCCACGACCTTGCGGCCTTCGGATTTTAAGTCCGATGCGTCTACCAATTCCGCCACCTCCCCATTTCGCGCCCTGCGCGTCCCAGGAGTCTAGCGAGGAACCCCGCCCGATCTAAACCCTGGGTTTCATTCTCCATCACAGAAAATCCATCCCAACCCAGGAGTTGACCCGCCAGCATCCTCCGGTAGACTTCCGGTCCAAGTGAGGCGGCATAGCCAAGTGGCTAAGGCAACGGATTGCAAATCCGTCATCCCCGGTTCAAGTCCGGGTGCCGCCTCCATCTTCCCCGGCTGACGGGGGAGAGCCTGATGCGCCCACGGGAGCGCTGGGACGCCTGTCTTGGGGTCTGGGCGAGGTGACACGATCTTGACATGTCCTTCCCGGCCAAGTTGGAGCCAATTAGCCTCGCAGCGGGTAGCATCTGCGGGCGCTGTGGGGATCGACCTCGGCAGCACTTCACTGCCTGTTTCTCGCCTGGTATCGCGCCTCATGAGTTTTCGTCATCGTTGGCTGTCTGGCCTGCTCATCCTTCTATTCGCCGGTCCTAGTTTCGCCGAGGAATCCGTCTACGAGGCTGGTCTTCGGATAGCGGAGAGGACGCTTGAGGGTGGCAACCTGGAAAGGGCCTATCAGCAGATTGAGCGCTTGCTGGAACGCGATAAGCGTTCGATTCCTGCTTGGACCTTGCGCAGTAGTTGGGCGCTGAAGGCTGACCTTCGGGACGAGCAAGTTTACGCGGAGCACCAGATTTTGCGATTGTCGATTCTCCAGGGAGTGCCGAAGGGTGAGGTGAAGACCTTGCGTGAGGGGCTCCTGGAGTTGGATCCGATTGCCAAGGACTTGTTCGCGATGAAGAGCGAGTTTATGGCGAAGTTGCTTCCGGTTGGGGAGCAGTATGAGAAGCAAGACCGGCCGCACTCGGCGATTCGGGTCTACAAGCAGATCCTGGCTTTGGATCCGGAAAATGCGATGGCTTTGGCGGCTATTGAACGCATCGCGGCCTCGCCGGATCCAAGTTTGGCGGGCGACGCGAAGCCCAAGGATCTATTCGAGGATGTAACCGAGGAGTGGATTCGTGAACACGATGATGAGCACGGCACTTGGGATTCGCGAGCCAAGTTAGAACGCGAGAACTACATCACTTACACGGATGCTGGTTACGAAGTGTTGCTGCGGACTGCGGAAGCGATGGAGCAGCTGAATGCTTTCTATCGCATCTTTTTTATGTACGGTACGGAGGAGCACGGTGGCAGTGTTCCGCGCATTGGTTTGAACATCTTCAAGAACCGTGACGAGTACTTGGAAAAAGGAATTGGACCGCCGGTGGAGTGGTCTGGTGGACATTTCACGGGCAGCTTCGTGGAAACCTACATTCCCGCGAGTGGCGGATTCGAGGGCATGGTGGGGACTCTATTCCACGAAGCCGCGCACCAATTCGTGAGCCTCGCCACACAAGCTGTGGGCTGGTTAAACGAAGGCTTGGCCTCCTTCTTCGAGGGCACGCGCATCTTGCCCAACGGCACTGTGATCATGAATATGCCGGCCACGGGGCGCCTGATGCCTCTCGCGCGGCGCATGGGAAACGGCTGGATGAAGGACCATAAGGACGGGATCGGCGAGGAAGATCCCAACCAAACTCCGGAAACGGCGCCGACCTTTCGCATTGTCTTGGAGAACAAGTACAGCTGGGGACCGGCCTGGTATGCGCCGACTTGGGGCGTGGTCTACTTTCTCTACAACTACCAAGATCCGGTAGATGGGCGCTTCATCTATCGCCGGGCCTTTGGCGAGTTTATCAACAAGTCTGGTGGACGTATGGGGGACGGCGCGGTGCGCAACTTTGAGGAAGTCGTGCTCGGCAATCCCATGCCGCCGCTCAAGATTGACCGCCCTGAAGATGCCATCGATGTGCGTTTGCCAAAGACGGTTGAGGAGTTGGACGAGGTTTGGCTGGAGTACTGCCTGAACCTTCGCGATGAATTGAATGGCACTTTGGAGTTCACGCGACCCTACTACCAGTGGGGACAATACGCAGTTCAAAACAAGCTCTTCGTCGAGGCTAAGGAGCACTTCGAGAAGGGCTTGGTGAATTCACCCGACGACATCGAGTTGCTTCTCGCCTTCTCTGACCTGCTCTCCGGGGAGTTGAACAATCCCGACCGCGCGACCAAGCTAGTCTTGGAGGCGCTGCACTTCATGGAACGCCAAGATCCTGTCGATGAAAAAGGCGTGGCACGTGTTGAGAAGCTGCTTGGAAAGCTCGACAAGAAGCAGAAGTCCTTGAATAAGGTCCGTGGCGAATTAGCCACAGCGGCGCGGGCGGTCGTGGCTCGCTATCAGGCCGCTGGATTGGACACGATGGTGATGGACGTTTCCTTGAGGATGGCCAAGCAGTTGGACCTGTCGGATCTCTACGTCGAGTTTGAGGGAGCGGTCAGGCGCAGTGGTAAGTCCCTTGCGATTTGGGACTTGGCCTACAACGAGCGCAATCTCGAAGGCTGGACCGCCCAGGCAGACGACGGTGCCTTTGATCCAAACGGTATCTTCTTAAATGTCGAGTACGAGAGGTTCCAACCCGGTGTCTACGACTACCAATTCTTGACTTTGGATCGCTTGACTTCGGGCGACTTCTCGATGGAGGCCAACATCCTCGTCGAACGCGGTAAGGTCGCCTTCTCGGGATTCGTATTCGGTCAAAAGGACTCCTCGACATTCCACGGATTGCTCTACATGCCGGGCCTCGTCGAGGGCAAGGAAGGCACGGCGAATTCGGACTATGTAGACCTGATGAGCTCCTTTGGGGGCGGCTTGCCACAGACTTGGAGGCACGTACCTGTCAAGAAGGTTGAGCAGAAGTCGGAGACGGTGGGCGAGGTGTGGCACAAGCTCCGTTTGGACGTTAGCGGCGCTGTGGTGGACTTCTACGTCGACGGTGAATTCCTCTCGACCCACGAATTTTCGAGTCGGGACGTGCTGCGCGGCCGCTTTGGTTTGATCACGGGCAAGGGGGCTTGCCGCTATCGGGATGTGCGTTACTTGGCTCGTGAACCGGCCGATCAATCTGCGGAGATTGAACGGCAGATTCGCTTTGAGGAAATGCGTAAGGAAGGTGGCGGCGCAGTCGGCGGTTCCTACCTAGGAATGGTCCCGCCCTTCCCGCGCGTGACTGAATGGGTACAAGGCAACCGTGAGTCGTGGGATGAGTTGGGTCCTGTGCCACAGCTAGTGATGTTCATCAGTATCGTTCAGAATGACATCGTTCCTGTTGATGGTTGGTTGCGCGCCTTGGAGAAGAAGATGCGTCCAACGGGATTTGCGATCACGATCGTTACCTCTCCCAATGATCGAGATCGGATTGTCGACTACATGAAGACACACGGCTTGCCTGGTGATGTTGCCGTCGATTACCGAGAGGAGTTTGTCGAGGGGATCGGCGAGAGCTTTGAGACTTTCTTCATCGATCGTTTCAACTTGCCACGTGCCCTATTGCTTGACGTGGATCAGAAAGTGATTTGGGAAGGCGATCCCGGGGCGATCCTCGGTAGTGGTTTGGCTCCGGGCTTTGAGACCTTCCTCGACGCGCCGATTCAGGAGTTGGTCAAAAAACGGCGCCTGAATGACATCGCCGCTTGGATTGCTGATTGGGAAGAGCGCGGGATTCCGTTGTTGCACGACGGTGAGTTCCTTGCAGCAATCAAGCTGCTCGACGCGGCACAAGAGTTCGAATCAGGCCTCTTCGAGGACATCGACTTCGCCCTCGCTCAGGGCGCTGCGGTTAGGGCCGCAGTCGAAGCATTAGAGTCCACTGCGAACTCGATCCAGAGGTCCGGCGCGGAAGCCTCCTTCGGGGTGCTGCTCGAGTGGGCCGCAGGCTTGGACGTAAAGCCGAGCAAGAAAGAGCTGAAGGACCTTAAGAAGGTCTTGGACGGGTCCAATGCGAAGGGTTGGGACAATGCAGTGAAGGCACTGGGGCGTTTTGACAAGCGCTCAAAACTTCCATTCGAGGAGCGCAGGGCCCAACTCTTGACGGATCTTGAGGGCTACCCTGGCACCCTCGTTTCGATTCTCCTGGCGGATCTGAAAGGAGCCAGCGAGGATTCCGAGTCCTTCGAGGCTTTGGCGGCCAGCGCAGAATCCCGGCCACGATTGTGGTTGGCGCGCGACTATTTCGGTTGGTAGAGGCTTATTCGAAGATATTTTTACATTGAGGATTGGTTCTTATGGGGCCCAGGGCGGCCTGAGGACGATGGTCGAGAAAGGATTTTAGAGTCTCCAAGGAACTTCTTCCCACATGGGCCGGTTCAGGGGACACTTAAGTACTAAGAGAACAGTCCTGCCTGATGACTCACCCAGGCATTGACTAGAATTCAATGATGACCACCGAGATCACCGTCAAATCCTTCTCATGCATCTTGGCAGCGACCTTGCTGTACGGAGCAGGTTTCGCCGCACCGAGTGCTGGACGAGCGGTAGATTTGCCCCAGGCGTTCCAGCGCTTCGACTTGGATGGGGATGGAGTGCTTTCCGGAGCTGAGCTGGAGACCGCGCGTCATTCCGTCGCAGGGCATCGTAAGACAGTTTCCTCCAACGCCCCCGTGCCGCGCTCCAAGAGTGAGCAGCGCCGAGTGCAAAAGAATGCCGAGCTGCTTGCCACCAAGGAAGCGAAGTCGTTGGTTTCGGAAGGCACCGACACGAGACGCAGTGTGGCGATGCGCAAGAGCCAGACTGAGGACAATCCTAGGGTTGACAGTGCGGTCAAGCCGAAGCCTTCCGAGCGTCGTTCGAACAAACAGGCGGCTGCCAACAAGCAGAGCGTTTCGAGTCAGCGCCGAGCCGTTGCCAATTCAGCTCAGAGCGACTCCAGAAGGTCCAACGCTGCACGGCCCAATACGAACAAGGCGGCCGCGCGGTCAAAATCGGCATTATCAAAGTCGGCACCATCAAAATCGGCACCATCAAAATCGGCACCATCAAAATCGGCACCATCAAAATCGGCACCATCAAAATCCAATGATGCCAAGCGCTCGACAGCGCTCCGCGTCCAACATGCGCGTGAGGCTGCGGAAGCTGCCCAGGCCGAGATCGCAGCCCAGGTGGCGTCGCGGCATGCAGATCGTTTGAGCGCGGTGCGCAATCAAGTCTCAGAGCAGCGCGAAGCTGCGGCCGAAAACCTAACGATTCGCCGAACAGTACAGGGTCAGCGTCAGAAGAAGATTACGAGTAAAGAGGCTTGGACGTCGATCTCGAAGAACAAGTCGAAGCCGCCGGCAAAGCTCGTAGGGAAGTTCTCCCTTGGTTCGCGCTCTGGCGTGAAGCACGGCAAGAAGCGTGGAAGTAAGTACTTCAGTGCTCAGATGAAGAAGGCCTCCCGTGGTCAAGGTCAAGGTCAAGGTCAGGGCAAGGGCAAGGGCAAGAAGGGTAAGAAGGGCAAGAAGAATAACAATTGAGTTCAGCCCCAGCTGATCGCGGCTCAGCGGCTTGGACCCTGGGGCTTTGCGCATCCGCTCTCTTCGGATTGTTGGCCTTGATCGAAGCGCCGATGGCTAGCCATGCCGCGGCGCTTTCTGCATGGATCTGGTTGGCGTTATGGGCCTTGCCAGCCGGAGCGCTAGCAGGGAGCCTGGGGCCCTCTTGGCTGCGCTACTTACCCCTGGCAGTGGCTTGCAGCTTAGCTTGCTTCTTTGCGAATGGTTTGGGGACGCCCTTCGTCGGAGCGATCGCTATCTGTAGCTTGTATCTCATGGGCTTCGCTTTGCGAGGGGCAGTGGGCGCGCTCAGTTGGAGCGTCGCGGCAGGAATCTTGTTTTGTGTTGGAGTGCTCTGCGCCCTGCCGTCTGCAGGTGGAACCTTGCGCGAACCATTTGCCCCGGTGCTCCTTGCAACTCTGCTTGATCTCTCCCCGCTCATATGGGTCATGGAGTCCGCTGGAGCGGATTGGATGCGACACCCGTCCGTCTACGAGATCGCAGGATCCGCTGACCTGGGGCCCGAGTTACGTGTTGCGTATTCGGGTAGTTTTGGGCCAATTTCGGCACTATTTGTTGCCTTAGTTTGCGTGTTAGTCCGCAGTCGCTTGGGGGGCCAATTAGAGGCTGGAGTGGCCGCGCCCCAGCAGATTTCGCAGTAGTTCGATCTGGAACGCTCACGAGACTTGCGGGGCACCGTGTAGGTGTGGTTCGATGGCGCGATGGCCACCAAGGCCCAGCCTTCGTGCCGCGGTTTGCGGCCCACCCAGTAACCTGCCATGGCTCGCCAAAAGTTCTTCTGTACCTTTCCTCAAGCTCTGATTTCCGAACCGATCATCAGCCACACCTTGGGTGAGAAGTTTGCGGTGATCCCCAACATTCGGGCAGCGAGTATCAGCGATACGATGGCTCTGGTTGCCGTCGAGATTGAAGGTGAAATGGAGGCCATCGCAGCCTCGGTCGAATATTTGCGCGAATGCGGTGTAAAGGTCGAAGCCATGGGCGAGAACGAGGACCTACCGGGAGCGTGAGCTTGCTCCACGGATTGGGTCGTTTTCAGTTCCACTCCGCGCTAATGTTATGTCTTGCTGCGAGTAGCGCATGCAAGCTGCCGGAGCCCAAGAGCTTCACGCCTGCCGAGGTTCAACGGGGAGCAGTAGTCAGCGAGCATCCCTTGGCGACCGGCGTCGGGATCCAAATTCTTGAACGTGGAGGGAATGCGGCGGATGCGGCGGCGGCCACTGCTTTGGCATTGGCAGTCGTTTATCCGCAGGCGGGAAATTTGGGCGGTGGAGGTTTTGCAATCTGTGCTGGACCCGACGACGCGCCGCTCGCCTTGGACTTTCGTGAAGTCGCACCGCGTTCCACAGACGCAGAACTCTACTTGGATCAAGCCGGAGACTTTGTCTCACAGCGTTCGATTGCCGGTCCTTTGGCCGTCGGAGTACCGGGTTCCCCGCGTGGGCTCTATGAGCTCTACAGCAAGCGCGGATCAGGGAAGCTGCGCTGGGAAGAAATTGTTGCACCTGCCATCGCATTGGCGCGCGATGGATTCGCAGTCGATCCGTGGCTGGCTCGAGATCTAGCGGGAACCAGCTGTCGTGCGCGAATGAACCCAGCCGCCCTGGACTTGTTCTATCCGGAGGGAAGTCCTCTTCGGGAAGGAGAACTCCTGGTCCAATCGGACTTGGCACGAACGCTTACGCTACTTGCAGAATTCGGGCCAGAGGGATTTTACGAAGGTGAGGTGGCGCAAGCGCTGCTCGATACTGTCGCTAACGTAGAGATCCCTGGTGCGGGCCTGCCGACCAGCGGCATCATCACCGCTTCGGATTTGAAGAGCTACCGCAGCGTCGATCGCGAACCCTTGATCGGCTATTTTGAAGGACATGAGTTGATCGGGATGCCGCCCCCCAGCTCGGGCGGCTTGGTCATCCTGCAAGCCTTGGCAATCCTCGAGGGCTTACCCCTTGGTGGTGAACTCGACCAGAGCGAGAGAGTGAGCCACGGTCGGCGCCCCAGCGCACTGTTGACGCATTGGTGCATTGAAGCTCTGCGGCGTTCCTTCGCAGATCGCGCAGAACACATGGGCGACCCGGACTTTCACGAAGTGCCCGTGGCCGAGCTGCTTTCGACGGAGTGGATCCTTGAGCGGCGAAACTCTATCGGGCGTCAGGCGGACTTGAACGTCGGGGCATGGGTGGCGCCAATCCCTGAGGAATCGCGCCAAACTACGCACCTCTCGGTAGTGGACACGAGCGGCAACGCTGTTTCCTTGACTACCACTTTGAACGGTAGCTTCGGATCTGGAATCGTGGTTCCTGGCGCAGGCTTCCTGTTGAACAACGAGCTCGACGATTTTTCCATCCAGGCTGGCGTGCCCAATCAGTTTGGACTGATCGGTAACGACGCCAATTCGATCCAAGCGGGCAAGCGGCCGCTATCCTCGATGTCTCCAATGATTGTGCGCGACAATCGTGGCTCCGTCCGCATGGTGCTCGGCAGTCCGGGCGGCCCGCGTATCATCACGGCAGTCTTTCAAGTGCTAGTGCGTGTGTTACTCCTCGATGAAAGTCTAGGAGACGCCGTTCGCGCAAACCGCATGCACCAACAGTGGCGACCCAAAGCGACCCTATTCGAGGCTCGCGAAGGTGGCGGACCGGGCGAAGAAACCATCGAGTCGCTACGTCAGCGTGGTCATCCGATCGAAGTGGTCGCACGCCGCTTCGGGAGTGTGCAGGCGATCTTGATCGACGAGTTCGGTGAGCCGGTTGCTGTTTCCGACCCACGCCGCGGTGGTGCCGCGGCAATCGTTGGCCGCGGAATACAGGCGGCTGCCTTGCCGCTCAAGCGCTAGCCCGTCCCGGCAAGGACTTACGGACAGAAGGTGACCTTGACCGCGTTCGAGAGCCCTACTCCGAAGCTAGCTCCAGAGTCCTTGTACCAGAGCTGGTAGTAACGTGTCTGTCCAACCAAGTTGGGCGTGACCGGAACCTGCAGGTGCAAGTCGCCAAAAAATCCAAAGACGAAGCGTTGATCGCGGACGTGTGGGCCGCTGGAGTACAAGGTGCCGCCCATGAAGGGGATGGCTGCTTGGACTGTTCCATGGAATAAGAGACCCGGCGCACCACCGATTCCACCGAAGGGCACGTCGAACTGGAGATTGTTGTAGGTCAAACTCGACGAACCCATGGCTGTGATCTCGGCACTATTGCCGTCGGAGTTCAGCTTGCCGGTGCCGTAGGTTTCGACCAGCGGGCACTCTCCGAGAATGCTGTCGAAGGGATAAGCGTTGGAGAGCTTGTCGCCGGTACTTCCGGGAATGCGCACGAGTACGTCGCCGCTACCTGCCTCGGCGGGAAGGGTCAGCGATAGTTGGGTCCCGCCACCTGAAGAGTTGACACCCGTTACCTTGATCGGCGTTCCATCGCCGACTCCCGACACGCGTGTGAACCAAACCTCGTTGTCGCCAAGGCCAAAGTTGATGCCGTGCAAGGTCAGTTGCGCACCCGCGAGGTCGTAGGAAGTGATGCTTGGTTTGCTAGCTGAACGAACACCGTAGAGCGCTTGCACTCCGGCGATGTCATCTGCGGCGAGGCTGCGCTTCGAGTAGAAGTTGCCGCTCGCGCTGGATGTCATCGTGTTGTCGAGGCTGCTGTTACTGTGGTCCAAACCGAGAGCGTGACCGAACTCATGGGTAGCGACCCCCTGCAGGTCCCTGCCTTGAATCAGATCGACCGGCGCGCCGGGGCCATCGTCCCAAACCGCGGGCGCGCGATAGAAGCGAATGCGCCAACCGTCGGAGATGGGCAGCTCGGTAAAGGCCAAGACACCGAAGCTCTGGCCCGTGATCTCGGAGAATGTGTTGTCGTTAGTGTCGCCCGGGTCGGGTGCTAAGCCCTGATAGCTCGAGTCGAAGTTTGCGCCGCCGGAGCCCAGGTCGAAGGGTTGGCTCTGATCGCCAGTGCCGTCTCGGCGTAGTTCGCTACCCCATTCAGCTGTGGCTGCCCAAATGGCGCGGACCGCGCCAGTCGCACCGGGAAAGTTCGGGTCCGGAGTGGTGTTGTCGTTGGCTTCAACATCGTCGAAGTTATTGAACACCCGGAAGTCGCGCTGCCCGAGATCCAGGCTTCCGCCTAGGAAGACGTAGGCGACTCCAGAGCCAGAGGTGCACAAGAGTGCAGCTGCCGTTAGCGCGCAAACGGGAGCGAGGAGCGTCGTTATTCTCATAAACTTTGGTGCGGTGTGGTGCGGGGAGTACCCCGCCTAGCAGCCCCTTGCCGGGGGCATCCACTCAATCCTACCCCACTAAATTGGGCCGGGGGCGGGTTTCTATTTCGTTTCGCCAGGCTTGGGTTGCCAGGCGGCCCGGCAGCCTGGAAAATCTTTCCCTCGTAAATCGAGCGAAGGGGCGCTTTGTCCCGGAACTCCACTACCGCAGCAGAGAACAATGAACGCCGCTCCCGAATCACAGACATTCAAAGCCGAGGTCCAGGAACTCCTAGACCTCATGATCCACTCTCTCTATACGCACGAGGAGATCTTTTTGCGTGAGCTGGTTTCCAACGCCAGCGATGCCCTCGATAAATTGCGCTTCGAAGCGTTGACCGAAAGTGGTCTCTACGACGAAAGCGATGAGCTAAGCGTTCAACTCGAGTGCGACGAAGAGAATCGCGTGCTTAGCGTTAGCGATAACGGCATTGGCATGAGCCGCGAAGACTTGGTGCAAAACCTAGGAACGATTGCGAGTTCGGGGACCAAGCGTTTCCTGAAGGATCTGCGTGAGCGCGGTGAGGAAAAGTCGCCTGAACTCATCGGACAATTCGGAGTTGGCTTCTACTCAGGCTTTATGGTTGCCGATCGCATGGTCGTCGAAACTCGCAAGGCCGGAGAAGATCAGGGCTGGCGTTGGAGCTCGGCAGCGGACGGTACTTTCACCATTGAAGAGTGCGAAGGACTAGAGCGCGGCACACGCATCAACTTGCACTTGAAGGAATTGGGAGACGACGGCACGGACTTCTGCCAGGACGCAAAGTTGCGCGAGCTTGTCCAGCGCTACTCAGACTTCGTCGAGTACCCCGTCAAGATCGGGGACGATACCTTGAACTCGATGAAGCCGATGTGGACGCGAGCCAAGTCGGAGGTCTCAGAAGAAGAACACGCTGAGTTCTACAAGCACTTGACCCACGACTTCACCCCGCCCTTGTCCACGATTCACTTCAGGGCAGAAGGCACCCTGGAGTTCACGGCACTGCTCTACATTCCCTCGCAACGACCCTTCGATCTATTCGGTGGCGAACAGCAGACCAAGTCGCAGGTTGCCCTGTATGTCAAGCGTGTGCAAGTCAGCGCCGAGTGCGAAGAACTGCTGCCGCCCTGGTTGCGCTTTGTGCGTGGTGTGGTCGAGTCGTCTGACTTGCCGCTCAACGTCTCGCGCGAGATATTGCAGTCGAACCCGCATGTGCGCGCCATTCAAAAGGTCTTGACCAAGAAGGTCATTAGCACTTTGGAAGCCCTACTCGAGAAGAACCGCGAAGACTACGAGAGCTTCTGGACCTCCTTCGGGCCAGTTCTTAAGGAAGGCATCTGCTCCGGCGGCAACACGGACGAGCGCCTGTCCAAGTTGTGCCTCTTCCAAACCGACACGACGGAAGGCTGGTCGACCCTCGACGAATATTTGGCACGCTGTCCGGAGGATCAGGATGCGATCTACTACGTTAGCGGCAACGACCGCGCGACCTTAGGGGCAACGCCGCACCTGGAAGCCTTCAAGAAGCGCAACTTCGAAGTGATCTTCTTAACCGATCCGATCGACGAGTGGTTGATCGATTCGCTGACCGAGTACGGCGGCCGTTCTCTGAACTCAGTGCACGCGGCGGACATTGGCTTGGATTCAGAGGACGACCTCAAGAAGTCTGCAGAGGAGCACGCGGACTTCCTCAAGTCTCTCGGCGAGCACTTTGGTGCTGGAATCAGCGAGGTTCGTTTGACGAGTCGCCTGACAGACAGCCCTGGCGTATTGGTCAGCGAGCGTGGCGCGCCGCGGCCGAATATGGAACGCATGATGAAAGAGATGCATGGCAACGATGGGGGCGGCGCGCGAATCTTGGAGATCAACGCGGGGCATCCGTTGATCGCCAGCATGTTGAAGATGCATTCGGCAGAAGGCTCGTCGGATCGCTTGAACGACTACGCGGATTTACTCCACGGGCAAGTGCTCTTGGCGGAAGGCTCCAACCTAAGTGACCCCGCGCGCTTCTCGCGTTTGGTCAGCGACTTGATGGTCAAGGTCGGCGACTGAAACTACTCGCTCGTCGCACGCGGGTGCGCAAGTTCATAAACCTTGCGCAGCCGCTCGATTGAAACGTGAGTGTAGATCTGGGTCGTGACGAGATTCGCATGACCCAAGAACTCTTGTACCGCGCGCAAATCAGCGCCGCGGTCCAGGAGGTGTGTGGCAAAGCTGTGGCGCAAAGTGTGGGGCGTCGCGTGGCGGTGGATGCCCGCGCGGATACGGTACTTCTCTACGATGCGGCCTAGGCTGCGCGTTGTTAGCCTGCCACCGCGTTGGTTGAGGAAAATGGCTCCCTCAGCGTTCTCATGGGGCCGTGGGCGGTCGGGATCGGAGAGGTAGCCCTTGAGTGCCTTCGTAGCATAGGAGCCTAAGGCTGCCAGTCGCTCCTTCTTGCCCTTTCCAAGAACTCTAGCGATCCCGCTTGAGAGGTCGAGATCCTCGTGGTCAATCCCAACAGTCTCGGCTGCACGTGTACCGGCCGAGTACATCAGTTCCAAGATCGCCCGATCGCGCCGTCCATCCGGCGTGCTGATGTCCGGCGCGTCGAGTAGCGCTTCGACTTCTGAGAGCTCCAAGCAACCAGGCAAATTGCGTGGCGTGCGGCGCTTACGCAGGCCGGTAGCCGGGTGTTGATCGATGTGTCCTTCGCGTTGCAAGAAGCGAAAGAAGGCGCGTACCGAGGAAAGTTTGCGCTGCACGGTGGTCGAAGCCAGTTCGCGGTCTTCTAGCCAGACAAGGTAGCGTCGCAAGTGACGTGAGTTGACCTTGGTCGGATCCTCTTGGCCTTGTTCCTCCAAGAACTGCGACAACTCGCCCAAGTCACCGCCGTAGGCGCGCAAAGTATGCTCCGACGCGCCACGTGTGGCAGCCAAGTGGCGAATGAAGCGATCGATCTCCTCGGGGAACTTCATGTCTCAAACACTTATCGTGTCGCTATTGGTTTGCGGCACTCGATGAGAAGGCCTAGCGCCTGCGGGGGTTACGGCCGCGTGTATTAGGCTCTTCCACTGCGACAGCTTTGCCGCCGGGTAAGCCCTTCTGCGTGCTAGACAGTTGTGCACGCCAACCCGCGAGCATCGTTTCGCGCGATCCGAAGTTGATGCCCTTCGTGAAACCCTGAACTTCCATGGTTGCGATGGTGCTCACCATGGCGTCTGCCGCGACAGCCTGTTCCTGAATGTACTTGGTGACTGCGTCAATCTTGGCTGCTTCCGCGGTCGCTGAAGCCGTCAAGGACTCCAGGTTCGAGTTGGCGAGTTCTAGATCCTTTTCAAGCTGCTCTACGCGCTCTTCCAGGGTCTTCTTTTCTTGGAATTCCTGCGAGTATCCGCTGATGGCCAAGGTGGCCGCGAAGACGGAAAGGAGGGCAATGGATTGATGGCGTTTCATAGGAGAGAGTATCGGTTCAAAGGACCACCGGGCTTCAGGACGCTTTTGGCTCAGGAGCATGCTCTGGGACTGGAGGCAGCCCAATGGCCATATAGAGGGGCAAAAGGATCAAAACCGCACCTGTTATGTAGGGTGCCTCGCTGCCATAGAGCCAGTAGAGGACTCCACCGAGTAGCGGTCCGATGGCCCTTGCGAGCGCGCCCACGGAGCGGAATGAGCCCAAGACGAGGCCTTGGACGTTGTCCGGGGAATAGCGCGAGACGAGAGCGGAGAAGCACGGCATGGCGAGAGCACTGCCGACCGCCATAAAGAAAAGGCCCAGGTAAAGCAGCCCTACAGAGGAAGCGAAGCCCACCAATAAGAAGCCGGGAATGAGGGCGGCCAAGCCAAAGACGCTGACCTTGCGCTCGCCAACTTTAGGCACAACGCGGCGAACGATTCCGCCCTGAACAAAAGCGATCATCAGACCAATGAACACGAACATCCACATGTTGTCACGCGGCCCAAAATCGAAGCGTTCCACAGCCAAGAAGGTCAACGTGAACTCCATTGCGCTGAAGGCGGTCAGGTAGAAGAAAGAGAGCAGATTGACGCGCTGCACACCGGGGAAATTGATGTCGCGCAGTACGCGAAAGGGCATCAAGGTGCGCGTTTGCGGCGATTTTCCGCGCTTCTCCGGGGGAAGGGTTTCAGGGAACTTCTTGAAGGCCCAGAGCCAGTTTACCAGCGACAAACAGAAGGCGATCAAGGCTGGGCCGGAGAATGGGTTCAAAGAGAACATCGCCGGGTCAGTCGCCATCTCCGTGGCCGTATCGGACAGAATCCAAAGGGAAGACATGCCTCCAATGGCTGGTCCAAAGACGAAACCAAGACCGATCGCCATACCGACGATTCCCATACCCTTGGCGCGTTCCGCTCCACTTGTCGTGTCGCTCACAGCTGCCGAAGCGATCGAGATGTTACCGGCCATGATTCCGCCCAAAACTCTGGCCAAGATCAGAACCAGGAATGTCCCTGAGAAGATCCACAGGACGTACGAGAGCGCCGTCCCGCCGAGGGTTAGGAGCAATACGGCGCGCCGGCCATGACGGTCGGACAGGTGGCCCCAAAGCGGTGCAAAGAGGAATTGCAGCAGGGAGTAGATCGAGCCCAGGATGCCCCCAAAGAGCGTCACCACGGCAAAATCGGCCCCAGGGCGGCTCCCTGTGATTTCGACCAATTGGGCTTGTAGGCGACCAATCATGCTTCCGCTGCCCTCGAGTTCGACGTAGTGGTCGAGCAGCTGGGGGAAGATCGGGAAGATGATCGAGAAGCCGATCAGGTCGATAAAGACCGTCAGAAAGACGAGGCCTAGAATACGCGGGGGCTTGTTGTTTTTCACCGGCTCCTTGTACGTTTGCGGGAGGCTCATGGGAACCGACTGGGAGCGAATCCCCGAATCTATCCCCAAAGGCCGCCCGAAGATGAATCCGCAAGTGCTCAACAACCACCGACTCGAGGTCCAAAATTTGGGCGTGTGGCCGGATTTTGGTGCCTTGTTGGAAAGGCTCGCCGAGCGCTCCGGGCTAGTGGCTCTGGATAGCGCAGCGGGAGAGCCTTGCGACTGGAGTTGGATTGCCTTCGATCCTTTGCTGGCCGCTGGCGAGTTGCCACAGACTCTCTTGGGGCTTAGGGCATGGCTTGACGCCCTGCCACCCTTGTCAGGCCCGGACGTCCCCGGACCCTTTGCGGGTGGATTCATGGGGGCCTTGAACTACGACCAGGGCGTGTCCAATGACCCGCTGGACTTGCCTCGGGATCCGTGGGATTCGCCCGGAGTTGTCGGTGGCTACTACACGAAGTTCTTTGTCTTCGATCATCGGGCCAGGTGTGCGTATCTGGTGACTGACAATTCGTGCGATGGGCAAGAACGAGAGGAGTTGATCGGTCGCGCGCATGCAGCCGCCGGTGGGGCAAGTTCGCAAGGCTGCTTTGAAGCTCTGGGCGAATTGCAACGCATCGTTTCGCCACGGGAACATTGCGCGCGCATCGAGCGAACGCGCGAGCTGATTGCACAAGGCGAAATCTATCAGGCAAACTTGGCGCATCCATTTGTGGTACGCACCCTGGGCGATCCCTTGCAGCTGTACTTGCGCTTGCGCCAAAACAATCCTGCTCCGTATATGGCCTACTTGAGATTCGATGGCGGCGCTTTGCTCTCTGCCTCGCCGGAACTTCTACTCGAAGTGGAAGGAAAGAAGATGCGCACCCGGCCCATCAAGGGCACCGCCGCCCGCAGCGAAAACCCGGACGAGGACGCACGCCTCGCCGCTGGTTTATTGGCGAGCGAAAAGGACAGGGCAGAATTGGCGATGATCGTTGATCTGGCTCGGAATGACCTTGGACGAGTTGCTCTGCCGGGCTCGGTTCATGTGCATGACTTTCCTCACCTCCGATCCTACGAGGGCGTGCATCACTTGATGGCGGATGTGGAAGCCACTTTGGATGACGATCGCGACGTTCTTGATGCGCTCTCTTCGGTTTTTCCTGGAGGCTCGATCACGGGAGCTCCTAAATTGCGTGCGATGGAGATTATCGGTGAACAGGAAAGAGCGGGGCGAGGATTCTTCACCGGGTCACTGGGCTTCATCGATCGCCGAGGGAACTGCGCATTCAACATTCTGATTCGCACGATGCAGTGGCGTCCGAGCTCGGAGGGCAGCGGCCAACTGAGGTATCACGTTGGGGGCGGTATCACGTGGAGTTCCGATGCAGTTGATGAAGATCGTGAGACATTGATCAAGGGCGCCAAGTTGGCGCAGACTTTGGGCTTCAACAAGACACTTTAATGAGTACCTGCGATAGCTTGCCCGTTTGGGTTGATGGAAGATTCTTGGAGCCCGGCGAAGCGGCGATCTCAGCAGAGGATCCGGGGTTTCTCTTGGGGCTTGCGGTCTTTGATACGCTCCTGTGCGAAGGGGGCCAGGTGTTCTTTATTGAGGATCACCTGCAGCGCCTAGTGGCTGGCGCTTTGGTGATTGGGATCATCGCGCCGGAGAAAGCAGTCTTGCGCAGCGGAGTTCACTCGGTCGCTGAAGCGCTGGGCGAGCGCCCCGCCGGCATCCGATTGACTCTTACGCCTGGAGCCCCGGGTGCGGGGGTGCGCTTTGTGATCACTACGCGTGCGTGGCAGGCTCCGTCACCCGAGGGTGTTTCAGTGATGCTTGTCCCACGGGCGAAGCTCTCTGGATCCAAGGTCGAACTTCTCAAGACAACGAGCCGAGCGCGCAACGCCTTGGCCCTCAAAGAGGCGCGTAGTGTCGGGGCGTGGGAAGCTCTGCTCGGTACGGATGAAGGCGATCTCTCCGAGGGCACGGTCTCCAACTTATTCATCGTGGTGAATGGCGAATTACGCACCCCGTCCCTTGAGCGTGGGTGCCTGCCGGGGATTGTGAGAAGCAAGATCATTGAACTTGCCAATCTGGCTGGCGAACCCTGCGTGCAGTGTTCGATCAGCCCGGATGATTTGCGCAACGCGGACGAGGTATTTCTGACCAGCAGTTTGGCCCGCATCCAGCCCGTTAATGCCATTCGCGGGCTGCGAGATGATCTCCCTTTGGGCGGCGGGCCTAGAACGAGGGCCTTGCAGCTGGCGCTTTCTGTCCTCGAAATGGCCTAGGAACTGCCGGAGAAACGGGGCGCGAGTAAGAAAACCGTGCACAAGGAGGCGCTCCTCGAGTGGGTCTGTCACCCTGCGCCTCCCTAAGAGCTATCCTTAGGCGACACTATCGATTCGCCAACCATCCATTCTCCCACAGCAACTCGACCATGCTGATTCCCTTGCTGATGAGCCTGCTCGCGAACTCGCCCGAGCCCGTTGTCACCCCGCCGCTGCCCTTCCCCATTGTCCAAGACGATGGGGAGATCGAAGACAAGCGTCCACTCATCAAGGAGAAGCTCGAAGCTTTCAAGGAGCACATTGGAAAGCGCGGCGATCAAGATGCTGAAGCCATCGCAATCATGGACTCGATGATCCAAGAATGGCCCATGTGCGGGCCAAAAGACCGCGGTTCGATTACCAAAGCCTTGGGCAAGTGCTTTGATCAAAAGCGCCAAGAGCTCAGCGAGGGCATTCCTAACAACCGCCTTTACTTGGCTGCAGCCGTGGCGCTGGGCGAGATGGGCGAGTTTGCCTCGCCCATTCTGACCAAGTGCATTGACAACAAGAAGCATCGTCGCAATCTGCCCTTGCGTCGCACTTTGGTCTTGTCCTTGGGCAAGACCAAGGATCTGGACGTTGTCGATGATCTTGTGGATCTGATCAACGACAAGGACTACATCATCGTGGCGTCCACTGCGGAAGCCCTGGGCGAATTCAAAGAAGCGCCTGAGAAGGTCCGCAAGGAGATCTTCAATGAATTGATGAAGATCCTGGTCACTTTGAAGGCCATCAAAGATGGCGACATCAACGACATCGCGGCCCGCGAAAAGTGGGATGTGGTCTCAGCCCCGATCATCACCACCCTGCAAGACTTGAGTGGACACGATGAGACTCAACCCGAGGCATGGCAGCACTGGTGGAACAAGAATAAGAAGAAGGACTGGGAATAGTGAGGACTACTCGGTCGTCCACAGGAAGGCTACAGCTCATGTGTAGCCTCCAGCTACTGTAGCTCCATGCCTAAAGGTCAATCAGCAAGAACCACTGAACGCTCTTCCAGTTTTGGCGGAGCTTTCTTGATGTTGTTTCCAATGATTAGCTTGGGGCTCCTTGTCTCGTACCTACGGAACAATCGCGAGGAACCTACACAGCCGCCCGTGGCCCCCGACATTCTTCAGAGCCTGATTGTCGATGCGTGGACCGGAACATTGCCGCTTGCTGTGGGGGGTGAATTGAGAGTTAGCTTGACGCGCTTGCACGGCGCAGCGCACCTTCAAGAGTTCGACATGGAGCGTCTCGGCGAAAGGTTTTCCCGAGATCAGGGAGAGCCGTGGAGGATGGAGATGGCCTGGGATTCTCCCGATCCCTTGAAGCCCTCTCTAGCTCTTTGCAACATTCGTGTGATGGAGGGGGAAGAGCCACTGATGCTCCCTTTGATCGAGACCGTTGCGCCGGCCGCGAACGAAGTTGTCGATCCTATTGCACTGCTTTTTTCCGTTCCCAAGGAGTTACGCCCGGGGGAGCTGTTGTCCTTTGTTCTCTGGGGACCCATGCCGCGCGAGGATGTGAGCTTGCATGCCTTTGGTCAAAGCCTAACTCTACAACGCGCTTCGATTGAAGCGCCCACGCGCGGATCCTTGTTGCTGAGCTTGGCGAGTCGCGAAAATGACGAACAGAATGAGTAGTCGAGGACGATCTTTTTTACTTGTTGCTTTTGGCTTGGTGCTCATCGCCGTAGGCGTGTACATGGGTCGAGCCTCCATGCGTGCAGAAAGAGTGCAGGCGGCAGATGCTGCCAAAGAAGCGAAGGCTGAAGAAATAGTCCAACTGCGAGCGGACTTGAGGTCCGAACGCGAGGAATGGAAGACAGCCGAGAGCGAGTTGCGTGACGAAAATTATCGTCTCACCGGTGAATTGGAAAACGTGATGGCTGATCGCGTTGCGCGCGAACAGGAGTTTGTTCAATTCTCTGAACTGCTCACTTCAATTGTTCCTCCCGAGGCGCCGCCCGAAATACTTGCAGCAATAACGGGCAAGTCTCCCGAACCGTCTCCCAGCCTGGAGCCGGATAGGGATGAACTGGCACGTCGTCAGCGTTCAGTTGAAATCTTCGACAAGCTGCACGCACTACTAATCACTGAGCGCGTGGATTCATTGGAGCTTCTGGAAGCTGGCGCTCTTGGGGATGGCTGGATTGGTCCAGTCGTATTCCGAACTCTGGACGAAGCCGGCCGACCTGTCGGCAGCCTGAGTGCTGACCGTTTGCGCCTCGAGGGTAGTCGTGCGGGACGTACCTTGACCATTGTGCTTGAAGACGGTTACGAGCGTCGCGGTGGCGAGAAGTTCCCATTCGAGAAGACGATCCCTGGTGACGAGCGTGGCGGCGAACGCCGCATCTTTCTACAGCAGACCTTGCCCGGGCCCTGGTACGACTTTTGTCCGGAACTCTTCGGGGGTGAAGCTCTCAGCCCAATCATTGACGATGGTCGCTGGCACATCTTTGTGGTGCATCGGCGATTGAATCAACTGTTGGCTAGCAACGTGGCTTTAGGCCACTATCGCTTGAGCGCACTCGGCGGAGTGAAGGATAATGAATTGCGCGATGTGCAGATGGAGCACATGGACTCCGAGGGTCACCTGATTCAGCGTCTGTTCGCTGATCGCCTGCAGATCTCCAAGGAAGAGCGCGGCGTACTCTTGGTCTTGCACGATGGCATTCAATTGAAGGGCGGGCACAAGTACAATTTTCTAGGGGGACGCTATCGCATTTTCTTGCCCAGCGCCGTGCACGAAGATTGGGAGAAGGCTCAGTTACCTGGGCTCACTCCAGCCGCTGATTCCACTGCGGGAAGCCACGCACCCCTGTGAACTGAGGGGCGCCATCTAGTACCGCCTTGCTGCAAGCCGTAAGGTACTTGCGCCCATGCAAGACCCTTCCAGACCCTTCGCGGACTCCGGCGCCAGCACTCCGCAGATTTATCGCGTCAGCGAACTCAACGATTATCTGAAGGGCGTACTTTCGGGACTCGGTCGGATCGCCGTTGAAGGAGAAGTGGCCAGTTTGGCGCGACCCGCTTCCGGTCACATGTACTTCGCGCTAAAGGACCGGCGCCGCGGAGTGGAGTCGGTGATCAACTGCGCAATCTGGCGTAGCCAAGCTCAGCGGGCGCTGAAGGAGCCGTTGAAGGAAGGTGACAAGGTTATCGCTCATGGCAAGCTTGACATCTATGCACCGCGCGGAAGTTACTCGCTGATCATCGATCGCGTTGAGGCAGTCGGCTTGGGGGCAATGCTCGCTCAACTTGAAGAGCTCAAACGTGAGCTGCGTGGGCTAGGTTGGTTTGATCGCAGCCGAAAGCTTCCAACCATGCCCAAGATCGTTGGTGTCGTAACGAGCCGCGATGGTGCAGCGTTCCAAGACTTCCTACGCACGCGCAGCTTGCGCTGGCCGCTATATCCTGTTCGCTTTGTTCACACTCCAGTGCAGGGCCCCGGCGCGGCCAAGGAGATTGCCGCTGCCATTAGCGATCTCGACAGAACGGGAGTGGACGCTCTCGTCGTCTGTCGAGGTGGTGGTTCGCTCGAGGATCTGTGGGCTTTCAATGAACGACCAGTTGCGGAAGCGATTTGGAACTGCAGCGTTCCGGTGATTTGTGGTGTGGGACACGAAACCGACGTGACCCTCGCGGATCACGTGGCCGATCACAGAGCGCACACACCTACCGATGCTGCCCAGATGGTGATCCCCGCGCGACGAGAGTATGAAGAGCGACTTGAGCGTCAAGGCAGCTACTTGCTTGAAGCGATCGACAGTCTGCTCGTCGATCGCGAAGAACGCCTCGACAGGCTTCAGCGCGCGCGTAGCCTTTCAAGTGCTGATTGGATCCTCGACAATCGATTCCTTCAGGTAAGCAAGCTGGGCGAGCGCCTCACACGCGCCGCGACCAACAACCTTCAACGAGTTGCTGGGTCCGTACAAAGCGCGCAGCTCGCACTCACGATTCACGCGCCCGCTCGCCGCTTGGAACGCGAAGCCGCACGCTTGGATGCTCTAGGGCAGCGTTTGCAACGTCCGGTACGCGAGGGACTATCTACTATCGAAGCCAAGCTCGAACTCGTGCAAGGTCGCTTAGAGGCATTTTCGCCCTACGCAGTCCTCGGCCGTGGATATTCGATTACTCGCCCAGCAGCTGGGGGCGCGCCGATTACTAGTAGCAAGGACCTCAGCGCCGGTACACGTCTCGAAACTCGCCTCGCCGATGGGACCTTCACGTCAGTCGTAGAGGGCGAACCCAAATGAGCGCGCTACTCGAACTATACGCTGTCGTCGTCAATTGGAATGGCGGAGAGCTGAACCGAGAATGCTTGGAGAGTTTGCGTTCTGAAGGTATCGCCGCAGACCACATCGTCTTTGTGGACAATGCGTCCGTAGACGGCTCGCTCGAAGACATCAAATCGCGCTTTCCGGGCCTATTGGTTTTTCAAAACGACTCCAACCTGGGTTTCGGAGAAGCTGCTAATCAAGGTGCAGATCTTGCTTTGGAAGCTGGCGCCGACTCCGTTTTCTATGTCAACAACGACCTGCTTCTCGAAGCGGGCTGCCTTGCAAAATTGACCTTATTCATGCGCCAGCATCCTGAGGTTGGTATCTGTGGGCCGCGTGTCTTGATGCGGGATGACCCTTCCTTGGTTTGGTGTGCTGGCGGGATTCTCTCTTGGCGACAGAACCTTTCCACCCTGCGAGGTTTTCAGACGAAGGATGGGCCTGAGTTCCAAACAGAGTTGGAGGTGGACTACATCCCGGGCTGCTCGCTGATTGCGACGGCCGAGTTACTTGGCAAAATCGGTGGTTATGACGCTGCTTACTTCGCGTACATGGAGGACGTAGACCTTTGCCTGCGGGCGACGAAGGCGGGTTTCAAGGTCGTTCTTGTTGGCGAGGCGAGCACCTTGCACAAGAGTTCCGCTGCGACGGGGGGCGGTTATAACCCGCGTCGAAAGTACATGATGGGGGTCAATTCGATCTGGTTCCTACGTGCCCATGGCGGGCCCTTCGAGTGGATGTGTTTCTTTGTCTTCGATGTGCTCAGTCTCCCGCCATTATTTCTTCTAGGGCTGTTCAATGGCCGCGCTAATTCCGTCGCCGCCAAGGCCCGTGGAATCTTCGATGGCCTACGCGGCAAGCGAGTTAGCGCTGCGTCCGCCTCATAAGGTGAGGTCCGTGAAGACGGCGGCTCTTAGCTCGCCTTCATGGACTTGTCCTGTGCGGCAAGTTAGGTAATGTTCAAGCGTCAATCATGAAAGTCATCTCTACCGTACTGATCCTTGTAGTGGGGATTGCTCTCGCTATCCGTTTCGCCTTGCGCAGGTCATCGGAGAAGGCCAACCCTCTCGCGCGGGTTGGAAATTCCTTACAGGCAAGTACGCGCACCGAACGCGAGATTGGAATTCGGCGTGCGGTCGAATCGGCCACCCCGGAAGCGTGGACCCTCTTGGTTGAACTCTTTGGGCGCCTGAATTCGGATACCGATAGTGACGAGCGTAGGCAAATCTTTCGCGAACTGATCAAGGGTTGGGGACGGAAGCGCCTAGTCGATCATTGGGATGAACTACCAGCGCATACGCGCATGGACTTCCTCGAACTCGCAAACGCTGATGGAACCTTTGCGCGCTCGGATCTTCTACTGGTGGCCCGCTCTTCTATGCGCGATTCGGACGATTCGTTGGCTCGTCACGCCTGGCGTATCTATGCTTACACCGTAACTTGGGCGGTGGAGCGCCAAAGTGCAGACTTTGATTTTCCCGCATGGCATGCGGAAACAGCAGAGGACGGGCACTCCGATTTACAAGATCTACGCAAGAGCTTATCGGAGAAGCGTATTGCGGAGACATCGAACTTGGGTATCGATTCGATGGTCACGCGCTATCGTCGAGAAGTCTTTAAGGCGATTGCTGAACGGACAGTGAACCTGATGACGACCACCGAGCACACTGTCACGAATGCAAACGGCGAAGAATTCCTCTTGCCGATTGGACTTTACAAGGGAACGTTGAGCGGAGTTCTCGATAACGCTCAAGATGCTTTGGCGAATGGCTGGCAGTTTCGACTTGAGCTAGACGATAGTCGCGTGATTCAAAGTGCCTGGCACGCCAGCGCCTTCTTTGGTGAGGTGTTGGACCCGGCGCACGATGGCCGGCGAACCTGGTTCGAAGAAGCACCTGAGGAGATTCTACAGGCCCTTGCCTTGCAGCCTTTGGTTGGTCCGGCGGTGGCTTGGACGGAAGACTTGGACTTGCAGCCGCCGTTAATTGACGGCGTGGCGCTCGAGATGGATGAAGAGCAGATGCTCATGTGCCTGATCGCTTTATTGCCAGGCGAAGAAGGCCAAGGTGATGAACTCGTCATCCTCAACTACGAAACGAAGGCGCAGGACGATGAAGATGACGAGATTCGTCCCTTTACCACAGTGCTACCTTTGGAGAAGGTCTTGTTAAATGGAAATCAGAGTCAACTCATCTAGTAGCCCTCCGAAATTGTCGACCTCTACAGGCATGAAGAAATCCTTTCTCACACTTGCGCTCATCGCATTGAATTTTGGATCGGAAGGCTGGGCCAAAGAGGAGGACTTTGTTCGGGGCAAAGTTGAGGTGGGGGGGACGAGCTATCCCTACCGATTGCTCGCACCCAAGCAAGTTGTCGAGGGAGAGATCTATCCATTGGTGCTCTTTCTGCATGGCGTTGGAGAGTGCGGCACGGACAACGAGGCACAGTTACGCCACTTTCCAGAACGTATGCTTGAGGAGGCTTACCGCGAGCGCTTTCCCTGCTTCGTGCTGGCACCACAGTGTCCGCTGGAGGCTTGGTGGTCTGACGGTGGTCGTGGTCTGGCTAGCGGCGGAGCGCTTAGCTCGGAGCCCCAGCCAGCATTGCAAGCGGCGGTCTTGGCGATGGAAGAAGTGCTCGGCAGTGCACCCATTGATCGCGACAGAATTTACATCACAGGTCTATCGCTGGGAGGCTCTGGAGTCTTCGACTTGGTCGCGCGATATCCAACGTGGTTTGCAGCAGCTTCGGCGACCTGCGCTGGAGGCGACGCGCGCTCCGCAGGGCGCCTGGCCGGGACGCCCTTCTCGATCTGGCATGGGGATGCAGACACCGTTGTCGATGTAAAGTGCTCGCGTGAGATGGCGGAGGCAGTGCGTGCGGCGGGCGGCGAGGTGGAGTTTCATGAGCTCAAGGGAGTGGGGCACAACGCTTGGGATACGGCCTATGAACTCGATGGAGCCATCGCTTGGATGTTTGAGCGGCGCCGCAATCCGCAATTGGCGTTGGATGCCGCCCTTCGTTCATTCGTCGAGGAGGTAGATGATCAGGAACGCATCGCCTTCTTCGGCGACTCTTTGACCAAGGCTGGTGATCACCCGGGTGGTTACGTTGATCAGTTGCGTTCCGCAGTGAAGCTCGCCAAGCCCGGTGTCGTACTCATCTCTTCTGGAGTTGGCGGGGACATGATCCCGGATCTCTTGAAGCGCTTCCAAAAGGACATCATTGAGCAGAAGCCGACGATGGTCTTCATATTTGTTGGCATCAACGATGGATGGTATTCAAAGCGCGTGAAGTCAACTCCCCCGAATGTGTTCGAAGCGGGTGTGCGCCGGATGGTGCGCGAGTTTCAAGAGAGTGGCGCAACAGTGGTCTTGACGACGCCGACGGTGAACGGTGAAAAGCGCAATGGCACCAACCGCCTCGACGAGCGGCTGGACCGGCTAGCGAAGATTTCGCGCAGGGTTGCCAAGGAGGAGGGGGTCGTGCTCTGTGATATGCGGCAGACCTTCATCGATTACTTACGAGTTTTTAATCCCGACGACTTGGAGAAGGGAGTGCTGACCAAGGACGGATTGCACTTCCTACCAGCCGGCGATCAACTGGCGGCTACGGAGGCGGCTTGGTCTTTGGCGCGTGCAGCGGCGGAACGCTAGTTCAACGCGGCAAGTCCTTGACTGAATTCATCAGTTCGGACACGAGCTGCTCGCGTTGTTCGTAGAGCTTGTAGCCCTCTCGTGAGCGTAGATAGCCACGAGCTTCCGGGTGGCGGAGCGCCAACTCCTCGAGACCCAATTCATCAGCGAGCTTCTCAAGTCGCGCACGCTTGTCGAGCAGCGCCTTGGTAATCAGTGGCATCAACATCGAATAGTCGCCAGGCACACTCTCACAAGTGCTCATGTACTGATCCTTGTCAACCTTTCCCCAAGTGACCGCTTCGGCGGGGGGGCACGAGGAAAGTGAACCGTCGGTGACAGGTGCCGTCGTTATCTGTATGTCGTAGAGGTAACCGCGCACGTCATCTAATCCGAGAATCTGACTCAGGGCGGGCTCCGGTTGGAGATTGAAGTTTTTAGGAACCCCACCGCCAAGGATCAAGGTGCCTAGAGCCTTCGTCTCAGTCTTGCGCAATCCCCACCAGTGATAGGCGCAACTTTCAAAGACCTCTGCATGCAGGTCGAGATCGAATTCATGCGCTTCTCCGCCAGTTTGGGCCAGTGCCCAAAGCTTCATGGAATTCAAGAAGACGGAACCGTCGGCGGGAGCGCCCACAAAGATTGGGATCTGCTTGCGATGACAGAGCGCGAGCAAGCCCTCGCGCGAGTTGTTCTTTTTCTCAAGCGCGGCATAGCAAGCACCTAGCAAGTAGCGCATCTCAGTCCCCGTCATCTTGCGCTGAAACTCCGGGCGCTTGAGGCATTCAACCAAGTAAGAGTCCTGGTCGAGCAGTAGCTGTTCATCGAACCCGATGTCCGTGATGCGAATGATCTCTTCATCGCGCAGTGCACCGTCGTCTCCGTGCAGCGGAACCTCGAAAAGCGGATGGGAGGGGGCGCTATCCAGCGAGCGATGCCCGTCGTGATAACAGACTGCATCGGTGGTCGAAATTAATACGAACCAGCCCGTGTCCAAAAGCGGATTGAGCCAGGCGTGGTGTTGGCCCGAAGCCGTCACGGGCCCGGCCACAGCCAGGGTCATGGGCACTCCACGGCCGATGGCTTCGTCCATTAGCACCCACAGGCGGCGCAGGTAGGCTCCACCAAAAGAAGGCAGGCAGAGCTCGAACAGCTCGTCGAGACCCTTCGCGTCCTCGACGGAAAGGGTCGGAAGCTCGCGCCGAGAGTTGGGAGATGCGCTCGAATTGCGCTTACCGGAACATTGGTCCTTACGGGTCGGAGTCATAGCCCCAAGAGTACGTTACGCTTAGCCGTGACCCCAACCAGAAGCTTCATGACTGAATTCAACCAAGCCGCTCTCGAGAGTTACGGCAAGCAAGACTACTCCCCGGTTCCCCAAATCGAAGGCGTGGATATCGTTCAACTACGTCGCTTCAACGACGATGGCGGCGCTATGACCGAACTCGGTCGTTTCGACGGCGGACTGCACAAGGATCTGCCGGGCTTCGAGGCGCGCCAGATGAACTACAGCGTGGTCGAGCCCCAGGCGATCAAAGCTTTTCACTTGCACCAGCGTCAGACCGATGTTTGGTACGTACCGCCGAGTGACAAGCTGCTGCTTGTGCTGGCGGACGTCCGCAAAGGATCGCCGACCGAGGGACAAGTACGCCGCTTGGTTCTCGGAGACGGAAATTCGCGCCTGGTGAGAATTCCCCCGGGTGTAGCGCACGGATGCAAAAACCTGCGCGCCGCCGCAACCTCGGCAATCATCTATTTTGTCGACGTTCAGTTTTCGATCGATGCGAGCTGCGACGAGGGACGATTGCCTTGGGACCACTTCGGCGAGAAAGTTTGGGAAGTCGAGAAGGGCTAGCTAGCCGCGCTCGGTCACTTCGATCATCGCTTCCAAAGCGGCACGCGCCTCGCCTATCAGTTTAGTGCGTTCGCCGTCCGGAAGCCGATCGCGATCGCCGGTGGTCTCATCGACCGCGTCGCCCGCTTTGACGTGGTTCAAATCCGGAGCCTCGCCCTTACGTAATAAATCTAGAATGCCCGCCAGATGGGGCGGGTCGTTACGGCTCATGGTTGCGCAGCCGCAACCAGCGCTCGCTTGATCGGGGATGTCTGCCAAGTGCATGACTTCCACTCCGCGCAGGCGCCCTTGTTCTCGTACGTTGCGCACGAAGTGACCTTCCGTACCAATCGCGAACTTGGAGCCCCTTGGTGCATTGAGGACCGTGTTCCAAAGAAAGTCCGTCGAACCGACGCCATCTGCCGCTTTGACGGCTTCCAGCGTTGATTCCGGATGGATCAGCACTTGCCAATCGCGTTCGTGCCACCAGGCGATTTGCTTTTCGTTGAAGATCGTGTGCACGCCACAGAACGATCCCCAGAGAATCATCTCGGCCTTATCGAGGGCCTCGAAACCGCCGTCGATCGTTTCCTCCGTAACCGGGAATGCGCCGCGCGTAACCTGCGGATCGGGGAGGGTCAGGATGCGCGTTGGATCCATTCCCAAGCGATGGGCTGTGTTGCGACCCAAGTGTTGGTCGGGAACGAAGAGCACCTTCTTGCCACCCTGTCGCGCCCAATCAACTACCAAGTGCGCGTTGGAACTCGTGCAAACCGCACCTCCGGTTCGTCCAGCTAGAGCTTTTAAACGCCCGGACGTATTCATGTAGGCAACGACGACCAGTTGATCGCCGTAACGCTCGATCAGTTGATCCGCAACCGGCAAGACCATGTAGTCCTTGGCGAGCATTTCCATCGTGCAGCCGGCCTTGGGGTTAGTGATCCATACATCCTGATCATCCCCGGCCAGGATCGCAATCGACTCCGCCATGAAGTGCACGGCGGACTCCACGATGACCTTCTTTTCAGGGTTGCGCGAAGCTTGCAGCGCCAACTTATAACTGTCCGCGATCCTACCGCCGTAGTTCTCGATGATCTTGACGATTTCTCCGCCCATATAATAATGGGCGAGCAGCAAGAGCGAATCGCCAAAGTGCTCCTGGGCGGGGCGAACGTACCTGTCCATCCAGGCGAGCACGGTTCCTGGCTTACGATCAGGCAAGGCCAGGTACTCCTCCGCATAGGGGCGGAACTCGTCCTGGTACCAACCGAGGGGTAAATCGGTTTGGCAAATGGCAATGTCGGGATCGAGGCGCAGGCCGCTGGGGGGGGATTGCTGGACTTTCACGGGTGAGAGGATACTGGCGCGTTCGAACTAGGGAGTTTTTTTTCCGCACGTTGGGCAAAAGATAGACGTGTCGGCTGGCCGAGAGGTGCCCCTATCTGGGCCGCTCACTAAAAGGGTGGTTTTGGATTCCAATACCCTGTCCCTAGGCCAATGTGGCCAATTCTCTATGTACTCGAAGGCAAATTTCGGAGTTTGCATTCTCATCACTTCGTTGTTGAGCGCCTGCTCGAGCCCTACTGGAAGTGTCTTTTCACAAGCCTTCGGCGTCGAGGAGGAAGGTGGAATAGCCTTGGTGAAGGGTGAACCCCTGATCATCACGGAAAGTGTCAAAGTACGCTCTGGCGATTACTTTCGGCCGGCTGAGAAGGATAGCCAAGTTGGAGTGATCGTGCTTGATGGCATGCGTGACCTAACGGTGGATCTTGGCGACATGATCCTGCGTGGAACCCGAGCAGGAAGTGCGCCTGATCGAGGGCAGGGCTATGGACTAGTGGTTCGCAACTGCGAGGGCCTGAAAATTCAGGGCGGCCACATCAGTGGTTATCAAGTCGCAGTCTACGTTGAGAACTCCGATGACATTCTGATCGAGGGGCTCGAGGTCGATCCAGTCTTTGGTGCTCGCCTGTCAGGGTCGGGCAACATGCCTAATCCTCTGGATCGCTTGGTGATCCAAATGGAAGACTCTGAACAATGGATCGCACAGTATGGAGCGGCGCTCGCGATTATTGACTCTTCACGCGTGGTGGTCCGCAACTGCAAGGCGCGTGGTGGACAGAATGGGCTGATCGCATTGCGCTCCGAAGGGTGTTTTTTCGAGAACAATGATTTCTCGTATCTGTCCGGTTGGGGCATAGCATTGGCACATTGCGACAAGAACGAGATTACGAACAATCGCTGTGATGGGGTCACTCGTCATGGAAGTGGAGGTCGCTCGGAGCCCGATCATGGTGCGACGGGAATCCTCATCAGCGGTGGATCGTCAGACAACTCGATCTACGGGAACTTGGCACGACGATGTACGGCTGGCGGACGTGAAGTGTTTGGCGGTCAAGCGAGTGGCGCAGGTAACCGTTGGTATGGAAACGACTTTTCAGGAGCGGAGTGCGTCGCGTTGGAACTCGATCGTTCAACGGACACTTGGATTATCGCGAACCTCCTAGAAGGCAGTGAAGGCCCAGCTATTCGTGCGCGCAGCACAGACCGCTTGGCAATTTTACAGAACCACATCGAGCTGAGTCACGGCGCGGGCATCTCCCTCGGCGGAGGGAATCGAGCCCTGCTCTACCAGAATGAGTTGATCGATTGCGATCCAGGTCTTGAGGTCGTCGGGACGAGCAAGTCGACGGTTCTTGCGGATAGCGCGCACTGGATCGGAGAGAATCGCTTCGAGGACAACGTGCAGGATCTGGTACTCGATCGCAGCGCCGGATTGGAATTCTGGGCCAATGATTTTGAGTTCAATACGCCACGTCCACACTTGGACGGTCTTGTTGGCGAGGGGTTCGCGGATTTGGAACCAGGCGAGGTTTGGGGCTGGCTAGAGGACGCCGAAGGCCATTTACCAAGCGGTCGAAGCCTTGGTTCTAGCCTGCGCGCGGCCGACGGAACTTCCCCGGAGGCTTTGAATAGGGCGGTTTCCTGGGTTCCGCCCGGTTCCAGGGGGTTGCCAGCGAGATCTGGACCTGAGTCCCGAGTGGAGACGCTGCTCGGGGAATATGGCCCATGGGATCCTATGGGCAGGCATCCGCGCCCTCAAACGGAACAGGCTCGCGGGTTATTTGCCGGATTGAAGTGGGAGGCGACGTGGTTTTCGTGGGACACAGGCAGTGATCCACGCGGTGACTTGGAACGTTGGCAGTCCAGACGATTTGAGCCGATCCACAGGGGTCAAGTCGAGGTCTGGTGCGACCCCTGGGGCGGTTCCAGAGCGATTCGGGAGGAGGTACCGATGATGAACTTCGGCATGATCGCTAGCAGCGAGTTCATTGTGGAGCGCGCTGGGACCTATTTGCTCAGCGAAATCTCCGATGATGGTGTCCGGATTACAATTGACGGCGAATCCGTTCTCGAAGATTGGACCTGGCACCCCGAACGAAGAAGATCCGAAAAGATTGAACTCAGCGCGGGTAGCCATAGTGTGAATGTGGAGTACTTTCAAATAGACGGCGCGGCCGTTCTCTTCCTTGAACTAAGAATCCCCCCTGGCAACTGACAGCCTGTGGGACGGTCAAGCAGAGACCACTGCGACGTTATCAACTTCCAATTATTATCCCCCCCAACCCTGACGGCATCTTTCCGATGTCGATGCATCATGGACGTGTCAGCTAACGGCGGTCCTGGACAGCCCGACGAGACCTTGGTCTTTGTGTACGGGACTTTGCAGCGCGGTGAGTCGAATCACGACTACCTGGGCGAGGCTCGCTTCCTTGGTGAAGCTCGCACTGCCGCGCAATTCGATCTGGTCGATTTAGGTGACTTCCCCGCCATGGTTGACGGCGGAGACACCCAAGTGGATGGCGAGCTATACGCGTTGAAGCCGAGCCGCGTGCGCACAGTAGATGAGCTGGAAGACCATCCAGAGTACTTCCGCAGAACCGCGGTTGAACTCGAAGATGGAACCAGCGTCTTCAGCTACATCCTCTCGAAAGACCAGGGCCATCCTTACCCGCGCATTGCATCGGGGAGCTGGCGCAACAGTCGCGGCTAGCCCTCCGAATGCAATTGTGGGTGGGGGATTATTCCTCGTCCATGAAGGGGTAAGACCATTCGGTCGCGGGGACGAAAGTCTCCTTGATCGTGCGTTGGCTCGTCCAACGCAAAAGGTTGAGTACCGAGCCTGCCTTGTCGTTGGTGCCCGACGCGCGTGAGCCACCGAAGGGTTGCTGACCGACGACAGCCCCGGTGGGCTTGTCGTTGATGTAGAAGTTACCTGCGGCGTAACGCAAGGCGCGCGTAGCCTCGAGGACCGCGGCACGGTCATCGGCGAGGATGGCTCCTGTCAGCGCGTAATCCGCCGTCTTGTCACAGATGGCGAGCATCTCCGAAAACTTGTCGTCCTCGTAGACGTGGATCGTCATCAGGGGCCCGAAGTATTCGGTCCTCATCGACTCATGCATCGGATCGGAGACTTCGATCACTGTCGGCGCAACGAAGTAGCCATCTGAATCGTCGCATTCGCCGCCCGCAATGAGGGTGCACTTGGGGTCAGCCTTGGCGGACTCGATAGCCGTTTTCAGGTTATTGAAAGAAGACTGGTCGATCAGCGCGCCCATGAAGTTGCGGAAGTCGCAGACGTCGCCCATTTTGATCTTGGCGATCTCTTCGACTAGACGGTCCTTCAAGTTGGACCAGAGGCTGCGCGGAATGTAGGCGCGGCTAGCAGCGGAACATTTTTGTCCCTGATACTCGAAGGAGCCGCGAATGATAGCGGTGACAAGCCCCTCGAAGCCGGCCGAGGGGTGAGCGAAGATGAAGTCCTTGCCACCGGTCTCGCCGACCAAGCGCGGGTACTGCTTGTAGTTGGCAATGTTGGCGCCGACGCCCTTCCAGATGTGTTGGAAGGTGCGCGTGGAGCCAGTGAAGTGAATGCCAGCTAGACGCGGATCAGCAACCACCGGATCGCCGACATCTGCACCGGAGCCCGGCAGGAAGTTGATCACGCCAGCGGGCATGCCCGCGTCCATCAGGAGCTTCATCACGAACCAGTTGGAATACACCGAAGTCGATGCGGGCTTCCAAAGACACGTGTTGCCGAGCAAGGCCGGTGCCGTTGGCAAGTTGCCAGCTATGGAAGTGAAGTTGAAAGGCGTGACCGCAAACACGAAACCATCGAGAGGCCGGTGCTCGAGCCGGTTCCAACAGCCGGGGCTCGACTGCGGTTGTGCTTGGTAGAGTTCCTGCGCGAATCCAACGTTGAACTTATAGAAATCGATCAACTCGCAAGCCGAATCGATCTCCGCCTGATAAGCGGTTTTCGATTGGTTCAGCATGGTCGAGGCATTGATCGTGTCGCGATGCGTAGTGGCTAGCATCTCCGCGGCGCGGAGGAAAATCGCGGCCCGGTCTTGCCAGGGCATCGCGTCCCAATCACCGCGCGCGTTTTCCGCGGCATCAATTGCAGCTTTTACCTCGGCTGCCCCGGCCTTGTGGAAGGTTCCCAGGGTATGACCGTGGTTGTGGGGCATGACCATTTTGCCCAGGTTGCCCGTGCGGACCTCCTTGCCACCGATAATCAAGGGCACCTCGATTTCGTTGGCAACCAGCTCCTTGAGCTTGGATTTCAGCGCAGCGCGCTCAGGGCTCGCGGGGGCATAGCTCTTGATGGGCTCGTTCTTGGCGGTGGGGACCTGGAAGACTCCGTGAGTCATAGCGCGGGTGGGGGCTCGAGTTGGGGTGCTGGGGGCAGTTGAGCGCCAGTATGCCGAGCAGAGGCCCCGCTTGTCGAGCAGCGCCCCGTTCCCTGCGGGACCTTTAGCTGTCACAATGCGGGCCAGCCCGGCTCACCGCCGGGGACTGGCCACCGCATTCGGCAATTCCTGCAATGATTAACCCATCTACGATCTCCTTGCGACTCGCTTCTTCGGCTTGCGCTCTCCTTTTCCTGGCATCCCTGGGGTGCAAGACGGAAAAGTCTGGCTGGAATGGAACAACCCTTGATCCCGTGACGAGCGCAGCACCGGTGGAAGCCCGGCCAACGGGACCCCAGCCGGTTGCCGCTGCTACAGTGCAGTCCACAATCCAACCCGCAGGTGCGGCGCTGGATCCTGGAGCAGCGGACTCCATGATCGCGGGCAGCGGAAACGCAGGACTCGAAGATCCCAGGAAGGCCGAGGTGGTCGATCAGGAGAAACTCGCCGACGATATCGAGAAGGTTATGCGGGAAGTCTACGTGGCGGATCTTGAGTACGAAATCGCCGTGCAAAAGTCTCACTCCGCGGAGGCCAAGGCCGAGGGCCTACTCGAAGAAGCACTGGCTGCCTTCCAAGCCGCGGGCGAGGCTTCAGGGCATTATACGAAGAAGGAGGCTCCCGCACAGGTGAGCGCCGCACAGCTCAAGATTGACGAGTTGGCCTTTAGGCTCGAGATGAGCAAGCTGGAGCTGGCGCAGATGGAACGCGAGTACGGGAAATTTCAAGCGGACTCACACGCCGGCGAGACCGGGAAAATAGTGATTTGGCGCGAGACGCAAGCCGTGGATCATGCGGCGCGAGGGTTGACGCAAGAGGAGGAGAAGCGGAAGACTCTCCTAGAATATTCGATCCCTCGTAAGCAGCGAGAGCTTGCACTGGCCGTTTCCAAAACGAAGCGTGGGGTGGAGCGTGCCAAGGAAAACAGCGCCCGAATCGCGGTAGAAAGCAAGCTGGGCTTGCGCAAGGCGAAGGACAAGCAGGGACTGCTAAAATATAAGATCAAGCAGTTGCGAGCAAAACGCGAAGGGCTCTAAGCAGCGCCTCTGATCTCAATGGCTTTCCTTTCAAAAGTAACGCGCCTGACCTTGGTCCTGGCCATCGTTGCCTTCAGTGCTGTGCAGGTAAACGCGCAGAAGACTGGCGGTGATGGCAAGAAGCCGATGACCGAACAGGAGGCTCGCAAGGCATACCGCGCGAAGAAAGAAGCCAATGCGCTCGAAGCGCAAGAGGGCGCCAAGAAGGGCGCCAAGAAGGGTGGCAAGGAGAAGGCCGGAAATAAGAACAAGGGCAACGGTCAGGATAAGGGCAACAACAAAGGCAACGCGAAGAAAGGCAACGCGAAGAAAGGCAACAACAAGAACAAGGGTAAGCAGCAGAAACCGGGAGGCAAGCGAGCTGGGGGCAAGGGCAAGAAAGCTTCCAAGCAGCTGCTCAGTGAACCGCAGATTGCGCGCGAACTGACCCCCGCTGAAGCGCAGGATGAACTCGACAACGTGCTTTGCTTTCTCGTCGGTTCCCAACACGCTGATGGATCATGGGGCGTGCCCGTTCCCGACGATCTCAACGAACTGGGATTTGCATTCGACTCCTACTACGCTTGGAACCAGGCGGCCAATGCCTTGGCTTTGATGGCTTTGATGGAAGCGCCGGAGAGTCCTGAACGGGCCTACGCCCTCGAAGGCGGACTTGATTGGTTGTGCCGCACACGCCTTGCTCACCGCGGATCCAATTGGGATGTGGATTCGACCTGGCCTTCGCTCTACGGATTCGTTTGCTTGGTGCAAGCGGCGGGCGACGAGCGCTTTGCTAAGGACGCGATCGCCAGGGAAAAATTTCAGCGGCGTGCCATGGAGTTCTACGAGGATCTCGTACGGCGCCAAACACCCGACGGTGGATGGGTCTATTACGATGATCCGCCGTTCACGGTGAAACCCACCTGGGGCACGAGTTTCTGCACCGCCCTGGTCTTGCCCGCGCTGTTCGATGCCGAATACATGGGGTGGCCAGTGGATCCCGAGGTGACGCTCCGGGCACGCTCTGTGATCGAGCGTTGCGCGCTGCCTAACGGCGCCTACTCCTACAGCTACAACCTCGTCATGGGCGGCCACGGCGGTATGAGTATCAATCAGGTCCCGGGGAGCCTCGGACGCATCCAAGTTTGCAATTGGGCCTTGGCGCGGGCGGGTGATCCGCGCGTCACAGACGATCTTGTTCGCGAAGGTCTAGAACAGTTCTTCGAGCAGCACGCCTATCTCGATATGGTGCGTACCCGACCTAAACCCCACGAAGGCTGGTTTGCCAATGCTGGGTACTTCTACTTCTTCGGACATTACTACGCGGCCAAGGCGATTGCGCTCTTGCCTGTTGAGGAGCACGAGGCCTGGCATCGGCGTCTTCGTTATCATGTCACCAAGACCCTCTCCGTCGAGGGCTCCTGTTCAGACTTCATGGCTTCGAGTTATCAAATCACCGCAGGCTCCAGCTACGCGGCACTGGTCCTGGCTGCAGGCCTAACTTCGAGTGCACAAGAATGACAACTGAAACAACCGATCTGTTGGAATGGCTACACGTGGCGCTCGAGTCACGTTTGAAGCCGAGCGCCCTCGATTGGTATGAAAAGATCTGTGCGGAGATTCATTCGGGTGTCAATGAGACGCGCTTTGCTGCTCTCATCTCCATGGCAAGCCGACATTCGCGGCGCATTCCCATGGAAGCCAGCAGCGAAGAACTCAGCAGCGCAAGAAGTGTGCATAGCGGCTGGAATCCCGAACGCTGGTCGGTGCTCGACTTGATGCGCGTTGGATTCGTATTGAGCCGCAGCGACTTGGAGGAAGATTCCGCACCGCTAGCTATCTGCGGCGTGGCGAAGTACGCGGACGTGGGGGAGCTCTGCGCTCTCTATCGTTCGATGATTTTCCTACCGCGCTCGAGCGATTACCTTTGGCAAGCGGGCGAAGGTTGTCGTTCGAATATGAACGAAGTCTTTGAGTCGATCGCCTGCGACAATCCCTATCCCGCGCGTGAGTTTGACAACGTGGGTTGGAGCTCTTTAGCGGTCAAGGCCATCTTTACCGGCGCGCCGCTCTGGCGGGTTTGGGGCTTGGATTCGCGTCACAATCCGGAATTGGCCCACATCGTCCTGGATCTCGCCGAGGAACGGCGTAGCGCGGGTCGAGCGGTTCAACCAGAGCTTTGGTTGTGTCTCGGCACCTTCGGCGGCGAGCGTGCCATCGAATCGATGGTGCTGGAGATGAGCGCCGAAGAAGAGAGCGGCCGACGTGGCGCTGCCTTCGGTTTGGCGCGCGCTGGGCGCCTGGACCTGCTTACTGACCTGCGCGAACGCGAGACCAGCCCGATCGTACAAGGGTCAATGGACCGCGCCCTCGCCGGTCACCATTCCCAGCTTGAGTTCATTCCCCTCCATCCCGAACGTTAGTCTTCTCCGATGCGATTCTTCGATCCCCACATTCACCTCACCAGCCGAACGACGGACGACCTGCAAGCCATGGCTAAAGCCGGAGTGCGGGCTATCATCGAACCGGCATTCTGGGTCGGCCAGCCGCGAACGCACGTCGGTTCGTACATCGATTACTTCGCCAGTCTGATTGGCTGGGAACGTTTCCGCGCCAGCCAGTTTGGAATCTCGCACTACTGTGCGATTGGCCTGAACTCAAAGGAAGCCAACAATCGCGAGCTAGCAAAGGAAGTGCTCGAATTGATTCCGCGCTACGCCTTCAAGGAAGGCGTGGTCGCCATTGGTGAAATCGGCTTCGACGAAATTACCGATGCGGAAGAGTACGCCTACCGTTGGCAGCTTGAGTTTGCTGTCGAGCACGACATGGTCGTGATGGTCCACTCGCCGCACCGTGACAAGAAACGTGGCATCGTGCGTTCTATTGAGATCGCCCAAGAGATCGGCTTGCCGATGAATAAGTTGATCATCGACCACAACAACGAAGAGACGGTCGATGACACTCTCCAAGCCGGTTGCTGGGCGGCATTCACCATCTACCCGAGTACCAAGATGGACTCGGCGCGCATGGTCAAGATGGTCGAGAAGTACGGCTCGGATCGCATCATCGTCGATTCCTCCGCCGACTGGGGCATCAGCAATCCCTTATCCGTGCCGCAAACCGCGGCCCTGATGAAGGAGCGCGGCATCCCCGATGAAATGATTCGCATGACGACCTGGCAGAACGCCATCGACGCCTACGGTCAGTCGGGTCAGATCGACGAGGAAGCTCTCATGAGCGACGCGGTGATCGATCAGCGCAAGCTCTTCCTGGACAACTCTGTTCTACGCGGCCAAGCGCCGCACGTGGTGGTGGAGTAGCGGCGCTACTCTTCTTTCATGCCGCGCGCCATGCCTCGCAGGCGCGCGCCCATGCCGAGCACGTGGAATGGCAAGTCTTTGACGCAGTATAAGTCGAAGCCGCTCTTGACCGGATCGCCGTGGGAAGCCTGTTTCAGCAGGCGATCCACTGTGATTGGGTAGGGTGCCGCCGTTGCTTTGCCAAGCGTGAAGCCGGAGTCGACCATGAGATCGAGCAACTGCTTTGGCTGACACTCCCGCAAAGCGTAGGGCCAAAACTCTATCAGCATGGCGAGCTGTGGGCTGCTTGCGATTAACTCCTTCGCACCTTGCAGCGCGAGCCACTCAGAGCCCTGCGTGTCGATCTTGAGCACGCGAATCGGACCTTTGACGTGGTCATCCACGCGCTCCACCCGAATCTCGATCCCTTCGGCCTTGTCCATATCCGAGGGCAAACTGTCGCCCTCGTTCAGCACGCGATTATCGCCGTGGTTACCGTCCGCCAAGGCAATCTGAGCCGTGCAGCTTTCAGCACCCGCTGCAAAACGGTGCAAGGTTCCCTTACCGCCGCGCGCGCCCGCTAAATCGTTAGCCCGTTGAATGTTGCGCTCTGCCACATCCGCAATGAAAGGCACAGGCTCAAAGGCCTCGACCTGTGCCCCGGCCAGAATCGCCTGAACAGCGAACCAACCGATATTGGCCCCCAGGTCCACGACCCGGCAGCCAGGCACGATGTGCGCCGTAAAAAGCGCCGTTTCGTGGTCCTCCCAGGAGCCTTTTTCAATCGCCGGACCAATGATCGTGTCATCGGCCAGGATTTCGAAATCCATGCCGAGGCCCGGAACCTTCACCATCTTTGTTTTGCTCTGCATCGCTCCCGAGAGGGTACGACCCGTTCCCCGCGTGGTAAACCGGCGACAAGGGTTTCCGTAGAGCCGCAGGCAGGCTAGCCTCCCATCCATGGAACGTTGGTCGATCGAACTCGAGAAGGAAGCCTTCAAATTCTCCGCTGCGCACTTCCTCATCTTCCCAGATGGAAGCGCCGAGCGATTGCATGGCCATAACTACCGGGTCTTCCTAGAAGTCGGCGCAGATCTCTCCGAGTTCGGCCTGGTGATCGACTTCCAGCGCATCAAGCCTGTGGTGCGCAAGCTCTTGGCCGGTCTGAATGAGCACCTGCTCTTGCCTGGCGAACATCGCGAGCTGACGGTCGAGGAGATCGAGGGGAACGCTGTCGAGGTCCTCTATCGTGAAAGGCGCTATGTGATCCCTCGGGAGGACGTGATCGTGCTGCCGATCAATAACACGAGCACTGAGAATCTAGCCCGCTGGATCGGCCAGCAGTTACTCGGGATCCTGGGAACAGAATTCGAGGACGTGCCCCTGCGCGAGTTGCGGGTCGCGGTTGAGGAGATCTCGGGTCAGCGCGGCGTTTATGTGTATCAGCAGGACGCATAGCCCGAATTGTTCGTGAGTGGATCTGTCTCAGAGAGTCAGCTCTAGATGAGTTAGGACCGCCCCAGAACGATCTGATTTCCTCCCGGCTAGAAGCTCTCCTAGACGCGGATCCCAGTTCATTCGCGCCCCAGCGCCAACCGCCTCGTTCTTGATCGACAACAGGGCTCCTGGCAACGTTTTTTGGAAGCAGACCTTCCGGGACATCTATCTGGCCCAAGTCGCGCTGACTAGCCTTACGCTTGTGCGATTCGGGCCTTCGGCGTATCACTCATCGGCGGAGATTTGAAAATGGGCCGCGTAGTTACAACGGGTTAGGCAAGCACCAGGCCACTGGTCTACGAGCTGGGGAGTTGCAAATCGTGAGTGCGCTTGTATGGCACAAAGCGATCGTGTTTTGGGAGCGATGAATAGATGACTAGAAATGGAATACTGGTTCGCAATTGGACCTTGGGTCTTGTTGCCCTACTGCTGGTCGCGTCGGCCATCAAGGTCCTACTCACACTAGAATCACACCAGGGACAGGGTGGCTTGTTTCCTAATGCGCTCTCAGGGGTGGCGGTACCCTCGGAGCGCGACTTGCATGGGCACATGGGCAGTTCTGAACGTACCGCAACAGGAATTATTCGGCAGGAGCGAAATCAACTCGCCACTTCAACAGGTGCGGAAATGTTGATCGACGAGCATCCGCTTGTCGCCCAGACAGCCTCAATTGGGGTTACGGTCGTCTGGGCAAGATCGGGGGAGCTAGCAGTCAATCACCGGGTATATCTGACGGACACGTCTACTCGGCATCCTCGGAGCGGCATTACCGATGATCACGGGCGCGTGAGATTTTGTCAGCTCCGGGCCGGCGCAAAAGTGGTCCTCTCAGAACGGGGTGGATGGTGTGCGGTGGATCTCCAGGCTAGTGAAATACGCGAAGTCGAGGTGGTCATTCCCGAAGGGCTTCGGGTGCCGGTGCGGGTTGAGAGCAAGGATGGTCAACCCATTGGAGGGGCAACAGTCCTGCTTGGCTACCGCAGCGATGGCGCGGGTGGCGGGGCGACTGCGGCTACTACAGATCAGGATGGGCGGTGTTTGCTCATGGATGTTTCCCCGGGTCGAATTCTGTGGGTTCTAGCCGACGGGTTTGAGCCTTCCTATCGGCATAAGGTCACCGATACAGAAATCCGGATAGTCATGGGGAATCCTGGGTTTGACTTTTCCGGTCGCGTTGTTGATGAGGAAAGCGGCCAAGGGGTCGTCGGGGCTTGGGTCCAGGTTGAGGGCTACGATTCACCTACCACTTTGACGCGAGAGGATGGGACAGCGATCACCTTTGGCCCTGCCCCTCCTCCCACGTGCCGCACGGATGAGGACGGTCTATTCAGTGTCCCCGTCTCTGATCGCGGAGGTCTATCGATTGGTGTTATTGCTGAGGGGTATGCGGTGCAGAGCGCCCCGATTGAACCAAGGGCTGGGCAGACGGGTTGGGTCGAGATTTCTATTCGCCGCGCGGCGCCCCTTTACGGATATGTAGCCGACGAGCATGGGGCCTCCGTTGGCGATGTGTTACTGCGCCTGGTTGGCGAGCCAGGAACGAATGAGATTGTGGCCTTTTCGGAGCGGGACGGGAGTTTTCAAATCCCGGGGGTGCCGCCTGGCAAATTCACCTTAAAGGGCACCTCCGCGGGAGGATTCGTGGGCACCATGAAAGTCAATCTAGAGGCCGGGAGAAAGCGCGGGGTGCAGCAACTAGTCGTCTCTTCGCAGGAGGCAATCCGCATCCAGGTGACATCGCTGGCGGGAACTCCCATTCCCGGTTGCCAATTGGTACGCATAGTTGAGCCCCTGGCCGCCCCTGCATTTCTTACCCTCCGCAAGATAGGCAAGACAGACAGCGCGGGGGAGTGCAGGGTTAAGCGGGAGGACCTGGGCGCAAGTGCTTACGTCGGTATTGTCCTGGCGGACATCAAGCCGTCGTTCCCCTTTAGGACCGTCCCGCTCGAACCTGGCTCCCAGGTGGTCCGACTCGAAATCCCGGCCAACCCCATAGGTTCGGCACTGCAGTTTAATAACAACGGCAAGTCAGATTCAGGGGCACGGTCGTCGCCCACCCTTTCCGTATTTCTCAAGCGCAACGAGGAGGGGCTCTGGCTAGGTCGGGTGATACCCGCCGGTCAGTCGGCCTCTTTCGAGGGTCTGGAGGCTGGCCTCTACCATGCCTTGGTGGCCATCGGCAACGACTACTACGATCTTGGGACCTTCACGCTTGGTAGTGGCGAGAAACTTGAAGTCCCACTGACTGCGGCACATTGTCTCGAGCTGCCACCCGCCTCCATATTTCAGTAGGTTCGGTGCTTGCGCAGCCGCCTGTGACAGATCGCTCGTAACCCCTGCGGCCCAGTTGGCTTGCACGCGAAGTAGACTCCGCCGAGCATGACGGCTGCAAGTTGAAGAATCAAAGCGGGAGCCAAATGACGGGCCCGAACGAGGCGTGCGACGCCCAGGGACGGCGCGGGCAAGGTCGCGCTGCACGGCTACTCCAAAGTGAAGTGGGGAAGACCGCGTCGGTTTCGCTGCAGCACGTGTGGCAAGACTTTCGGGGCGACAGCTGGCTCGCCCTACGAGCGCCTCCAGCACTCCAAGCGCAAGTTCGACCGCGTTGCCACCCTCAGCGTTGAAGGCGTAAGCAAGGCAGCCATTGCCCGCATCGAGGGGCTCTGTCGGGGTGAGACCGGCTACGTAGGGCCTTCTCGAGAATCGTTCCTCCGAGGGCCTGATTCGGATTGAGCACCGTCGCGAGAGAACGCAAGCGCGCCGGGGCCCCGAAAGTGCGCAGCGTCCAAAGTGCCCTGGAGGAGCTGACGGTCCAGAGGGACCGGACCTGGGCCCCCGCCGATCAAAAAACTACGGGAGATCCTTGCGCGACCTCCGGACGACGGGCATTCTCCATGCCATGAGATTGAGAGTCAGTCTCAATACGCCAGGAGCTTCATTATGGGATCACGCGAACTTCAAAACCTCTGCTGCATCACGCAGGTCACCCTCTTCAACGTCTGCCTTTCGGAAGACGACCTTCGGGATCTGGAAGTGTGGCACGACCACCCGAACCGCTCGGGCTTCTCCCCATCTGTCTGGTGTCGGGCGCTCCTCCACAAGGCGTGCCAGGGTGATCCTGCGTCCGCGCGCCGGGTGACCGACCGATTGGACCTGCGCTACCTGGACACCTTGGTTCTCGTCAGGGAGATGGACCTCGACGAGCTGGAGAGAACCGTGGCCCTCTGGCTCGCCCGCCCAGAGGGGGCTGCCTTGCCGGGGCTCCTCTGGTCTCTCTGCACGGACCCCCGACCCGAAGGACATGCACTCGGGAACAGACTGTGCCACGAGGCAGTGGTGCTGGCGTGCGGTGCGCTCGTCGCAGGCGGATGTGAGTCCAATGCCAGCAGCAGCTCAGCCAACAAAGACTAATGAACCATCTCCACCAACAAAGACCAATGAACTATCACCACCAACAAAGACCAATGAACTATCACCACAAACACTTCTCGTTTCCTCGTCTCCTCGGTGCGACAGTCCTCGCAACCGTAGTCTTGGGAGCCGTCTCCGCCCAGTCCGAATCCGCCGCGCAACCAGCGGACCTTCCCACTTCCGCAGTCTCGCCCGTCGGCCTTCTACCCCAGGCGGTGACGAGCTTCGGCGCCACTGTTGAGGCGGGATGGCTCTACGTACTAGGTGGGTTCTTTGGAACGCCGCATGAGTACGACAACGAAGGGCAGTCACGCTCGTTCGCCCGCATGAACCTGGTGGATGGAAGCTGGGAGGCACTTCCGTCAGCAGGTGCAATGCAGAGTGTAGCCCTCGTGAGCGACAGCGAGATGCTGTATCGCGTTGGTGGAATGGTTGTTCACAACGCCTCCGGCGAAGAGCAACGGCTAGAGTCCGTCGCTAAATTCGGCCAATTCGACCCTCTGTCAGGAGAGTGGACGGAGCTTCCGCCTCTGCCCTCAGCGCGTTCCTCGCATATGGCGGCCGTGTTGGATGGTTCGGTGTGGGTTGTCGGAGGGTGGCAACTTCATCCGGAAGAAGATGCCGCGTGGCAAGACACGATCCTTCGGTTCGACCTGGATGATGCAGAGGGCGAATGGGAAGCGATCCCCGCACCCTTTCGGCGTCGGGCACTTGGAGTTTGTACGGCTGCCGGCCGTGTGATCGCCGTTGGCGGAATGTCGGAGGATGGGATCACGAACGAAGTTGATGTATTCGAGCCGAGCACGGGCACGTGGTCCAAGGGGCCCAAGTACCCCGGGAGTGCGTTTGGCCTGTCCGCGACCTCCGTCGGCAACATGGTCTACGCTAGCGGAGGCGACGGGACGTTGTTCCGGTGGCTTGTTGGGGAAGACGAGTGGCATCTAGTCACCTCGTTGATCTTCCCGCGCTTCTTCCATCAACTCGTGCCCAGCTCGGATCGGGAGCTACTCGCAATCGGGGGAGTAGCTCGTGGCTCGCGAATCCGGCACGTTGAGTCGATTGCTCTGGATGCCGTGAAGCCGCGAGTTCAGACGACGGTCTGGACCTTGCCCGCACCAGGCAACGCCAAGAACCGCCAAGGTGTGTTCCTTCGCGACAACTCTCTATTCGTCTTCGGAGGCAACAACAGCCTCGGGCAACACGACTTCGCGGCCGAACAGTTCGTTGACGAGAGCTTCAAGTTAAACCTGACGAGCCTATCTTGGTCACGGATTCAGCAATTCCCGGTTCGGCGGCAGAGTATGCAGGCCGCGCTGAGCACCAAGGGCGACGTGGGCTTTGCGATCGGGGGCTTCGGCCACGATGGAAACGTTGCTCGGACGCACGCCGATCTCTATCGGTACGACGTGAAGTACGACACTTGGTCGGCACTCCCTGCGGCTCTTCCAGCGCCACGAAGTCAGTTCGGCCTGGTCGAATACGACGAGGCATTTTGGCTGTTCGGTGGACTGGACTACAACCCCACGCGCGAGGAAGGGGATCAGTTCCGACATCCGCTGGACGTGCTCCGGTGGGAGTCTACAAGCGACGATTCGCCGTCGTGCGAAGTGCTGGGAGTCGAACTGCCTCGTCCAAGGCGCGCTTTCGGGTCTGCTCTATTGAGTGGACGCTGTTACCTGGTCGGTGGGCTGCGGGAGGGATTTGAGGCAGTGGAAGAGTGCGATGTGTTCGACTTTGAAGCTCGCTCCTGGTCACAGATCCCGGCCCCTCGCTCGCCACGTATCTCACCAGAACTGGTGTCTCTTGGCGGTCGCCTCTTCATGGCGGGCGGTTCCTCCGACAAGGGGGACGGATTCGAGGCCGATCAGTGCCTGGAAGTCTTTGATCCGGTCACGGGCGAATGGTCCGTGTTGATGGAGGAGCTTCCTGTTGAAGCGCGGCATCTGCGGATGTTTGCCTACGGCGACAGGCTCCTTCTCTACTCCGCGCACCATGAGGAGCAGCTAGTTCAGGTGGCCATCCTGGACGTTGGAAGCACCTCACTCGAAAGCCACGACGTTTCGTTCCACACCCGCCGCTAGCTGTCTTGTCTCGATGACCACTGCTGTCAATGAAACGGATCGCACTGCCGCGAATGTGCGCAATCCCCTGCCTGTCACGGCGCCCAAGAGACGGCTCCGACGCAGGGCTGCGGTCCTCAAAACTGTTCGGAGGATTCATCTCTACTCGGGCCTCTTCCTGTTGCCCTGGGTCCTTCTCTACGGCGTTACTGCGTTCCTCTTCAACCACCCAAGCGCTCTCTCGAAACGCGAGGTCCATGATCTTGGTCCTGAACACTTCTCGGAGAGTGTGTTTGAGAAGGCCGTAGATCCAGATGCGCTCGCAGGACGTGTTGTGGCCGCGCTACGAGAACACTGGAATGCAGAAGAGCGCGAGCGGATGCCCGCTATCGGAGATCCGCTTGCCGCGAGCCTTTCGGGCTCGCTCTACTACTCGCTCCAAGAAGAAAATGGTGAGCGCGGTCCTCGTCGGCACACCGTCCGCATGGACTGGGACGCGTGTGCAGCGAAGGCCTTCAGCTCCCCAGCGGAAGAGCGGGCAGAGTCAGCGCACTTCGCCGTTGAACGTGGCCTTCGCATCGAGGAAGACCCCTTCGAGCAAGGGAAGCAGGATGTACGCAAGGCGCTATCCACTATCGGCATTGAAACAACCGATCCGTCTTACCGAGCTGCTCCGTCTTTGGGGTTTGACATCCTCGTGGACGAAAAACCGTGGAAAGCCGTATACCGTTTTCGTGACGGTTCGCTATCTGCAACGCCAGACGATGGGACAGCCGAGAGTCTGACGGCCCGGTCGTTCCTCACGCGCTTGCACGTTGCCCACGGCTATTCCCCTAGTCAAGGATTCGAGTGGGTGTGGGCCTTGATCGTTGATCTCATGGCACTTGCCATGTGCTTGTGGGGCCTCAGCGGGATTGTCATGTGGTGGAATATGAAGAAGGTCCGCTCCGTGGGGGCAATCGTGATCGGGACGAGCGTAGTCGTGGCTGCCAGCCTTGCGATCGGAATGCTCTCAGCTATTCAATAGAAAGAGCCAGTGCAGCTCGCATTGTTCTGGCCCAAGGGGAGCGCCAGGAAGGTGACGGGTGCTTCCGTAGTTGGCTGTTAAGGATCGAGCGTAAGCCTGGTGCTTCCGGGGCTTGGGACCGCTTTAGACTCTGATGGCCATGAGGGAGGCTAGAGGAGAGACGCGCCGAGCGACAGGAAGACATGCCCAAATAAATCCTGCGAACACCACGGGAGGCAAGGTCGAGGCGACAACTGGCTCGCCCTACAAGTGAGCGCCTCCAGCATCCCAAGCGCAAGTTCGACCGAGTAAAGCCACACTCAGCGTTGGAGGCGTAAGCAAAGCAGCCATCGCTCGAGTCGAAGGCCTCTGCTGGAACACCGTCAGCCGCTGGCTTGAACTTGCTGCTGCAATCGCCCGCAAGTAAAGCGACGCCAGCTTGCAGGGCTACACCCTTGAAGAGTTGCAACTCGACGAGTTGAGCACGTTTCTCAGCAATCGGAGTCAGAAGACTTGGGTTTTCGCAGGCATCGAAGTGTCGTCTCGACTGTGGCCTGCGACGCTCGTTGGTTCACGTACCTGGCAAAACACCAAGTCCTTCATCAGGGGCATTGCGGACAGCAGCGAATGGGTACCCTTCCCCTTGATTACGAGCGATAGCATGAAGTTCTACGGGAGCGCTATCCAACTCACATTTGGTGTCGGTTGCGTGCACGCTCAGGTGATCAAGAAGATTCAGCAGAACCGCGTGGTGAAGGTCGGTACCAAGGTGATCATTGGTTCGGAGTGGCGTCTAGAAGACGCACTTGAAGCATCCGAGGACTCGACCAAGTTGAACACGGCTTTCATCGCGCGATTGAACCTCACCATCCGCCAAGGCTCGGCGTACCTGAACCGGCGATCACCATGTCACGCCCGCAAGAAGCGAACGCTTAACGACCGCCTTGAGCTGCTGCTCTTTCAAAACAACTTCTGCCGCCCTCACAGTTCGCGGAAGTTCGGAGGGGTCGTGCGATTCCTTGCCATGCAGGCGGGGTTGGTGTCCAGGAATCTGGCCTTCAGGGACATATTCGTGGCCAAAGTCGCCCTGCCTTGCTTTGTGCTGTTGCGATCCGTGCGTCCGGCGTATCACAGATTGATGGAGATCGGAAAATGGGCCGCGTAGTAACAGCCGATGAAGGAAGCACCTGCGCGGAGCTCGAACGTGGCGTGTGGTAGCCCGGTATCCGTGAGCTAAAGACTCGAAGCGGGGCAGGAAGGCCAGAATCCGCTACCCAGCCAACCCCTGAATTCTCACGCCGTTCTGGTAGACCCCACTACGGTCCTGATCTCGCTGGCCATCCGGTGTGTTCCAGGTCCATTCACCGACCATCTTGCCGCTGTCGAAGCTGCCGACGGCCCGTAAGGTCCCATCCGAGTACCAACGGGTTGTGGGGCCTTCGCGCAGCCCGTCGATGAAGAAGGTGCTTTCTTTGGCTTGGCCGTTGCCGTAATGGCTGACGCGGGCGTCATTGGCCAGGACACCCTCGCTGAATGAGGTTCCGGCGGCGATGAGTCCGATGACTCCCAGGATCAGGGTGAAGATACGAATCGGCATAGTGCTAGGTCTGACGGCTGCGGAAGCGGTCTATTCCCGAATAGATCGAAATCTAGCTTGGGCCAGTTCTTCACGTTTGACGCTGAGCCTGAGGTCGAGGGAATTTTTGGCGCCCTTTATGCGCACGCTGGCGGCTACAGCAGCCCGTCCGGTTTGATCGACTTGGATCGTGGCTTTAGAGCCAAAAACGCGGGCGGCGGAGCTTTGCAATAGTTCGGGATAACTGCTGACCAAGCTTTGCAGTTCGTTGCTTCCGATCGCTTGCTGCAGGGCCTCGCGCCAGGGGCGGTAGCCTGCACCAGTCATTTGGGCAGCTTCGAGGAGCCATTCGCTGGGCACCTCTTCAAGCCCGAGGCGCTCGGTGCGCAGGCACAGTTCATGCAAGCCATCGAAACCAATGTGTTCCACTACGCGATCCACAACCAGGTAGCTCAGGCCGTAGAGTGCCTTCTTATCACTGGTGGGCATTTTTGTAGTAGAGAGTCCGGCAGGAATGCTGAAGACATCGTTTGGATTGAAACCCTCTTGAACCCGACCGCTCAGTCGCATGCGGCTCAGGCATCCTATGCGGATTTC
>JBLIOI010000012.1:0-64877 GCA_047639675.1 Planctomycetota bacterium | reverse complement strand
GCCCCCCCTCCTCATCTTTTCGGCGGGGGGCCGCGCTGCTGTTTTGAGTCTCGTGGTCGACTTAGTGTTCGTCCGTCAGGTAGCTCATGAAGGACATCCCGATGTCATCGAACTGATGTTGGCGGGGCACCTCGATAGCGTCCTTGATGCAAACCTGCTCACAAAGCTTGCATGACGTGCACTTCTTGCCTTCAACCACCGCTATGTATTGGAACGAACTTTCCGTATCCAATTTCATTGCGATCGCGTCGAAGGGGCAAACGTCCTCGCAGAAGCGACAACCCGTGCAGAGCTCCTCGTGGACCTCGGCCTTGGGGATCTTCTTGGGCTTGATCTTCTCGACGAGCACTTCGCTGCTGTCGTTGATCGCGTCGAAGGGGCAGTAGACGCCACAGACCGAGCAGTTGATGCACAGGTCGGGCTCGATGTGGAAACGCTCCTCACCAGATGTGATCGCGTTCGTCGGGCAGACGCGCTCACAGATGCCGCACGAGGTGCACAGCGTTGTGATGAAGTGTGCTTTCCACTCCCAATTCTTTTGTGCCTCAAGGTCGGTGAAGAGCACAACTTGGAAGTTGCCGTGGGCGTCGTAGCGCGCCACGGTACCGACCACGTCGCGCTTGATCTCAAACTCCTTAGAAAACTGGCTCGGGAAGGAATTCGAAGTGCTCGCGAGTGCGCGCATCTTGGGATCCTTGACCCAGGCAGTGATGAACAGAGTGTTGCCCTTCTGGTAACTGTGCGCGCCATACTCCGGCATGATCTCCGGCAATCCGTAGCGGAAGCGGTCGCGCATCATCGGAACCTTCCTCGGAAGGCGCACTTCGACCATGAGATGACCGTCTTCTTCGCTTACGTCAAAGTCGCGCCCATAGCGCCGATCACGTTCGAGTTGGTCCTCGGGCACGGTGCGCCACTTGGCCCATTCAAGTTCCCATCCGGGGACTTCCTCTAGCGCGCCAAGGTCTTCCGCTTCGGGAACCTCACCGCTGAAGTGGATCGCTGCGGTGGGGCAGATGTCGATCACCGTGCGGGCGTTGTAGAGGTCCGCCTGCTGGTTGTCGACGACATGGGCTTTGTCGTCGGTGTCCATGAAGAAGACTTCCGGGAATTCGATACAGCATGCATCGCAGGCGATACAGGCTTCTTTGTCGACTCGGAAGAGGTCTAGGGTGATGCTTTGGGCTTCGGACATGGTGTCAGTTAGAGCTCGGGGGATGGGGCCAACTCCAACCGGGAGGGGCCTTTTCTACGCATAAGCTAACCTGCAAACAGGTCGCTCGGGAGGACAAATCCTCGCCCTTTTTAGTGCGCTTCCAACCAATTTTCGCCCCATCCGAAGTCCACCTTGAGTGGGACTCGGAGTTCGATCGCGTTCTCCATGCAATCTCGGACCAATTCTTGGGTAGCTTCAATTTCGGACCTCGGGACCTCGAGTACCAGTTCGTCATGAACTTGTAAGAGCATCTGACTTTTTAGCTCTGAGCCCGCGAGGCGCTCTTCAAGGTTGATCATTGCGCGCTTGATGATGTCCGCAGCGGAGCCCTGGATGGGGGTGTTGACAGCCGCGTTCTCCGCTGCCGAGCGAATACGAGAGTTGCTGCTCTCGATATCGGGAGTGGCCCGTCGACGTCCGCCAATCGTTTCGACATATCCACGTTTGCGGGCTTCTTCCAGGGTGCGGTCGATGAAGGAGCGCACGTTTGGGAAGGACTCGAAGTAGCGCTCGATGAAGTCGCGTGCCTCAAAAATTGAGAGACCCGTGCTTTGGGCCAGGCGCGCCGGACCCATTCCGTACAACAAACCAAAGTTGATGGCCTTGGCGCGGCCGCGCAACTCGCGGTCCACATCTTCCAGCGGAACATCAAAAATGATGCTGGCGGTGGAGGCATGGATGTCGCGGTCCTCGTTGAAGGCCTCCAGCAGGCCGGGGTCTTCCGAGAAGTGCGCCATAATGCGCAGTTCGACTTGGCTGTAATCCGCTGCCATCAAGACCCATTCACCCGCTTCGTCGGGGTCGCGTGGAACGAAGGCTTTGCGCAAGAGTTTGCCGCGTTCCGTGCGAATCGGGATGTTCTGTAGGTTGGGCTCGGAGGAAGCGAGGCGACCGGTTGCTGCGGAGACCTGACTGAAGCTGCAATGTATGCGGCCGGTCTTCGGATTGACGAAGGTGGGGAGGGCATCGACGTAGGTGCTCTTGAGCTTCGCCAGTTCGCGGTACTCGAGGATGCGTAGGACGATCGGAACGTCCGGATACTTCTCCGAAAGGGTGCCGTGGTCTGTGGCCCAGCCCGTCTTGGTTTTCTTCGGGCGCTTGACGCCCGCCGCATCTTGGATACGTAGCTTTTCAAACAGGATGAAGCCGAGCGCCTTCGGGCTGTTGACCTTTACGTTCTCGCCCGCGAAGCCCTGGATGTCGTAGATGGCTTCGTCGACTTCCTTTTGCAAGACTTCGCCATAGTCTTCGAGCAGCTTGGCGTCCAATCGAATGCCGCGTTCTTGCATGGCGGTCAGGACGGGAATCAGCGGCAGCTCCAACTCCTCGAAGAGTCTGCGCGCCCCACTCGAATCAAGTTCCGTTTCGAGTAGAGCCTTCAAGCGAAAGGTGACGTCTGCGTCTTCGCAGGCGTACTCGGCGACGTCATCAATCGGCAAGGTGTCCATCGTGACTTGCTTCTTACCCTTGCCAATCAACTCCGAGGTGGGGATTTTGCGCAGGTCGAAGTAAACCAGTGCCAATTCGTCCAAGTTATGTCGACGCGAGCTACCGACACAGCAGTAGCTGGCGATCAACGTGTCAAAGTCCGGAGGCGGGATGCGCAATCCGTTGGAACGCATCACGATCGAGTCGTACTTGTAGTTTTGAGCCCAACGCTCCAAGTCTGGATCAGTGAGCAAGGGGGCAACCCGCTCCAATAGTCCAGACAATCCCCCGTACAAGGGGGGAGTAAGGTTCGCCGGTACATAGAACGCGCGGCCATCTGCGGCGCTGAAGGACATACCGACGAGGACCGCTTGCATAGCGTCCAAGCTGGTGGTCTCTGTGTCGAAGGCAAAGGCGCCAGCCTTGCGCAATTCCGCTTCCATGGCATCGAAGGCTTCCTCGGTCTTGACCGTCACATAGTCGCGCTTCATTTCCTCTTGTTCGACCTTCGGCCCAGCGCCGACCTTCTTCGCCAAACTTTGGAAGTCTAATTTGCGGAAGAGTTGTTCGAGTTCCTCGTTAGCCGGTTCGGCGGGACCGATGGCCTCGAGGCCCGGGTCGAGTTCGACTTGCATATCGATCGTGACGAGATCAAGCGACATCAGGAGCTGTTCACGATCGCGTTCGATGTACTCGCGCGCCTTGCCCTTGACCTTGTCGAGGTTCTCCAAGACGCCTGCAACAGATCCGAATTGAGCAATCAATTTGGCTGCGCCCTTCTCGCCGATGCCTTTGACGCCTGGGATGTTGTCGGAGCTATCGCCCATGATGGCGAGCACGTCGATGACATGATCCGGGCTGGTCCCGAATTTTTCCTGGACCTCTTCCATGCCCTCGATGATCAAGTCGACCTTGGGCTTGAACACGTTGTACAGCTTGACCTTGTCGCTGACGCATTGCATCAAGTCTTTATCGCCGGTGACGATCATGACTTCGTCGCCACGTTCCTCCGCTTGGAGCGCCAGGGTGCCGATCACGTCGTCCGCCTCGAAGCCAGGTTTCTCGAAGATGATGATGCCGTGGGCACGCACAACTTCACGCATATCGTCGAGTTGCGTGATTAAGTCCTCCGGCATTCGTTCGCGCGTCGCCTTGTACTCCTTGAACTGCTTATGGCGAAAGGTCGGCCCGGGCGGGTCGAAGGCCACAGCGATCAGGTCCGGGTTCTCCTGTTCCAGGATGCGCCGCAGGGTCATGGTGAACCCGTAGGTTCCTCCGGTCGGTCGGCCGTCCATGGTCGTCAGACCGGAACGTGCCATGGCGAAATGGGCACGATAGGCGAGGGCTGTACCGTCAAGCAAAAATAGGCGGGTCATGCGGGGAGTGTAGCGAGGCCGCTCGCCGACTCCAAAGGCTCGCGGAAGAGGTCGACGAAGGGTGGAACTAGCCGCTACACTCCGTGGCCCATGCCCAAAACTGAAATTCGACTATGGCCCGGAGTTCCGGACCTGCGTGCACTGGGTGCGCGCAACTTTGACGACCTGATCGGGGCCAGCGGTGCCTTGGAAGGCGAAGGTCAGGGTAAGCTTGTGCAGAGTGGGCGGGACAGCAGCACTCTGCGCTACCCCTTGCCGGGCACGGTGACGCCGGCGGGTAAGCGCGCCTCGCAGCCGCGCGGCGCGGGGACTGGATTCGTTTACTTGACCCGTTGGAGTGGAGGATCCTTGCGCGAGAAGACTGCGGCGCGCATGACCGAGCCGCGCTCTCTGAGCTTCGCCGCGCGGGCCTGGAACCTCTTTTGCCACCTGCGCGAGTACGGAGTGGGCACTGCCCAGCCGCTCGCCATGGGAGAGGAGCCCGCCGCGATCTTCGCATCACGTTCCTTCTTGGCAACACGGGAGTTGGAGCTGATGCAGCCCCTGACCGGATACCTGGCTGAACGCACGGACAAGGATACGCGCCGGCGCTTGGCCCACTCCCTCGGCTTGATGTTGGCGCGAATTTTTGACGCGCGAGTCGAACTTTCGCAGTTGCGACTCGAATCGATCTTCGTCGCGCGCGGAGCTCCGAAAATTGCCTGCGGTTCGCCGGTGCATGGCATGGCTTCGCGCAATTTGCCTCAACTAGCGCTGGCTACTGTTCATGGCGGGCGTATTCGCGACGAACTGGGGCCCGAGCAATCCGTCCAACTTCTGCAGCATCTACTCAATCAAGTCGACCCCACTTGGCGGCTTGCGAGGCGCGATCTCTATCGCGTCTTCTATTATTCCATTGGCAACCGGATCTCCAGCGCAGAGCGCCGTGAGATCTTGAAGCGCACGCTTTCGGCAAATAGCTCAGCATGACCGATTCTGAATCCGCACAGGAATCCCACAGCACACCTCGCATCGTGACCGGAGGAGTCCTGATGGGTCTTGCCAATCTCGTCCCAGGCGTCAGTGGCGGAACCATGATTCTCGCCATGGGGCTCTACGAGCGGTTCATTGATGCCCTGGCAGATGTGACGCGTCTGCGTTTTAACCGTAAATCGATCCGCTTCTTGATTCTGATCGGGCTGGGAGCAGGCGCAGCCATCGTTGGCCTGTCCGGCCCCGCCGTCGGATTGGTGAGCGAGTATCGGTGGCTGATGTACAGCCTGTTCATCGGTATGACACTCGGTGGAACGCCGGAATTGCTGAAGGCTTGCAAACCTTTCAATCTCTCGGCGATCATCGGATTCGTCGCTGCCTTCAGCTTCATGGCGGCTCTTGCCTGGGGACTCAGCGAAGCGCAGATTCCTGAGAATAGCCTCGTCTTCGCTGGTATGGGCGCGTTGGCGGCTTCGAGCATGATCCTGCCTGGTATCTCCGGTTCCTACATGCTCTTGATCTTCGGAATGTACGGCACGGTCATCGGATCCGCCTCGGTCAGCGCTTTGCTCGACAACCCTGTCGAGTGTTTGAAAGTTTTGGCTCCCGTTGGCGTCGGTGCGGTGCTTGGTATTGCGCTCTTGTCCAACCTGTTGAAGTACTTGCTTTCCAAGCATTCCGTCCCTTCGCACGCGGTGCTTCTCGGCTTACTCGTCGGCAGTGTGCTTGGTCTGTGGCCTTTTCGAACTCCGGTAAATCCGGAGATGGCGCAGAAGCCTTTTCGTAAAAGCGTGGACATGCTGCTCAAAGGCAGCGAACTCTCCTCGGTCAATGAGAAGTACGGGTTGGAGATCAGCGAAGGCCAAGCCAGCGAGCTGCGCGCGACGTATAGCGGTAAGGGCAGCGGCGACCTGAAGCGTATCGGCGATGAGCTCAAGCCCTTTGATCCAAATGGCGGGGAGATTGGAATCTCGATTAGCTTGCTTGTGATCGGCTTTGGCTTGACGCGCTTATTGGGGCGTAAGAAACTGTCTGCAGCTCCTAGCTAATACTCGTTGCTTCCGTTCACGTGCATGTCACATTCCCATGATTCACGCACTGCTTCTAATCTCATCTCTTTGCCTGCCCGCTACTAACGCACCAGCTCCGGTCACCGTTTTCACCTCGATGGAGGAGAGCGAGTACCAAAGCGACATGGCCTTCGCCCTCGATGCGCTAGAGAAGAAATGCGGTCACTTCTTCAAGCTGAAGGGCATCGACTGGAAGAAGACGCGCGCCGAGTTCACCTCGAGCGCCAAGAAGATCAAGACGGAGGAGGACCAGTGGCTGATCCTGACACGGCTCTTGGCTCGTCTGAAGGATGGGCACTGCTACGTTGAACCGAGCAATCCGCCGGAAGGCTTGTACGTGGAAGAGGGAGGGCCTGGGTTCTTTCTCTGTCAGGTGGGTAGCAAGTACTTCATCAAATCTACTTGGGCGAATGCAGAGGACTTGGGGCTAGCGCCAGGTATGGAGGTTCTGAGTATCGACGGCGTGGCTATCAAGAAATGGATCCCGCGGCGCATCGAGGAAGCCTCTGACATGCGCAGCTTCTCAACCGAGCAGCACGCGCTCTACTGGGTCTTGAATCGTGGCTTTCGCAAACCCGAAGGGGAGCGCTTGAAAGTCGAATTCAAGGACGAGATAGGCAAGAAGAAGAAACGAACGATTACCCTAGGGGGAGGCATGTCGGCTCCCAACGGACCGGCTGTGCTCATCCCAGGTTACAAATCCTTGGGGAAGAGCATTCGCTACGCAACGACAGAACAAGGCAATGGCTACATCCACTTTCGTCGCACGAAGGGTGATGAGATGCTCAAGGAACTGGACGAGGCGATGGAAAAGCTAGGCCATGTACCGGGGATGATTCTCGACTTCCGCGGAAACTCGGGTGGCGGCTGTGACCACGATGCACTGGAAGCCCGCTTCATTCCCGAAGGTAAGAGCATGCCGCGCATGGCACGCGGGCCGTTGACCGGCGCGGGCACCACGACCTACGGTGGTCCGATGATCGTCATTGTCGACGGCACAGTCGTCAGCGCTGGTGAAACCACTTCCGGGATGTTCAAAGAAGACGGTCGTGCCTACATGATTGGCGAGAGCGCTACGGCGGGAATGTCCTCGCAGAAGGAGTTCATCGATTTGCCATCGGGGATGTATCGCCTCTTCGTTTCGGTAGGTACGAACCGTAGTACCTTTAATAGCGGCCGCGGCATCGAAGGCATCGGCGTGGCGCCCGACGAGACCGTTGAGTTCGAACCCAATGAGCTCGCCGCTGGTACCGATTCCATCATTCGACGTGCTGAGGACCTGCTCAAGAAGTATCCGCAGACGAAGGTCAGGTATGACCCTGCGGACTATGGCTGGGAAGAGTAGCTAGCGGCTACGCTTCACAGCGGAAGTCGTGCACAAGGATTTCCAGGTTGGTTTCGCCGCGGAAGGTATTCCAGCGCGGGCTGAAGACGAGATCCACCGGCGCCCCCATGCGCAATTCCTTTTCGCGCGAAGCCATCTTGAAGGCCATCGCCTTCATCGTGTGGTCACCGCGGCGGAAGTTCAAAATCATGTGTGTCCTGTCGGCACCGACCACCCGCGGAGGATTTGCGAGTCGGAGGTCGCGCGACAAGAAAACCGGCGCCTCGTTGAGTTCCCCAAAGGGTTCCAAACGATCGATATGGCGCATCAGATCGCTGTTCATCTCCGCGAAGGGGATTTCACCGTCGATCACGACCGGAATTTTTGGAAGTCCGTCTTTTAAGGTTTCGCGTGCGCCAGCGTTGACTGCTTCACGCAAGGCGTCGACATTCTCGCTCAAAATATCGAGGCCCGCAGCGGCCGCGTGCCCGCCATAGCCAGGCATGTACTCCGAGCCAGCGTGCATCAACTCCAGAACCGAAACTCCGGGGACCGACCGCGCACTGCCGCGTCCTGACTCGCCGTTCAAGCCAATCACGATCGCGGGGCGCGAGTAGCGCTCTACCAAGCGCGCTGCCACGATGCCAATCACGCCTTGATGCCAACCTTGGCCCGCGACGACCATCACAGGATAGCGTTCTGCGTTCTTGTAGAGCTCCGCTTGCGCGATGGCTTCTCCGATCAAGTCGCCTTCAATGCGCTTGCGTTCGATGTTGAGCTCGTCGAGCTTCTTGGCAAGAGCCGTTGCTTCGACAGGATCGTCGCACATCAAGAGCGCCACGGCGGTCTCAGCAGTGCCAAGTCGTCCAGAGGCGTTCAAGCGCGGACCAATTTGGAACCCCACGTCATCGCCTTGTAGGCGCCGCCCGGAAATACCAGCAACTTTCAGCAAGGCGCTGAGCCCCGGATGCTTGGAAGCTTCCAATGCCTGTAAGCCGAAGCGTGTCAGGATTCTGTTCTCATCGATCAGGGGTACAACATCACAGACGGTTGCAATGGCGACATAGGCCATGGCGTCGATCAGGAATTCGCGGAGATCGTCGCGCACCTTTCCGCCACCGGAAAGCTCCTGACAAATTCCCCAAGCCAGCTTGAACGCGACCGCGCCGCCGCACAGCTCGCGGAAGGGATACTCCGAATCGTGCAACTTGGGATTGACGATCGCCAGAGCATCGGGCAACTCGCCGCGCGGCGGCTCGTGGTGGTCGGTAACGATGGTCTCGATCCCAATCGCCGCTAATTTTCCGATCGTCTCGCGCGAAGAGGTTCCATTGTCGACACTGACAACAACCTTGGCTCCCACTTCCTGTGCGCGACGCACCGAGTGATCGCCGAAGGCATAGCCGTCCGTGAAGCGATTGGGGATGTGCCATTCGACGTTGGCGTCGAGTTTTTTGAACAAGCGCACCAAGAGCGAGGTGCCGGTGACGCCGTCTACGTCGTAGTCGCCGTGAATCAGGATCGTCTCCTTATTGCGGACAGCTTCGACCAAGCGCTTGGTCGCCAGTTTCATGCCCGGGAGCCTTAGCGGATCGTGCAGTGCCATCAAACTAGGCTGCAGGTGCTTGTCCACTTCTTGAGCAGATTCAAAGCCTCGGGCAACCAGCATGCGACTGATGATTTCCGGGAACTGACGCTCACGCTGGAGGAACGCGACCTTTTCTTGATCGAGTTCGCGAATCTCCCATTGGGGCCTGGTTTCTGTCTGAGTGCTCATGGGGGGATTCTGCACTAGGATGAGGCGAACTTCCTCCCCGGGGTGAAGCTTGTGTTGCAACCCCTTGCGCCAGACAGGCTTCGCGAGGGAAACTAGTGGGATGAATTCTCCCAATGGACAGGAAGGTAGAGACTTGCAGGCGGCATTTCGGCTGCTGCCCGGCGTGGACGAGGCCTTGCGCGTGGCGCGCGTGGCCCGCCTGGCGGCAGAGACTGGGCGCGAAGAGGTGGCGCGTTTGGTGCGCGGCGCTCTCGATGGACTGCGCCGCGAGATTTCTGATGGGCGCTTGGATGCGGCGGGACTGGCCGAGCGCCTCGGCGCTGATGAGTTAGCCGCGCGAGTCGAAGCCCTGTTCATGGCCGAGCGCAAACAAGGCATTCAACGTGTGATCAACGCCACCGGCGTGGTCCTTCACACAGGGCTCGGTCGTGCGCCGGTTCATCCCGAGGTGGCCGACAAAATGGCGAGCATCTCCTCCGGCTACTGTGTCCTCGAAGTTGAGCGCGCCAGCGGAAAGCGCAACCGGCGCGACGATCACTTGTCGAACTTGCTGGCACGCTTGACTGGCTGCGAAGCCGCTATCGCGGTGAACAACAATGCTGCAGCAGTGTTTCTTTGCTTGCAGACCTTTGGCGCGTGTCGAGAGGCTGTTGTCAGCCGAGGTGAGTTGGTCGAGATCGGCGGTTCATTCCGTGTGCCGGATGTGATGACACGCGCGGGCGTGCGCTTGCACGAAGTCGGCACCACCAATCGAACCCGTGCTGAAGACTATCGCAACGCGGCGAACGCGGAAACGGGTCTGCTCTTGAAGGTGCACACGAGTAACTTCCGCGTGGTGGGTTTCACCGAAGAAGTCTCGATGACAGAGCTTGCTGAGCTCGGCCGTGAGCTCGACGTGCCGAGCATTTTCGACTTGGGGTCGGGATTGTTGGAACACGACGATTTGCAGCCCTTGCCCGAGATGGGTAACGAGACTTTGGTGCAAGAAGCCGTCGCAAGCGGAATTGACATCGTCAGCTTCTCCGGCGACAAGCTCTTCGGTGGGCCGCAGGCTGGGTTGATCGTTGGCAAGCGTAAGTTCATTGAAGAGCTGCGCAAGAACCCGATCTATCGAGCCATGCGACTCGACAAGGCAACCCTCGCAGGTCTCGAAGGCACCGTGCGTTTGATTCTCGATGGCCGTGGCGATGAGATCCCCGCGCGGGCGATGATGTGTCGCCCGCTGGATGAACTGAAGAGTTTGGCTGAAGCCTTGGCGGCACGACTGGACGCGATCCCGGGCTTGCACGCCGAAGTCATCGCCGATAAATCTCAACCGGGGAGCGGCAGCGCGCCGGATGTCTTTCTCGATACATGGGCCGTTCGTTTGCTCGCGGATACCCTCTCTCCGGACGCCTTGGCGCGCAGGTTGCGAATGGGGGATCCGAGCCTCTTTGCCCGCATCCAGGACAATGGGGTGGTTTGCGATCCACGGACTCTGCTTGATGGAGAGGCCGATGGGATGATTCAAGCCTTCGAACAAGCTTTGGAAGCGACAGCTGGATAAGGCTCGTGATGAATTATCGGGAAGAGAAAACTAGGTTCGGCGTCTTTGTATTTCAGTGAGTGAACAAGAATCTCTGAGAAGCAAGATCGAGACCCGGGAAGCGCAAATTGCGGTCCTGGGTCTCGGTTGTGTCGGCCTACCCTTGGCACGTGCCTTTCATGACGCGGGCTACTCTATTCTTGGGTATGACGTTGATTCCGAGCGCGTAGCACAGCTCGCGCGAGGCGAAAACCCCTTGCGTTACCTGAACCATGGTGTGCTTGAACGGATGCTCGGTCACTACCGTTTTGAGGTTACGGGTGATCCGGAACGCTTGGGTGCGGCGGATGTCTTGGTCTTGTGTGTCCCGACTCCGCTCGACGAGAACCGTGAGCCGGATCTATCCCATGTCGAAGCCGCTGCCGATACGGTCGCACGAACATTGCGGCCGGGCCAAATGGTTGTGCTCGAATCGACCACCTGGCCGGGAACCACGCGCGAGATTGTTCTCCCACGTTTGGAAGCAGGAAGTGGTCTAAAGCATGGAGTTGACTTCTTCCTAGCCTACGCGCCTGAACGGGAGGACCCCGGCCGAGAGGACCTGTCAACGCGCTCCATCCCGCGCCTAGTGGGGGGCCTCGATCAGGTCTCTTGCGACCTGGCGCTGTTGCTCTACAAAAGCGCCGTAGATGAGGTCTTACCAGTTTCGAGCGTCGAAGTCGCTGAGGCGGCCAAGCTCTTCGAGAACACATTTCGTGCAGTGAACATTGCGCTCGTCAATGAGCTCAAGCTCGTCCTCGACCGACTGGACGTCGACGTTTGGGAGGTTGTCGAGGCGGCGGCGACGAAACCCTTCGGCTTCATGAAATTTACGCCGGGACCCGGCATGGGGGGGCACTGCATTCCTGTGGATCCCTTCTACCTGTCCTGGGCCGCGCGGCGCGCCGGTATCGATGCGGGATTCATCGAGCGGGCTGGCGAAATCAATCGGCGCATGCCCGAATTTGTGGTCGAGCGTACGCTTTCTGCGATCGAGAGTCAGGCCGGCAAAAACTCCTCCCCGCAGATTTTGATGCTCGGCTTAGCCTACAAAGCCAACGTGGACTCACTGCACGAATCGCCCGCGATTCGCATGATCCAGCTGCTTCACGAGCGGGGTGCTCGAGCTTCCTACAGCGACCCGTGGGTTGCCCGTGCGCCGGAGTCCTGCGGCGCATGGCTCGACGAGCCCGCTTCTATCGAGCTCACCGCTGCTTCACTCGCTAAGTACGACGCGGTTGTGCTCTGCACGGACCATAGCGGCTTTGATTACGCATTAATCGCCAAGAATGCGCGGCTAGTCGTGGATACGCGCAACGCGCTAGCAGAGTTGATGAAGGGCGATTCGCGCTACGTACGAGCCTGAAGGGTGTGCAACCCGCGCGCAGAGCGTATTCTCTCCCCGTGCGAAAACTTCTGAAGAAGGGCCTGGAGCCCGCAGCGAAATCACTACTAATCGGCGTCGTTCATCTGCAGGCTTTGCCGGGAGCACCGCGATACGGGGGAAACTTCGAGAGTGTCCTCGACGCCGCTCGCCAGGATGCCAGTGCCCTGTGCGAGGGCGGTTGCAACGCAATCATCGTTGAGAACTTCGGCGATGTCCCTTTCTATCTTGATGTGGTTCCACCGGAGACCGTCGCTTCCATGGCCATCGCTGTTCGGGCGGTGATAGAAGTAGTTGGAGAAGTACCCGTCGGAGTCAACGTTCTACGCAACGATGCCCCCGCTGCGTTAGGAATCGCCGCGGCCACAGGCGCTTCCTTCATTCGGGTCAACGTGCACATCAGCGCCGCAGTGACGGATCAGGGAATCTTGCAAGGCCAGGCAGCGACGACCGTCCGTGAACGAGACCGGATCTGTCCCGACGTCGCGATCCTAGTCGACGTGCATGTTAAGCACGCGACACCCTTAGGATCCGAATCCCCCGCAGAATCAGCCAACGACGCCGTTCATCGCGGAATGGCGGATGCGGTGATCATTACAGGCGCAGGAACAGGCCGGCCACCGTCCCGCGAAGTCTTAACCCATGTACGCCGCTTTGTAGGTAATAGCCCAATCCTGATTGGCTCAGGGTTAACGGATGCGAATGCCGAGCGCTTACTAGAAACAGCCAACGGCGCGATCGTTGGAACTTGGTTCAAGTACGAAGGAGAACTAAAGGCAGCGGTAGATCCGGATCGCGTCCGACGTTTGCGCGAACTTGTTGACTCGCTCTAGTGGATTGGAAAGGGGAACAGTTGAGCTTGCTCCGCAAACCTACGCTTTTAGGTTTGGGGGCTCTTGGCGGGCGGCGTGAGCCTCGGGTTGATTGGTCCTAGTTGGTTGCAGTTGAAGAGCAACTGGGATTTGGGACTCGCGGGGGCTTCGCAGAGGACTTCTACGGGAGGGTCTAGAGTTTGCGGGGGGTGAGAACTCGCGGCGAGTTTCTAGGTTCGGTTGTTGAAAGAAGAATTAGCCGCGAACGTGGCGGAGGGAGAATGGGGCGCAGCGCCTCTTCCAACCTTGGGCGAATCGCCAGCCTCCTGTGGAGACGACGGAGTTCTTGCCGTCTGGGTCGCGTAGGCGTTTGAAGTCGCTCCAGCCGTCGAAGTAGCCGTCGGAGGAATAGCTGTCGGGACGGCCAGCCTCTGATTTCTGCTTGTGCTTCAAGTGGTTGTTTAGAACGTAGCGCAATGCGTTGCGCACCTGTTGAAAGCCCTCTAGAAGCACTTGGTGAAACCGTTCAGCGAACACTTTGCCCGTGCGGTTCCAGGCCTTGTTCAAAGCCTTGGCGATCCGGCAGCCGAGTCCGCGCATGCAGTTGGCCAAGAGCTCGCGATTGGGAGCCTCGACGATCATGTGAATGTGATGGTTCTGAATCGAGAAGTGAATGACCCGCAGCCCCGCGAGCTTGGCCTTCCTTAGCGCATCAAGAATCGCACGAGCCGCCGAGCTGTTGCGCAGTGACGGCAACTCCTTCCGCAACTTCCAAGTGAGATGCATCACATCACTCTTCTTAACCCGCGGCCTCGTCACATGCGCCACCCCCGACTTGCGTTTCCGAGGACCACTTCCCTTTCGCCAACCACCCCAACCATTCGGAATCATCATTTGACTCTGCATGCATACATAGACACATGAGCCCCGCGCATCCCCTACTAAAGTGCCAAGTTATGACTCTATTTGGCGAATAGAGTCGATTTGCGGCAGCCTAAAGCCGACTTGAACTCGGCACTCTTTCCGAATGCCGAAAGCCCCCAGAACCTAAGTTTTATCCGAGACCTCCGCCCAACAACCGAACCTAAAAACTCGCCGCGAGTTCAAAGCCTCCGCAAACTCCAGACCCTCCCGTAGAAGACTTCTGCGAAGCCCCCGCGAGTTCCAATTCCCAGTTGCCTTTCAACTGCAACCAAACAAGACCAATCAACCCGTAATCCACGCCGCCCGGCCAAAAGCCCCCGAACCAAAAAACGTAGATTTGCGAAGCAAGCGGAGCCGTCCACCCTAATTCCGTCCAGTAACCTCTCCCCAAAACCACTACGACTCACACAGCTACTGAACCGGAAGTCGAATCAGCTCCCCAAGCGGTTCGAGTTGATCAGCCAACAACTCCGCCGGCCCAACAACCAGGATGATCATCCGATCTACATCCAGATGCCGATTAATGGCCGCGGCAACTTCCTCACTATCCACCAGTGCTATAGCCTTCGCGCGCCGCTCCCAAAAATCGGGGGGCGTGTGGTAGAGCTCGATGTTTAGTGCACGCTCCAAAACTTCGGCCGGACTATCAAGTTCGAACACCAATGAGTTCTGTGCCCTTTTTCTGACCGCTTCCAACTCCTCCACGGGGATTGGCTTTATAGAGGCTCGCGTGATCTCTAGGAGTTGTTTGACTACTTCGTCAACATGCGAGGTACCTGTACTACAGCTTCCAATCAAACGTCCAGAGCGGATCCAACCAGGCTGGAAACTCAAAAAGCCTTGGTAGATGAGACCGAGTTCAGTTCTCAAGCGGACCATCATGCGCGTGGATGTTCCGCCGGATCCGATTGCATTCGACCAGAGTTGCAGGGGGACGTAATCCCGGTGGAGGCGTCGAGTCCCGGGAGCCGCCAGGTTGATCACGGTCTGCGTCGTGTCGGGGCGGTCGTATAAATAGATTCGGGTTCGTGGGGGTCGTCGAAATACTTCTGGCTTCGCTCGCGGTACCTTACCGACCTTCGGAAGTCTAGCCAGAATGACTTCAAGGCGGCCAGCGAGGTTTTCGGGTCGAACGGCTCCCGTTGCGCCGATTACCAAGCGGTCCGTGCCTAGGGTTTGACGGTGGAAGCGAAGCAGATCCAAACGAGTAATGGCTTGAACTGATTCTAAGCTTGGCCTTCGAGCGCTCAGTGACTTCTCTCCGAAGCAGAGAGTATCTAAGAGGTGTGCGGCCAACTCTTCGGTGTCTTCGTCGCGTCGCGCAAGCTGTGTCAGCATTCGTCGCCGACTACGTTCGATTTCTGCGTCCGGATAAGAGGGGATGAGCAGTAGCTCGCCAATGTACTCGAGGACCGTACCTATGTCGTTTTCGACGCATGAGAAGTTGATACGCAATGAGTCCTCTGCAGACTCAATCGAGATTGAAGCAGCGTGACTGTCGAGCCAGCGATCGATGTCCGCCCCGTAGGTGCGTTCGCTGCCACCTGCGCGTAAGACATCCGCCATCAGTTCAGCTAATCCTGCTTGATCTTCTTTGACCAGGCGACTTCCACCTCGAAAGACCAAACTGCCGTCAATCAACGGGAGTTCGTCACTTTCGATGACCAATAGGCGTGCGCCACCACTCAAGGAGATTCCTATCGGGGTTGGCGTGACGAAGGGCCGCAATGGCGGGATGTGGACTTCCGAGGGGTGGTCGGGGATCGAGGTGTTTTTTTGTGCTATGGCAGCCTGTTGTGAGGTACCGCAAAGCAGAGCACAGATTAGAATTTGGCTTAAAATTATCGCTCCCATGCTGCCCCAACAAGTGTGGTCACGATTCGTCGTTCTGGAGTGAACCAGGCTCGAAGTACTCTGCTAACGTCTTCTCCGCTGACCTCAGCGTAGCGACTGTCACTGGTGAAGAACGGCTCCCAATCACCACACTCGACCTCCGCTTGATTCATCCCGCGCGCTATGGCGGAGTTATTACGTAGGCTACGGATGAAGTCAGCGGTTGCAACGCGCTTGACTCCTGCGAGTTCTTCCTCCTCTGGGCCATCGGCTGCAAGTCGCTCTATTTCTTCATAAATTGCTGCTTCGACGGTTTCTGTTGCAACCCCTAGCACGGGCACTGCACGAATAGTAGCCAATGCGGCGTGCCTATCTGCGCCCTTCGCAGGACTCAAGGCTAGCTCCGAAACCAATGCGTTTTCGCGCACCAGTCGTTTCTCTAGGCGTGAGGAGCGCGCATAGCCGAGAAGTCGAACAGCGATATCGACGGCCATGAAGTCCGGATGAGAATGGGCCGGTACGTGCCAAGCAATCCAAACCATCGGGTTGCTATCCGAAGCGATGTTGACTCGTCGTTCGCCGTCTTGCTCAGGTACCGGTGGGTGTCCGTGGAGCTTTCCTGGGCCCTCTGGGACCGAACTAAAATAGGCCTCCAAGCGTGGGATAAGTCGCGCTGGATCGAAGCTGCCAACGATTGAAGTCGTTAGGTTGGAAGCACCGTAGTGTTCCAAGAAAAACGCTTTGGCAGCCGTTCGATTGAGCCTCCCAATTGACTGCATGGTGCCGAGCGCAGGTTGGCCAAGTGGATGGTCGCCATAAGCCGTTTGGCGCAGCTCCATGGCCATGCGTCCAAGCGAGTCCGTCTCAATTCGTCCGCGGCGGTCTTCGAGAAGCGCGTCCCGCTCCACGTAGAATTCGCGAAAGACAGGTGCCCGGAATCGTTCCGACTCAAGCCAACACCACTTTTCGATTTGGTTTGAAGGGAGTGAGACAACGAACCGGGTTCCATCGCCATCCAGGTAGGCATTCAGAGATGGTTCGCCGCCCGCGTCCTCTAAAATACGGCTGAACTCTTCTCGGACAACCCATTGATTTGCGGCTTTGCGCGCGTTGAAAAGAGCGATGGTCGCACTTGAGACTTCTTGGGCGTTTTGTACTTCCCGGGCTCGCTCAAGCTCCGCGTAGGTCTTGTCAACAAGCTCTAGGGCTAGGCTCTCCTCTTCCCAGTTTCGAGTACCCAGCCGACTGGATCCTTTGAACAACAAATTCTGCACCTGATGGGCCATGCCGCCCAATCCCTCGGGGTCGTTCGCGGATCCGGTAGCTACGTAAGTCTCGAAAGCAATCGTCGGTGCACCGTCGCGTGGCAATAGTAAGAAGCGCCAGCCGTTGTTCAGAGTGTGTTCGACAACGCGTTCAGCTAGTGGAAGAGACTTGTGATCCTGGAATCCTGCAGCCGAGTGGCCGGCGAATAAGAAAGTGACAAGCAGGGTGCACTGAGTGAACTCTCGAAAAATTGAGAACTCAAGCATCGCGCGCGACGCACATCAGGCGTTCAAAGGCAGCAATGATCTTCTTGTCTTCCAAGGCGAGTACCGAATCTGCCAGAGTGATTTCCGTGCGCGATGAGCCCGGGCACTGGTCTGGGCGAACACCTCCGAACAACCATATTCCGGTTTCCTCTGCGACCTGATCTCGGGCGGTTAGTAACGGCGTGGGGTTCGAATCGAAGAACACGTGGAACATGTTGACTTGAGGTGGAGTTGGTAGCACTCGCAATCCATCAAGGGCATGGAGCTTTGGTCCAAGTTCGCCTGCACGCTGGAGGTAAAGCGGTATTTTCGCGAGTTGCGCTTCGAGCCGCATGGCTGCCGATGCGGCATTTGCCAAGCTCGAGTAGAGATTACCACCTTGACGCCTTTGCCAAAGGATAGCTTCGTCAATGAAGTCGCGGGATCCGAGCAACATTGACCCGGGCAGTGCGCCGATGCCTTTATAGAACGAGACGTAGGCCGAGTCGAAGTGAGCGCATATTTCGCTGAATGGTCGCTGGTAGCTGGCTTGAGCCTCCCATAGTCGGGCGCCATCCAGATGCAAGCGGGTTCCACGTGATTGTGCGAGTTGCACTAGCTCTTTTAGTTCCTCCCAGCTCGGAAGCTGTCCACCGTTTTCGCGCGTCGGTAGCTCCACCACCAAAGCACTCATGGCTTCGGGGATCGCGCTTAGATCCTTGGCTAGCATTGGCCGCTGGGGAATGCCAACCAGGCTAGCGCTCAAACCGTGCAACCAAGAGTAACCCCGCTGTTCGTGCAATTCTAAGTGACATGTCGGATGCATTCCGACATGACGGTTTCCGGCCCGACCACTCCAAATTCTCAAAGCAATCGGTTGAGCCATGGTTCCACTGGGCATGAAACGTGCAGCCTCAAAACCAAGCAGGTCCGCGACATGCGCTTCGAATCCCTGCAGGAACTCACCGCTACCGTAGCTATCGGCCTCCACGGATTGCTCGCGACACCAGGCAGCTACGCGCTCCAATTCTAGGGCAGGATCCTCAAATCCATTGCCGGCAAGGGGCCGAGAGCTCTTGCGCAGTTCGCTGCGGCGAATGCGCAGCGCGCTGTCGCTTGTTGATTGGTCAGTCATTGAGAGAGGGTTCTGGGCGCACTCTTGAACATTTATGTAGGGCTATCTTACGATTGGCAAGCTCTAAGAGGGAGGGAGGATGGATGGATCTAGCGTCGTGGTTCTTGGGACTTGGAATCGTGATAGTGGTCAGCGTCGTATTGGGCTTGTATGCCCTACGGCGACGTCTGAGTTTGGTCTGTTCCTATGGAAGCCTTGCTTTCCTTACCTTTGCGAGTTGGTCAACCCCTGACCATTCTGGGGTTGGTCTTGGCCTCATGTCGTTCTATGTGGGCAGCAGTGTGTTTTTCACAGGATCGCTTTTGCTTTGTGCACCAACGCCGCGGATGGGGCGAAGGGAGACTGAGAAAACTGCGAGAGGGACGCCCGGATGCTAGGCTGGGGGAATGAGTCTTGAGAGCCACCGGCGCGACGCGCCCAACACCATCCAATTCGCCGTGGTCACCTTTAGCGACACGCGCGATATCGAAAGTGATTCCGGAGGTTCCTACCTTGTCCAATCGATCGAGGCTGCGGGCCATCAGGTCGCGCTGAGATCGATCAACCACGACGACCCGGTGGAAATTGAGGCTGCAGTTCGCGAGGCGGCCAGCCACCCAGATGTGGATCTGATTCTGACCACCGGGGGCACCGGGATTGCTCCCCGGGACCACACGTACAGCACCCTGAAATCGGTGCTCGACAGCGAGATTCCCGGTTTCGGCGAGCTCTTTCGCTGGCTTTCCTACGAGGAGATCGGATCGGCGACCCTAATGAGTAGAGCGATTGGCGGTCTTTTGGAGGGCAGGGTGGTGCTCGCCATGCCCGGTTCGCCGAAGGCATTGCGCCTCGCCATGGAAAAGATCGTGCTCCCTGAGGCAGGTCATTTGGTCAGCCAAACCCGCACCAAGGCCTAATAGGCAGGTCCCGGAGTGATTTAACGCTGTTCCTCTAACGGAGCCTCGACGGTTGTCCTACATGGGGGGTACATTTACTCGGTCACTGCTTAGACGTGCCGCCACATGGGGTTGTTAATTCCACCTGAGAAAACAACATAACTAGGAAGTTGCTTTTTGGCTGGCGGCGTGCCATTGGCAGTGTAACCTTGCACGGGTACCTCTGTGGGTGACCCAGCGACGGCTCTCGCCTAGGCAGGGCCGTTCACCAATCCATCTTTCAACCACAGCGAGACCTCCCTAGCTTCCCAGGACCAGTCCTGCGAGTTGCCGAGGAGTCATCGCCTCCCCCGAGTTTGAGTCCGCTTGGACTACACAAGCTCGAGATCATCCAGCGACACCACATTGGAAATCACCATGAGCAGGAGCATCTACATCCGGAGATCCTTACTCGCACTCAGCTGCGGAAGTATCTTGGCAGGCAGCAGCGCTGCAGCACCCCAGCTGTACGACATTCTGGGAACAAAGAATCAGGACCGCCTCGGTGCATCGCTTGCCAATGCAGGTGATGTCGACGGAGACGGCATCGACGATCTATTGGTTGGCGCTCCCGAGAACGGCAACGTGTTTGGCCCGAACATCAATGGATTCGTAAAGCTCTACTCCGGCGCGTCCGGAAATGAGATGGTGGGTCCAGTCGGCCATATCGATGGAGGTCCCACGGCCGTATCTTTCGGCTACTCCGTAGCAGGCAATGCTGATGTGGACGGCGACGGCACGCTCGATCTGATCGTTGGCGCGCCCTTCAGTGATATCAACAGCACGCAGGCCTCCGGTCACGTCAGCGTTCGTTCGGGGGTGGACGGCACCGAGATCCGCAGTAACTTCGGCGAGCTTGGCCAAGAGAATCTCGGCTACGTTGTTGTTGGTTTCGGCGATCTCAATGGAGATGGCTTCGACGAGTATGGCGCGGGTTCCCACGTTTCGAATAGCGACCGTGGAGTGGCTCGTGTCTATGACGGACAATCAGGCACAGAGCTGTACCAGTTCGACGGAACGACCCTCGGTGATCGTTTGGGCATCTCGATGTCCGCAATCGGTGACATCGACGGCGACATGGTCGATGATATTTTGGTTGGTACGGCTTACGACGGCTACTATGCCTTCTCAGGCGCTGATGGAACTGAAATTCGACACACGACTGTCTTCGGAGACGACACTTTCGGAAGCACGATCTCGAGAATCAATGACGTCACTGGTGACATGATCGACGATATCGCAGTGGGCAGTACCCAGCTCGGAGTATTCACTCAAGGGCCTGGGCGCCTTTACGTTATGAACGGTGTCACTGGCAATCTGGTCTTCGGTCTGGACGGTTCCGCAGCGGGGCAAGGCTTCGGCAAGCTGGTTGCTAGTGCTGGCGATTGGAATGGAGACGGCAAGGGCGACATCATGGTGTCTGCGGACCCTCAAGTGGGTCCGGGTTACGTCGAAATTATCTCTGGTGTGTCTGGGGCGCCGTCCTTGGCCTCGTTCACCGAGAGTACAGTCGGAGATAACATCGGAGCGGGCATGGCTGGCCTCGGTGATGTGAATGGCGACGGCAAAATCGAAGTCGCGATCGGCTTGCCCGATAACAGCACGAACTTCATCCGCGAAGGGCAGGTCTTGGTTCACTCGTCAACCTTCGATTCCTGCGGTGGAATTACTGTGTACTGCAACTCGTTGCCGAATAGCACGGGCTTGGCTGGTGATATCAGCACGATCGGTTTGCCGGAACTTGGTGGCGCTGGATTCATCGTGCAATCGTCGAATCTTCCGCCGAATAAGTCGGGTTTGTTCTTCTACGGTGACACGCAAGTCACCCTACCCTTCGGTGGTGGTGTCCGTTGCGTCGGTGGAGCTATTAGTCGCTTGACTCCTCAAGTGATCTCTGGTGCTGGCAGCGCATCGAACAACGTATTGACTGACCCCAACTTCAACATCGTGTCACCGGGTGTCTGGAACTTCCAATTCTGGTTCCGCGATCCGGACGCAGGCAGCTCAGGATCATTCAACACGAGTGCTGCAATCGAAGTCAGCTTCTGCCCGTGATCCAATTCGTGGGATGACCACGAATCCATACTACAAATTGGCCGTGGGCGACGACGCTTTCAGTTTCGCCTCCGGCCGATTTCGATGAGTTTGCGCAGGGGAGGAGATCCGCCGCACAACACCGTACCGAAACCGACAGCTCAAATGCCCTGGTAGGGGGGAGCTGGACAGAGGAGAGGGATGAAAATTAGCATGAGAACTATCAGCAAAATCGGAATCAGCACCGCAGCTATTCTCGGGATCAGCGCAGCAGCAAGCGCGCAGACCCCTTTATATGACATCGTCGGCGACGGCTCGAATGATCGACTCGGTGTGGATGCGGATGCCGCCGGAGACGTCAACAACGACGGAGTTCAGGACTTCATCATCGGGGCACCTGAGAACGGAAACGTCTTTGCAGGTGGCGTGGGCTACGCCCGCGTGTACTCCGGAAGCGATGGCTCACCGATCATTACGCTCTTCGGGAGCCAAGGTGCGGGCTCATTCGGTACTTCGGTGGCGGGTGTCGGCGACATTGACGCTGACGGCTTCGACGACTTCGTCGTCGGTTCGCCCTTCAACGACGGTGGCGGGCTCTCGCGTGGTCGAATCGATGTGTTCTCAGGTCAAACGGGCGGCATCATCTTCAGTAGGTTCGGGAGTCTGAACGGCGATCAACTTGGTGAGAATGTGATTGGTCTCGGAGATGTCAACAACGATGGCACGCCGGACCTTGCCGCATGCGCATTCAGTTCGGACCTTGTCGCTCTTAACACAGGTACCGTGCGCGTCTACTCTGGTCTGAATGGAGACATTCTGCACAACTTTGAAGGTACGATTTCAAACGCGCACCTGGGTGTTTCGATGGATGACATCGGCGACTTCAATGGAGACGGTTTCGACGACATTCTGGCAGGAGGGCTCTCGGGCCCTGTGACGGTCTTTTCTGGCCAAACCGGAGCCATCCTCAAGGACTACCCCGATCCCGTCGGGGGCAGCGCCTGGGGCGTGTCGGCGAGTAGTCTGGGAGACATCACAGGCGACGGCGTGCATGACGTAATTATTGGGGGCACGCAAAATGCTGTGCTCGGCGTCGGTGGTCCTGGATTCATCAACGTTCTGAACGGAGCAACCGGCGGCCTACTTATCGAAGAGATGGGCAGTTCCATGGGCGATGCCTTCGGCGCATCCGCTGATTCTGCAGGCGACTTTAACGGTGATGGAGTCACTGACTTCATTGTTGGAGCGACGGTCGCGGCAGACAACACGAACCCAGGCTACGCACGCATCTACAGCGGAAGCAACAGCGCCATCCTGGCGACCTTCAATGCGGCCTCGAACGGTTCCAATCTTGGTGCTTGGGTTGGCCTGCTCGGCGATCTCAATGGCGACGGTTCCGTGGAAGTTGGAGTGGCTCAACCTGAATTCAGCGCCCCTGGACCTTTCACGGGAACGCTACAAGTTTATACCGGAGTCCCCGAACTCTGCGATCCTCCCCAGATCTACTGTCTCTCCACTCCCAACACGACGGGCTTGTCGGCGAAGATCGCTTGGTCGGGTTCGAATAGCTTTGCGGCGAACGATCTCGTTCTCCTGGCAAGCGATTGCCCGGCTAACCAAATGGGCATTTTCTTCTTCGGGCCTAATCAAGTCTTCATTCCCTTTGGCAGTGGAGTTCGCTGTGTTGGCGGAGGCTTGTTCCGCAAGCCCCCGGTGACGACCACGGACGCTAACGGTGACGTGATCGCTGCCCTCGACTTGAATGGCTTGCCCAACGCAAACGGGCAAATTCTAGAGGGAGAAACCTGGAACTTCCAACTGTGGTTCCGCGACCCCGGTGATGGCAATGCCAACACGAACCTGACCGATGCGCTTGAGGTCACCTTCTGTCCGTGATCGACAGATCCTCGTTCTAGGCAACAAATAGGCAGGGGCCCGATCGGTGAATAAACCGATCGGGCCCCTGTTGTTTTTTAGAGGTCCAGATCCGCGCTTACTTCGGTTCAGCTCCTGCCCGGACCCAGCTGGCGACGTCAGGAGTTTCCAAGCGGAATCCACGCGGACCCTTGGTGATCACTCCACGCACGAAGGCGTAATTCTGGCGAAATTCATCGCGTAAGCCTTCCACATCGAAAGCTTCGAAGGACGCTAGCGAATCCTTGGGGATCGAAACACGCAGCGCTTGCTGTTTGTCGCTGGTTCGAAATAGAACGGTGCGGCTTCCGTCGTCTTCATCGAAGAGGCGATCAGGCGTCCCGAAGATTTCGACTTCAGTTCCCGAAGCTAGAGCCTCTGTGAGGCGCTCGGGTTCGTCAGCTGCAATCACTTGGCTGGGAGCATTCTTGGACTTGGCTCTAAAGGCGTCGATGGCGTCGGCGCGGACTTGCCACCAAGGCAGGAGCCCGGCGTAGGGACGTAGCGCCACAGGCACCTTGGGGTCCAGAGATACGTTCGTTCGAGGATCCCAAACACCAACGATATTGCGCTGCGCCTCGTTCTGAGCTTGCACAAATTCGTCGTGACAAATCATGCTGTTACCGTACTTGTTGAAGTAGGGACTCTTGCCGAGTTGAACGAGAAGCAGATTGAAATCTGTTCCGTCTGAAGTCAGCACGTGGCAGAGCAATCGACCGTAGATATCGTAGGATTCCTTGGTCGAGGGGAATCGTAACCCGACGTGAATCTTGCTGTCCTCTCCGCGGAACTGCTCAAAGTAATTAATGGTCCACAGCCGAGTCTCTTCACCGAAAACCGTCTGAGGTTTCGTGGCGGAGTTGTTTTGGCCCGTCGTGATTTTCTCCTCCGTATCGACGGAGAGCAGCCGCAGCTTCTCCTTCTGTCCGTTACGCAAGATGTGGATGGTATCGCCGTCCACGATTTTGACGACCTCGAAGAGTTCAGTCGGAACACGGCGAGTTTTGTCGATAGAGATCGAGGGTGCCGGGCCGCTCGGGAGCACTAAATCGACCGGGGCCCTTGTCGCGCTGGCCGGGCTGGCTAGCGTGAGCGCCACGAGGAGGGGTAGGAATCGAGCAGTGGGGGCGGTTACGCGGGAGTTATGGGGTCTCATTCTTGATCTAGCCTTGCTTTGTCTTGTGCTTTAGCGACCTTGCGTTGGTGGGCTGGCGGGTGCGCGTTACGATGGTTTGGGCACCGGCCAGTGCCGACACAGCATAAGCCCGACTTGCACCCGCGACCATGATCGAGAATACCAGCAGCACCGATATTACCGAGGAAACCTCTCCCGCACGCAGCCTAGGCTTCGAGCTGAGGGGCACGCCAATCACCCCTGGACTGGCTCTGGGGGTTGTACACCGCAAGGACTATGACCTGGCACGGGCCAATCTACGGCGTGTTCCCGTGGACGGAATTGAACAAGAGCTGAACCGATTTCACGCATCTTTGCGGGAATCGAAAACGCAGCTCGACGGACTTAAGGAAGACCTCAAGGGCCGTGTACCCGCCGAGCACATTCGGGTGCTAGATACCCACGCCGCTTATTTAAGAGATTCCGTTTTTCTGTCCGATGTTGAGAATCTGATTCTCAATGAACAGATGAGCTTGGAGGCAGCCATCGCCAAGGTGATCTCCGATTTCGATCGCATCTTTCGTTTAGTGGAGAACGAGCTCTTGCGCGAACGTGCCGTCGACTTGCGAGACGTGGGAATTCGAGTCTTGCGCAACTTGGAACCGCACGAACCGACGGGTAGCGAGCTTCCGCCCAAGAACTACATTCTGATCGCACGCGAACTCTCGATTGTGGACATGTTCCAACTCGACGGCCAGCAGGTACTCGGCATCGCAACGGAAGAAGGCGGGTTGACGAGTCACGCTGCGATCCTTGCGCGGTCGATGGGCGTTCCGATGGTTACCGGTATTGAAGGCCTCCGCGACCGCGTGCAGGAGGGTGACTTTGTAATCGTGGATGCAACGGAGGGAGCCTTACGGGTCAACCCCGACGAAGTCGTGCGCGCGCAATATCGCGAAGCGCGTGCCTCGGGCGAGGATAAGGGAACCGGGAGACTGGAGATCTGGTCTTCCGACTCATTCAAGACAGCCGACGGTCATGCACTGCGCCTGTGGGCGAGTTGCGGGAACCTTCCCGAAGTAGAGCAGGCGATCGCATCGGGACTGCCCGGGATCGGATTGTATCGGACGGAGCTTCTGTACCTGATTGACAGCGTAGAGCCTTCTCTAGACTCGCTGGTCGCTCATTACTCAGCAGTGCTTGCGGAGGCTGCTGGAGGAACTGTGACGTTCCGTCTGTTGGACGTGAGTTCAAGCTTTGGCATCAACTACATGTACGACTCCGGCGAGACGAATCCTGCGCTTGGTCGTGCAGGCGTTCGCGCGCTAATCGGTCGCAGCAATGTGCTCAGGCGACAATTGGAGGCGATTCTACGCGTAGCTGTGGATGGCACTTTGGTGCGCATTGTTGTGCCGTTTGTGACGGACGTCTCGGAATTGCGCAGGGTGCGTGAGGCGCTCTTCGATGTGCGCTCGGACTTACAGCGCGCTGGCCATAGACTTTCATCCTCGCTTGAATTGGGCGCGGTTATCGAGACTCCGGCGGCGGCACTTGGTATCCGCTCGGTTCTAACAGAGGTTGACTTTGTCTACCTAAATTATGACGCGCTGGCCCAGTTCCTTTTGGCATCGGATCGCGACAATCACCTGCTGGCGGAGGTCTTTGCTACGCCTCACCCAACAGTCTTGCGAGTTGTCGGCGAGGTTGTTGCCGCAGCCGCCAGCGCAGAGAAATCACTTGTAGTCTTCGGGCCCGGAGCCATGCGGCCAAACGTTTTGCCCTTACTAATAGCTGCTGGTGTTGGCGAGTTGTGCGTCTCGCCGATCGTGATCGCCGATGTGGAACGCATGCTGGCCTCGATTGACTTGGGGCGTGCCAAATTGGCGCTTCCCAAAGTTCTGGATGCAACTTGTCAAGCGGACATTCTCCCAATCCTCGATAGGTTTGTTCGCGACTACGACGAGTTGGTGAACGACTCAGATTAGTTGCTCGGCGCCTTTGTTGCTTGCTCGTAGCACACGGAACTCGGCGTCGCCATGTGCTTCACGAAGCTCGCTCGCCATCGCTTTTGCAATCGTGGTCGCTGTTTCATGATTGTTGTGGATGGCAATCAACGACGCGCCGCTACCGCTTATCGCTGACAACCATGCGCCTAGAGAGTTAGCAGTGCTTAGCGCTCGACTGGCACCAGGAATCAGCGGCAGGCGGAAGGGCGTATGCAGGTTGTCTCGGCATCCAAGCCGTAGGGCTACTGGATCGCCGTTGGATAACCCTGTGAGCAAGAGGGATAGGCTGCGTAGGTTGCGTACCACGTCATGGATGGGCAATGTTTGCGGTAGCGCTTCGCGGGCGGCTTTCGTCTCGAGTTGAAACGAACTCCAAACGACCGCGAAGAAGAAATCAGCATGCAAGGGATGCTGAATTACTTGTAAGCCTTCAGCGTCAGTCGGGACGCCAAGCGTGCAACCGCCGAATAGCGATGCGGTAGAGTTGTCAGGATGGCCTTCGAGTTCGCAGCCCAGCTCCGCCAACTCGGTGGGTGAGAGAGCCTTGGGACCCAACCAGAGATTGGCGAGTAGCAAGCCTGCTACGACTGCTGCGCCGCTCGAACCGAGTCCGCCGCAAGTGGGTATCTCAGAGTGCGCACAAAACTCAAAGTACTGGGGGGTAGCCCCGGCCCTTTTCAGGCAAGCGTCGAAAGCCTCTGGCAGCAAATTCTTCTCCAGGGTCCAAGCTTTGGCTGTCCCTCCGAGACTCCCAAATTGGTGTTTTTTGGCGCCTACCGGACGGGTCATCTGGACATCTAAATAGAGTTCAAGGGCTAGTCCAAGTTGGTCGAATCCGGGGCCCAAATTCGAGGTCGAGGCAGGCACGCGAACACGCAGTTCGATGGGCTCGTAATCCTTGGTGGTGGGAGGCATGGCGCCAGAATGATTCGAATGTCTGAGGAAGCAAGGCTTGGTTCAGGAAAGCTCTTTTCCCAGGCTTGGGACTGATCGGTAAACGCGATAGGTTGTCTTAGGAGATCGCACACCTACTAGATACGGTGTTTACATGATTGAGGGGATCTCAGTCGGCGAGGGCCAAGTGGGCTCTGACTGGCCGAGAAAGGGCACGATGCGGACACCATCGGAGCGCCGCTAGGCACTCTGGCAACACTGATACAGAGGGGAACCCATGTTTGACGACGACGACGCAAATGGCTACGAAAAGGACCGATTCGCCTCGCGATTAGCTTCTATCCCTGGGATTCAGCCCATGCCGTCGATTGGCGACTGGATCCTGTTGCAGGTACAGCAGCCCGCCGAACTCGCTCGCCGCGTAAATCGCCGCTTGGAGCCCGGAGTGATGAGCGTGCCGCGTAACCTCGCAGGGGCCGTACGCATTCATGTTGGCGACCCCAAGGACAATGAGCGACTGCTCAAGACTTTGCGAGACCTGGTCGCTTAGCCGATCCTCCGAGGCCTAATAGGCCTCGAGACTTTCGCTAATGACCAAGTTGCCCGCGCTGCATGCAGCGCGGGCAACTTGATCATTAGCGCGACTTGGTCATTAGCGCGACTTGGTCATTAGCGCGACTTGGTCATTATTAGGTGAACTGCGGTCCGCAGCCTGCTTGTGAATTGCGCATTGGAGCAAACCACGCTAGAAGGGTCGCATGACTCTAAACCAACAGTGGCCCTTCGCTCTCCTCTCCACTTGCTTCTTCCTCGCCTCGCAAATTTATGCAGAGGGCGAAAATGAGATCAGCGCTGGAGAATTGGAGGAACACGTGAGTTTCTTGGCCTCTGATGATCTCGAAGGACGCAGCATCGGTAGCGCGGGGATCGACCTGGCGTCTGAGTACCTTGCTGACCAGCTTGAGTCCTACGGGCTTCAACCTGCAGGTGACGAAGGCAGCTTTCTACAAGAGATGTTCTTTGAGATCGAGAGTTACGAAGCGCTTCCGGAACTCGTCATTGGAGAAAGTCTTGAAGCAACCTACGGCGCAGACTTTCGAATGCGTCGCGGCGGAGTTGGAGGAAAGTACGAGCTGCAATTGGTTGGGAAGGGAGATCTGTTGCCAGCTGTTCGAGGGGCTAAGACGGCCCTTTGCCTGCTCGACATGAATTATAGTTCGGCGCGCAAATGGCTGAAGGAAAACGTAGTTGAGGAGGAGTCGAGCTATGGGCTCATCGTTTCGTTTTCCAGTCGAGCCGGCAAAGCAGCGACAAGTTTGCCGCGCACGAGTCGGCCCAAGCTTGTTTCGGACTCTGAGCTTGAGCAACACACGCCGTGGATCGAGCTCGCGCCAGAATATGAAGCGCGCATCGCCGCTGGCGAGATTGCGACGCTCAACCTGGACATGCATTACAACCGCAAGATCGTCGCAAGCCACAATGTCATCGGTCGTTTGCCGGGGTCGAGTCTTGGGAAGGAAATCGTCGTAGTTTCTGCGCACTACGATCACAACGGAACTCAATCCGCGCTTCCTGAACAGCCTGATGCTGATCTCATACAAAACGGAGCCGATGACGACGCCTCGGGAGTCGCCTGTGTTCTGGAGCTTGCGCAGAAGTTCGCAGCCAATGGGCCCCAGGCGCGAGAGATGATCTTCTTCCTGGCAACCGCGGAGGAATTAGGCGTGGTCGGCACGACCTTCTACATCGATCATGCAGGCGAAGCGCTACAGCGCATCGTCGCCAACCTCAATTTCGAGATGATCGGACGCCCCGACGATAATGTTGGGGGCGCTGGACGCATGTGGTTGACGGGCTTTGAGCGCACGAATCTGATGGACACCTATCGAGACGAGGGAATCGATATTGCCGCGGATCCCTATCCAGCTCAGAACTTCTTCATGCGCTCCGACAACATTGTGTTCTGCATGAAGGGCATCGTTGGTCACACCTTCTCGTCCTACAACTTGCACAAGGACTACCACACGGTGCGGGACGAGACCGAATTCATCGACTTCGAGCACATGTACAAGTGTACGCAAGCGGGATACGAAGCGGTTCGCTTGGTGGCTGACGGGACGATCACTCCCGAGTGGCTGGAAGGTGGCCAACCCAAACCGCGCTAGCGCGAGGTTCCGGATGTCTGTCTGGCCGGCGCTTGATTCGCCTGCAATAGCGGCGTGAAGTAGCGGTAGTAAACCTCGAGAGAGAGCACGTTCATCGCTGTGGTGTAACTCGCGTCTCCACGATTGTCGGCAGCATAGTTGCGCGCATAGATCGAGATCGGTTCCCAGGAACCGTCCGAGCGCTGTGAGTCGAGCAGTGTTTCTTTCAAGCGCACGTTCCACTTTTGCCAGGTCTTGCCGCCGCGGCGCAAGGAAGCCAAGCTTCCGTAGTACCAGAAGTACAGGTTGCCCTGTGCTTGCGAGACAAATTCGGCGTCCGTTGTGTAACGGTAGTCGGTTGGACTGCGTTCAGCGAGGAAGTCCCAAGCCGGTGCGTACCTTCGGGAGTCGAGGTCTTCGCCAAGCAGCGATAGAGCAAACAGTGCCGCAGGTGTTGAGCCCGGCAAGATCGCGTAGGAACCGTTCAAGCGATTGGGATCGTGGCTGTAGCGGAAGGAACCCCGGCGCCCATCCATGGCAGCCGCCAGGAAGTCACGTGCCTCACTGAAGGCGCGATTCGGTACCGCGAGTCCGGCTAGGCGCGAAGATTCAAGCGCCATGACTTGCCATGCGCTAACAGAGACTCGTGGCCAACCGTCCGAGTGCTGAGAGTTTGAACCGTAATAGCTCCAGCCGCCGAAGCGGCGCTTGTCGCGATTGCTTTGCTCCTGATTTCGCAGGATTTGCACAACGGCGCGCTCCAGTGGTTCTTTCAGACGTGTATCGCCTGTTAACGCATAGTTCTCCGCCAGCGCATAGGTGGCGATACCATGGCTGTACGCCGAAGTTCGGCCAAAGTGCCCGGTGTCATTACGTTGGATCGCTAGCAGGAATTCCAACGCACGTTCGACGACTGGCGAGTGTGCGCTGCGCGACTCTTGCGTGTGTCCAGCACCTAGGAAAGCCAAGAGTGCAAGGCCCGTCTTGCCGACGAAAACGGATCCATACTTCTTATCGCGCCGGCGTGCATCACCCCAGAAGCCAACCTCATCTTGAATGCTTGCCAAGTAGTCGAGTCCAGCTGCGACAGCAGCTTCCGTCATAAGGCTACCGCCGTGTTCCTCAAGCGCACGAGCCTTTGCAGGACCAAAGCGCGTTCGGTAAGGCGTGTGCTCAAAGCGAGCTGCGACTTTGACGCCATCGTCATCGCTGACAAGGCGTCTATCCGTCTTCAGTTCCGTTCTATCGGGGGCGGGAGTACTAGAATTCGAAGGTTGATTCGCGCGTACACGTCTACCGGGAGCGTTTGCTGCCAGGTTGGGCTCTCTGCGCCGCTCCGGCAGCGAGCTACTTGAGGGTTGCGGCGTCAGATTGCCACTGGTCTTGAGTGGCGATTGGCTTTCGAAGGACGGAGGGCTCTCCGGATTACGATCGGAGAGCGGCGTCGAACTGTCTAGCTTGGATCGTGCCGGTTGATGAATCCGATCCTCGCGCGCTAAGAGTTGCCCGTCGGACACTTGTGCACGCAGGTCTGTGGCGGGCGTCCAGCTTGCTGGAGCCTCGTCTGTTCGAGAGACTCGCAGCGCGTTTGCTTGATGCATTTCCTCATGAACGACAGCGCCATGGCTCGAGCGTTCATGAACGAGCTTGGAAGCCAAGAGGGCGTCTCCCGTAGGGTCTGCAAACTCCTCAAGGGCTAAGCCCTTCTGTTCGTAATCGTCCGGTTGGCGCAAGTCTACGGACTCCGAAAGGGAAGACTTTCTGTCTCCAACCTGAGTGGGCCTCCGGTCATTCTGCGTTGAGCGCGTAGGAAGTAGCTCTTCCTCGCCGCGCTCTACTGGCTGCAGATTAATACCGGCTGCTTGAACTGCAGACGGTTGGCTGGCTAGTACGTGGTGTCGAGTTAGGCTTGCAAGTTCATTCGGCTCGTGCTCACCGTGGGCGCCGCTTGTGGGAGTGTTGAGCACTAGCGCTGGAGCCTGTCCAACTGTTTGACGGGAGAGTCGTGGCGAGTCTTTGAGTTGTGCTGTAGTGACGACAGGTGCTGCCTGTTGGGCGACCTCCGTCGTGGAAGCCTCTGGTAAGCTCGTAGGCTCGGCTGCTCGACGCTCTAGGCTCTTAGCTGTAGGTTGGGTTGCTTGCAGCTCGCGTGCAGCCGTCGAAGCAAGGCGCTCGGGCTCTGCCGGCTCTCGCTCTGAAGAGTCTGATTGTACTTGGAGTGTTCCGCCGCGCTCGCTGGTCCTCGCCGCAGCCTTCGGATTCGATGCGAGGCTGACCTGATAGGTTGGACCGCGCTGGGGGAGTGCTGCGATCTCCGACTCCGGGTGAATGTCGCGGAACCACCAGAGAAGTGCGGCGTGGGCGATGAGTGAAACCAGGAAGCACTTGTAGAGAACCTCGATGCTCTCCCAGCGTTTAGCCAAGGCTGCAAGGAGGGCGAGTACTAGAAGCGCGATCAGGATTAATAGATCTAACCATCCGACTCGCGGGCCGGGACGCTGAAAGACTTCAAGAGAGCGCGCGCGAAAGATGTTCGCGGCAATCGTGTCGCCATTGGGAGCGCGTCTTGATCGTTCGAAGAGCAGACCGAAGCCGTCGCTAGTCGGTTGGGGCGAGCGTTCGTTCCACTCACTGTTGAGACCATGAACTGCCCTCGGTGGCATCCACTGACCGTGTTCGTACAAGCTACTGTACAGGTCGAAAGAACCCCGTGGGCCCTCGCGATCAGAAGCGAAGAAGATGCGATTTCCGTCGGTTGTGAAGGCCGGTTCGCGGTCGTCGGAATGTGAATTCAATGCCTCGATGGGCTCCACCGAGTAGTCCGCATCCGAAGAGGGTTGCGCGATGTAGAGGTCGTTTCCCTTGCGCTGCGCGCTGTTGCGATTAGAGGAGAAGGCAAAGGCTTCAGCACCTCCCAGTGGTGCCGGGTCCATCTCATCTTTGGCAGTGTTCACACCACCTTCGATCAAGCTCGCCGGACCAAGCTCGCCATCGAAAAAACTAGCACTCCAAAGGTCGAATCCGCCGGGGCCACCAGGGCGGTTACTGGCGAAATACAGTGTATTCGCTCCAAAGGCGGGCGCCAACTCGTCGAAGGTGGTGTTGAGTTCATACAAGGGACGCGGCTCACCTGCGATTCCCGCTTGCATCTCTGCGATCCATAGCTCTGCGTTGAGCCCGCGTTCACCTGTGGAGAACACAATCCAGCGGCCGTCGGCAGAGAGCGCCGGGGCATGTTCATGCTCCTCACTGTTGAGTTCTCCGGGAAGCTCCTGCGCTTCTTCCCAAACTGCAAAGCGTATCGGCTCACCAGCAAGAGAGTCGTATAGCCGAATACCGTCCGTGTAGTTTCCCGCTGAGCCGAGGTGCGGTTCGAAACGTAGCCAGGCTGCGAAGAATCCCGCGGCCAAGAGCGAAACGACGACAACGATGTTCTTGCCCAAGTTGTCAATTCCCCGCAGTCGATTCATCTCAGCGCGTCTCCATTGTACCAAGCGATAGGGCAGTCAGACCTGCGACACCACAAGCATCCATGACCCCTACGATGTCCTCGTGGTGCACTAGTTTGTCGCCACGAATGGTGACAGGCATTTCAGAGTTCTGTTGCGCCGCATTGGATAGTCGTGATGCGAGTGCGTCCTTGCTGACGACCTCGCCGCTCAGGACTAGCGTTCCGTCGCGTTGGACGTTGATCACGAGTTCTTCCAACTCGGATTCGAGCGCACTTCCTGACTGTGCTTGTGGCAGCTCGATATCAATCTCGCGTTCCGGATCTTGGAATGTGGTGGCCACCATGAAGAACAGAAGGAGTTGGAAGATCACATCGATCATGGGCGTCAGGTTTAGTGTGAACTCGTCACCAGCGTCTTCATCACGGAGATTCATAGAGCGCCCTGACCGTCAAATAGAATGCGACCAAGTTCAAGTTGAGTATCCTCTGCCACTCGGGCGAACTTGTCGATACGTGCACGAAAGTAGTAGTACACAGCTTGCGTTGGAATGGCGACCGCTAGGCCTGCCGCAGTGGTCACAAGGGCTTGTGAAATGCCCGAAGCGAGCACTTCGGGTTTGCCCAATCCGCCTGCCTCGCCGATGTTTGCGAAGGCTTCAATCATGCCCCAGACCGTGCCCAGGAGGCCGAGTAGCGGGGCGATCATGGCCACCACAACGAGTGGCCGTAGATTGGTACCGAGGCGTTTGACTTCACGTTTTCCAGTGTCTTCGGCGGCGCGTTCCGACTCCGAATAGCCGTCCTCGGATTTAGAGAGGCCCGCCGCCAGGATGCGCGAGAGAGCGCTCTTGTGCTCCCTACAATAGTCTAAGCCGCTGCGTGCTCCACTTGATTGAACGCGATGAGTGAGCTGGTTCGCAAATCGTTTGCCACCGACAGAATGCGTGGCCAAGCGCAACCAGCGCTCGACAGTAAAGGCGAGAGCTACAACGGAACAGATTCCAATGGGAATCATCAGTGGTCCACCATCGATCAGCATGTCGAAGAGCGATTGCAGATCTAAGGATGCCGCCGGGGGCGGGAGGCTGGGCAGTGTTGTTGTCATTGGGAAACTCGCAGGGTCTATGGTCTGAACTAAATCTAGTCGGCCTTCATGGCTCGCAAGCGCTCGTTCGCTGCGCGCCCTTGCTGTGAATCGGGGGCTCCGCTCGTCAACTTCCGATACTGCTGGATTGCCAAGTCACGTTCGCCTTGGGCTTCCAAGCACAGTCCGGCGAGCAAGCGTGCTTCGTGGACTTCTTCTCCAGCCGCATACAACAAGGAGACCTTGAGGAACTCGGATAAGGCGTCTTCATGGGCGCGAGCTGCGAAGTGCAAGCGGCCGATTTCGATGCGTGCGCGGGCGGCGAAGAGTGCGTTTTGCTTCGAGCCCTGGGCCATTGCCAATACAGAATCGAATGATGCGCGTGCGGCACGCGGCTTAGCGAGTTGCACATAGGCTCGTCCCTGCTCGAGCTGCGCTTGGATGCGGTTCTCAAAATCGGGTGATGATTTGAGCAGTTCCGTAAGCGCTGCTTCTGCAGTTTTTGGATCGCTAGTCGCTCCCGCCGCTAAACCAAGTCGAAAGAGCGCCTTGGCGCGCACTGCATGGGGGCGGACTTCTTTGCGAAAGCGCTTCAACAATTCAACGCACGCTTCGAGGTTCCCGGCGCGGTAGCGGCACTCGCCAGCAAGGAATAGACTCTCACCCCATAGCACGCTTTCAGGTTCCGATTGAACTACAGACTCGAAGGCGTCTGCCGCTTGATCGTGCTTTCCTGAGGAGAGCAAGGCAAAGCCCAGCTTGTAGAGGGCATCGTCAAAGAGTTCGGCATTCTCTTTCTGGGCAGCCGCGGCGTAGAGCTTTGAGGCCTCAGCAAATTCCTCAGCCTCAAAGAAAGATTCTCCCGTGAAGAAGGCTGCTTCTTGCACACGCGAATCCCTCGGTGCGATCGCGATTGCTTTTGCTAACAAGTTACGAGCTGCCAGTGCCTCGCCCGCATCGATCTGGATCCACGACTCTTCGATGAGAACACTCAACTGAATCTCTTCCGAGCGAAGCTTCTTGCGTAGGGATGAGAGGAGTCGCGAAGCCTGATCAGACTTTCCAACCCGTTGCAAGCAGCGGGAAGCGACTTGTGCTGCGGCGAAGATCTGCGCCTCGTCTTTACTGAGCCCAGCAAGCTGTTGCCAAAAGTGTTGGGCCTGTTTCGCGTCATCTAAGTCAGCTGCACACCAGAGGGCCATTTCTGTCGCAGCAATTCGAAGTTCCTCTTCCGGTTTTAGTTCAATGAGCAAAATGAGCTGCTCAAGAGCCTCGTGATTTTGCCCGTCTGAGCGCAGGCTCCAGGCCAGTCCGTAGCGTCCATCTCCCGAAGAGCGATCGCCTGGGAAGCGTTGCAAGTAGCTCTTGTAGGTCGCAATGGCTAGATCGCGATTACCTTCTTGTACATAGGATTCCGCCAGTTCAAACATGGCAACGGCTGCCAGTGGGTCGGTGGGTGACTCGCGCAGTAAAGCGGAAAGGTGGTCATTTCCTGCTCCCAGGCGCGCCAGTTGCAAGCGCACTTCACTGCTGTGATGCCCCGTTGGGTGTTCCCGGAGGTAAGCGTTCCATGTGGCTACTGCATGCTGGTTATCGCCGGCTTCCTGATAGGAGCGGCCTTCCATGAAGCGCGCTTGGTCAGCTTCTTCAGCTTGTGGGAAACGCTCCCCGACCGCCGCAAAGCTTGAGGCGGCAGCGCGCCACTCGTCCAGGTAATAGTGACACCATGCTTTGCGCTCAGCGGCCCGCGGTCCGGCGAGCTTTTCGAAGGCTGCGAGCGCAGGTGTGTAACGCTCAAGCTGAAATAAGGCTTCAGCGCGCACCGCATGTGTAGACTCCGAGTAGGGGCTTTCAGGGAAGTCACGAAGCATGCGTTCCGCAGACTCCAGGGCCTCTGTAGTCTTGCCTGCATTCAGTTGCGCCGTCGCAGCAGCATGCAGCGAGTAATCCGAGTTATCGCCGCCATAGGCGTCTGCGGCTTCGTCCAGGCGGCCAAGCTTGTAGAGAAGGTCTCCGCGCATCGCCGCGATGCGCGCTTGAAGCTCGGAGTCAGCCGCACGAGAGGCAGTCTGCAAGGTTTGCAAAGCGCGCTCTTCTTCACCAGTCTGCGCTAGTGCTTGAGAACGCCAATAGAGTGTTTCGGGCTCGTTGCCCGCGGCCTTTAGAGTTAGGACGATGAGGGCGTCTTCAGGGGCTCCAGCGCGCAATAGATGCGCGCCGCATTGCACCGCCGCCTCCTTGGCATAGGGACCGTTTTGATCAGCTTCCAAGAGTTCTGCGAACATGCGTGCTGCGCCGCGATGGTCGTTAGCCTGGGACAAGATGTATGCGCGTCCGCGGAGGGCAGCCGCTTGATAGTCTCCACTCTTGATCATTCGCCAGGCTGTATCTGCCTGTTGCGATTGGTTGGATCGGGAGTAGGCGTCGCCGAGCAAGAAACGTACTTCTGACTCAAGCTCACTACCGGCGACGTTCTTCAGGAACCTCTGGGCTGCACGAATGCAAGCCCCATTATCTTCCAAGCGAAAAGAGCTCCAGGCGAGACCGCGTTCCGCGTGGGGGTGGTAGGTCGTTGCATCCTTGGAACGCAAGCATTCTTCATAGTGATCCTTTGCGGCCCGAAACTCATCCAGGTTGAACTCGGTCTCCGCCAAGAAAAAAGCGGCTGTTGGTTTCAGGTAGTCTTGCTTGGAGGCGTAGGCCTTGCGCAGAGCCTTCTGCGCAGTCTCGTACTTCTCCTCTAATAGCTCGCATTGCCCGAGCCGTAAGAAGGTCTCTGCACGGTACTCAAAGGCGCTCTGCTTGGATAGTTCGCGATAGTATGGAGCGGCCTCCGCGGGACGATCTAATTCAAACAGTGCACTTGCTAATCGGTAACGTGCAAGCTTTGCGCGTTTGTGTTTGGGGTGGCTTGCGAGAAAGGCACGCGCTTCCTTGGCTGCGAGTTCGTAGTGACCTTCTTCGCAAAGCCCGGCGATGAACTGATAGCGTTCTTCACCCTCCTCAAGGTTTGAGAGTGCCGCTGGTTCTACAAGCGTAGTTGTGAACGGCGCACCCAGGGTGAGCGATGCAAGGAGTGGTAGGGAAAGTGTGCACATACCTCTAGCCCAGTTGAAGTTGAATTGCGGTGCGGCGGGGGAGTGATCAAGGGGAGTGAAACGCGCAGACCACGCGTTTCACTCCTACAGCAGGCGCTTACTGAGAGTCGACAGTGCTGTGCATTCCGCGCACAACTTCGCGCAACTCTCGCACCTCCAATAGCATCTCGGAGATCAATGACTGAATTTCGTCCGTGGTGCTAGTTTGCGAGGCGGTTCCAACCTGGCTATGGATTTCGGGGAATAACGCATTGGAGTGCGAGCTAACAGTTGCAGGAGCGTGAGGTGCTCGCGGGGCGGGGTGAGCATGGGGTGCTCGCGGCGCTTGGGGTGCCTGGGGTGCCTGCGGAGCCCGAAGGGCCCGGTAGGAAGTGCGAGACGAAGATTGCGGTTGCGCATGCCCCTTACAGCAACAGCAACATGCAGAACCCGACGAATGTGATGCCGAACGAGACTGGTGAAGTTCGTCTTCCAAGCGCTCGATTCGTTCCATCATGCTACGCATCACAGCCCCATTAGCTTCATTGGGGTCCGAGTCGCAATCGTCATCGCAATCCGAGTCACGGCGGTCATCGCAATCTGAGTCACAATCGTCATTCACTGAATCCGACCATCCTTCGAAGTCTGCTTCGAGTGACTCTTCGAGCGCTTCCATTTCGCGCTCGAACTCCTCCTCAAACAGCTCCATCTGATCTTCAAACTCTTCCTCTAGCTTTCCGAACTCGCGTTCCAGTTGACGCTCGAGTTCTTCCATTTCGCGTTCCAGACTCTCCATCGCATGTTCGACTCGTCGCTCTTCCTGTTCGTGATCCTGGCGCTCTGCGTCTCTTTCTTCGAGCTCGATTCTCGTGTCTTCTTGCGCCTGCTCCCCGAGGTCCTGCAAGCTCGAGATCAGCGACGCGAGCGATGAATTCTCCTGAGCATGGGCTGCCGCAACGGCCGCTGCCTTCGCTTCGAGAACTGTGTCGTGCTGCACTTCCTGTGTTTCGGATTGTGCTCCCCAAGCTGCCAGGCTCAGGCCAATGCATAGTAAGGGTCGGATCATCGGGATTCCTCCTGTATTGAGTTATTGGATTGGTTGTGGACTGTGTGTTGCAAATCGCGCTGAAGGGCGGGCCACAATTTGTTGAGACGTTCTCGACGCGTACGTAAGCTATTAACGCGCTGGCTCAGTTCTGTCAGGGCCTGCATTCGGTTGCCGCCCGGAGCTTGTTCTCTTTCAAAGCGTTCGCTGAGACCGACTAACTCCTTGCCCAAATGCTCCACTTCACCGTCGAGTTGCTGCAGCATTTCATCGAGATCTGCTTGGACGGGCTGCCTCTTGTCAGGGATGATTTGTGCCGCAGGTGGAGTCGGGTGCCGAATGGGATCGGGGTTCAATGACTGAACTTCAGCGAGTGCGGCGGCGCCGGGGAGCATGAGGACGCTTGCGCCCAACGTTGAAAGAGGAAGAGCCCAAGCCCGTTTTGAGTGCCCGTGATCCTGGGGCCGGCGATCATCGTTCAGCAAGCGGCCAATTCGGGCTGCGAGGCGCGAGTTGCGTGACGCCATCGGAACGACAGCGACCACAGGTCGTAAATCGAGCACCCATGTCGCAACCTCGGTCAAACAGCGCGCCAAGCTAATTTCGCTTTGTGTGTTTTGTGCTGCCCAATCGTCGCTAAGAAACTCCGCGATTTCTTCAAGCTCTCGGCGAGCCATGCGATTCAGTGGTTGAAAGAACATCACTCGTTCGATGATGCCGCAGACAAAAAACCACAAGGGGTCGCGGCGCAGGATGTGGGCTAATTCGTGAGCCAGCAATGCCTCTTGTTGATCGGGTGGCAACTCAAGCAGCGCGCGCTTCGGTACGCAAATCTGCGGGAAGAAAACACCAACCGTCGCGGGGGAGCGCAGATGGTTGGAAGTCGAGAGCCTGGGCGAGCGAGCAAGTCCCGCACGCTTCACAATCCGATCTAGGCTTTCCTTGAGCTGGCCTTCACGTAACGTTCGTCGTCCCGCAAGCCGATCGGTAATTCGTCGCCATGCAAACAAGAACAATGCAAGACCGAGGAGTCCGCCGAGCATCCAAGCGCCGACTAATAAGCGCTCCCAGCTGAATTCAAGACCTGCGCCGCCCATATCTGCTATGCCTGTCAGTACCCCAGGATTGTGGGGGAGTGCTGTCACGTTTACCGATTCATCAAGCGTCCATTTCAGACGACCCGCAAGCGGCGCCACATTGAATGCGAGCTGCAAGGAAGCGCTGAACAGACCGCCCACTAGGGCTGTTTTCCAGATGCGCTCACGCCATCGAATGCGTTCGTTCGAAAGCATTCGCGTAATGAGCCAGGCTGCTGAGAGTAGCAGTGTACTGTGCAGCGCGTAGGTCAGGACCCATGCTAGTGCTTGTTGTTGCGCTTGGCTGGAGAGCATGATTACTTGGCCTCCTTGCTGCGCAACTGAATCTTTTCTTTCAAGTCTTCGAGCTCTTTCGCGTCAATCTCACGCTCGTCGATCAAGTGCGTGACGAGGGCTGTGAAGTCGCCGTCGAAGAGGCGGTGGGCCAATTCTGCGACCATCGAACGTTTGACCTCATCTTCGCTAACGGTCGGTTCGTAGATGAATTGGCGTCCCTCGCTGCGGTGACGGACCACGCCCTTCTTCTCCATTTTCGAGAGCATCGTTGCGATCGTGGTCAGAGCTCGGCTGCGCACTTCGGGAAGTCCCTGGTGGACTTCAGCGACGCTAGCCGATCCGCTTTGCCAGAGGACGCGCATGATGGCGAGCTGCAGTTCGCCGAGGGTGTGTTTTGAGGCACTCATTGTTCGTGATTTGACAGTGTTTTCGAGGAGCCAGTGCAATTCTGTGCTCTTCAACTACCTCGGTAATACGACCTCGGTAGTTTCCCGTCCAGGGAATTATGCCGGGCTACTTTTCTTTTACGGCTAGATCACAGCGATTGAGAGCAGGACTCCGATTGATCTTGGGGCTCCGGATACCTAGCCTGCGCACACATCCTTCCATGACTACGAACTCGACAGCACTCCAGAGGACAGCATTGTGAGCAAGACAAAAAGCTCTACCAAGAAAACCGAGCCCAAGGCGAAGAAGGCCAAAGCGACCAAGAAGAAGGCCGCTTCGCGTCATCGTTACACGTTGGCCAATGCGGATAAGTACGAGCTCTACCAACTCGCTGTTCAGTCGCCAGAGACGGATGTGGATTTCCTGATGGAAACCTACGAGGACATCAACGGCAAGAAGCCGAAGCACCTGCGTGAGGATTTCTGCGGAACCTCACTCATGTGTATCGAGTGGGTCAGCCGCGACGAGAAGAACACCGCAGAGGGTTACGACTTAGACCCCGAGCCGCTTGCTTGGGGGAAGGAGCACAACTTCGGCAAGATCACCAAGGCGGGCGCTGAGGATAGGATCGATCTGTATCTTGAAGACGCGCGCGCGCCCGGCCGCAAGGCTCCGGATATCCGCATCGCGCAAAACTTTTCCTACTGGTTGTTCCGCGAGCGCGAGGAGCTCATCGCGTACTTCAAGTTAGCCCAAGAGAGTTTGGCAAAAGACGGCATCTTCGTGATCGATCTTTACGGTGGTTCCGAAGGCACCGAAGAGATGCTAGAGGAGCGCAAGATTGAGGGGGGGTTTACCTACGTCTGGGATCAGGATGAATTCTTCCCTGGCACAGGCGAGTTCTTCTGCAAAATTCACTTCAAGTTTCGCGACGGCACTGAGCTCAACAATGCGTTCGAATATCACTGGCGTGCCTACAGCATGAGCGAGTTGAAGGACATCCTGAAAGATGCAGGCTTCAGCAAGGTCAATAGCTACTTCGAAGGGGACGACGAAGACGACCCGGACGAAGGCAACGGAATCTTCGAAGCCGAGGAGCGTGGTGAAAACTGCGCATCATGGATCGGCTACCTGGTCTCGCAGAAGTAGGATCTTGAAGAGGCGGTAGGGGGCCCGCGCAATCTCCGCCATCATTGCAGGAAGCCAAGATTCATTACGAATCTTGGCTTCCTGCAATGATGGCGGAGAGTGAACGGGCTCCCTATCGCCTTCTTCAAGAAACAGCTGCAGAGGTGCCCGTAAGGACGGTTTCAATCAAGACTGTGGAGCACAAGACAGAGACCTACACACTTCGATTCGCTGCTGATTTGTCGCAACGAAAGGGCTTGGCGCCACTCTACTTGTGCCAGGATTCTATGGGAGCTTCGCTTCCCGCCTTTAAGGTCGCAGGCAATAGGAAACGCGCTGGATGGCGGAGTGCGATCTACGCAATTAGCGCCTACTTCTCTTCAACTCCAACGCCTTCCGTTGCGCTAACGATCATACCGCCTTCGAGAATGAATTCTGCGGGCGTTTGGATGATGTACTGTGTTCCGGCTGGCAAACTTAACTCGGTCACATGTCCGCCGACCGGCATGGCGGTCACCGCACCGTTCTCGTCGTTGTCATGCTCTTGCATTAATCGAATCAAGACGATCGGGCTCATGCCGTCATCGCCATCGGCGAGTTGCTGCAGGTGCGAGGCGCAATGATCGCAGTCCCAGCGCCAGAAGATGTACAAGCCATCGGTCGGCAAGGTCTCAACTTCCGTTGGGAATATTTTGGCGAACTCACTGTCGTAGATCAGTTGGTCAGTCCAAGACTCCACGTCGATCTCAAGCCAGCGCAAGTCTTCGACTTCCGTGACGGCACCGTCTTCCGAGGATTGAAGGGCTTGTTCTCCGATGTACGGAAATGGAATGATCAGTGCAACGGCGGCGAGCGCCAGGGTCAAGCCAGCCGGACCGACCGCTTTTGTCTCTGACTTCCACGGACGACTGGCCAAAATGCCCAGAAGTAAGAGCGTGTCGATTGCCATCATGACCCACGGAGCAATCGTTACGGAGGAGCCGAAGCACCCACAAGATTCTGCGCCGGACGCCATTACTATGGCGAGCACAACATCAAACACTGCGAAGAGCGCGACTAAGGCGAGCCAGCCCCAGGTCGGTCGCAGGAGTGCCGTACAAACAATCGCCAGCTCAATACCGATAGCGATCTTGAAGAACAGTGAAACCTCGATCGGGAGGTCGTGCAGTACCGCCGGCAGATCTGCTGGGCTGCCCGCGATCAACTTGAATAGGGCTCCCGCTGCGACCCACAGGGCGGCTAGGCGGACGGAAATTGGGGTGAGGTCGAATCGCTTCTCTTCGGACATGGTTCTGCTGATCTGGGGTCGGGCGTCGGACGCCCTCGAATACGTTGAGCTAACTCTAGAGTTGGCGCCTTGAGGCTTCCAGGAATAGTCCAGTTGTCGCATCATGCTCTATATGAGTAGCAACGAACCGATGATGGCGCTGATGCGCGGCAAGCTGGAAGGAATGAAGGAGCTGCAGGCGCTTCTCAAAAAACGAGGCATCACTTCGGAAATCAGGCGTCCGGATGAGAAAGGCGGTAGTTCGGGCTGAGGTGTCACCCTCGAGCTCGCGGTCGCGAGCGTAGATTTGGCGGATAGTGCCGAGGTCATCCAGAATCAGTGGAAAGCGGGGCTCTCTGATTCAGAGGCCGCCTCTGCGGAAATGGTGGTGGATTTCGATGCGGAGCAGACCACTTGCCCTGCGTGCATGACTGTTTTCACTCCGGATGTGCCCATGTGCCCGGGTTGTGGACTGCGATTTGGCTAAGGCGTCGCCGGATTCGGCGGGGACATGTGGAAAGGAAGAAGGGGGGTTTCTACACTCCGCCACCGATTTTCGAGGGCCGCTGTCCTCCTCAATTCCTGATCTGCTACCTACCGACTCCCTATGATTTCTAGCGCCCTACTCTCCATTCTCGCGGCTTCGATCGCGCCCTCCGACGCGCCGCTGCCGGCGACAAGCCTTGTCTCTCCCGAGCCAGTCCAGACCGCCGAGGAAGATGTGCAAGGTTGGAGCGGAAGCTTGAACGCCGGTGGATTCATTAATACTGGTAACACCGAAACTAAGACCGCGAACCTTGCGGCCGAAGTGATTTGGAGAGGAGATACAGATCGCGCCACCATGAAAGCTCTCTGGAATTACCAGGGCGACAATGAGAGTGGAGTGATTCAGCGCAAGGTCTATGGCAGCGCACAGTACGATCACTTCTTCAACGAATTGAGCTACGGCTACGGGTTGGTGACTGACGAGAGCGACTTTGCATCAAACCTCGACGAGCGATTTACAGTCGGCGCTGGTGTCGGTCACCAATTCCGCGAGGACGTGGTGTGGGATATCAAGGGTGAAGCAGGCGTAGCCTTCGTCGACGAGGTTTTTGATCCTACGGGAGGCGAAAGCAGCCTTGCTCTGCGCCTTGCTTACGATTTCGCCTACCTGGAGAGCGAGGTGTGGGAGTTCTCCCACGGCGGCCAAATCTACCCGAGCCTCGAAGATAGCGAAGATATCTATGCTCGTTGGGCCACCAACGTCAAAGCCGAAATCACCGATGTGATCTTTGCTCAATTCTCATGGATCTGGGACTACGACAACACGCCCGCCCCTGGCAATGGTCGCAACAACAGCTTGTTTGCCCTAACGGTCGGTTGGAGATTCTAGAACCAACTAAACTGTTCACCAATCCCGGCATGATGATCGGGATGGTGCACCTCGGGCCCTTGCCTGGAACGCCGCATGCAGTCAGCTCCCGCAACGAGCTGATTGCAAAGGCGGGCCAAGATGCGCGCACCTTGGCGGCTGCGGGTTTCGAAATGTTGATCGTCGAGAACATGGGGGATCGCCCCTATGTGATGGGGTCGATCGGGCCGGAAATCGTTAGTGCGATGACTGCCGCCTGCATTGAAGTGCGCCAAGCGGCGCCCCAGTTACCCCTTGGCGTCCAGGTCTTGGCTGGAGCCAATCAGGCGGCCTTGGCGGTGGCTTTGGCAGCGGGGGCAGATTTCATACGCGCGGAAGGCTTCGTGTTCGCCAGCGTGGCAGACGAGGGTTTGATGGCAGAAGCTGCCGCGGGCCCGCTCTTGCGTTATCGCAAGATGATTGGAGCGCAGCACATTCAGATTCTTTGCGACATCAAGAAGAAGCATTCCTCGCACGCGATCACCAGCGACCTCGGTGTGGGAGAGATCGCCAAGGCCGCAGAATTTTCGGGGGCGGACGGAGTCATCGTGACAGGATCATCCACTGGGCAGGTGACTGCGCCGGACGATCTGCGCGAGGCCGCTCTGGCTTGCGGTTTGCCGGTCCTCGTGGGCAGCGGCGTGACGCCAGAGCAAGTGCCCGACCTGATCGAGCACGCATCCGGCTTCATCGTCGGTTCCTACCTCAAGCGCGGCGGACGCTGGGATAACGAACTCGACGGCGAGCGCGCCGCCGAGTTCGTGGAGAGCGTCAAGCGAGCCCGCGCCTAGCGCTCCCTCACGGGCCGCCTAGCGGTTCGTGAGGTATGCTCACGCCAGCGCGCGAAGGTGACAGGGGGCTTGCTACGCAGGCCTAGGGCAAGAAGCTCTTCTTGTCCTTCAGCTTGCGCGGCAGGTACTCGTCGATAACGAAATTGAGACCCCACTTGGCGAGGGCCTGCTGTTCCGCGCGAACGCCCATCTTAAGCAGCTGGTTGATGGCCTGCGTCCAGGGCTTGTGGGCCTTGAAGAAGGGGTCGTTCTTCAAGGCATCCTTGGCGCGTTTGATGTCGACCTTCTGCAGCTCGTGAGTCGCGTCCTGCAACTTGAAGTCGATGATGTCCTGAGGCGTGACGCCCAGGTACTTGGCCTGCGGCACACAGAAGAACTTGTTGATGTGAGCAGCGTTTCCCGAGCCCACCTTGAGCGTGCGATAGATGTTCGCGATGCCGTAGGGGTCACAGTCGACGAAGCAGTAAACCGGGATCTTCTTGGAGTCTGAAAGGCGACGAATGAACCTGCGTGTGGCGCGCGTCGGAACACCTCCCATCTCGATGATGATGCACTTTGCTGTTTTCCAGAACTTGTGGTTGTTCAAGCGTTGGAACATACCGCCGGTTTCAATGGCGATGATGAACTTGGCATCCGTTTCAAACTCCAAGTGTTCGACGGAGTGAGGGATCGAGTAGGAGCCTGTGCCGAATGCCGTGCAATCGATGCGGATCTTCTTGCCCGTTTCTGTATCGCGATCGACAACAATCAAGTTGCCCGCGACTGAACCGCCGTGCTCTTCTGGGAAGTAGCGCAATTGTTCGCGTGACAGGCCGTCAAGGCTGGCCAAAGCTTCGATGTCGTCCATCGCCGAGTCGGACTCTGTCTGTTCGTTGAACTTGCAATCGCCCCAGTTCTTGGAAACGTAGTAGGCCTCTCGTTTTGTGGCGAAGTCGTTGTTTTGGATCATCTCCTTGGAGATTGACATCAAGCGCAGGGTCTGTGCAAAGCCCTTGACCGTGTTGACGGAAAGCGCCCGTGACTTACGCCCCTTGCCCAACTCGAAGTAGCCGATCTTCTTGTCGTAGGTGACGTTTGCCAACGAGCGGACCGGGAACTTGAGCTCTGGCAGAACACGCTTTTGAATGGATTTTTGAACGCGCACTGCGGTGCTTTCGATCAGCTTGATCGTCTTCTTGTCGAGAGGACCTAGCGTGGCCGCAGCACGCTTGCCCTTGGTGCCGGTCGCAGTGACCTTGTCCGGCGTCGGAACTGCCGCACGCTTCGCGATCTTCTTCTTGCGAAGGACCTTTTTCTTCTTCTTTGCCATGGTGGGGTGTTATTCGCGCCTAGAACTTACGGCTCTTGTGCAGAACGTCTTCGAGGGTCTCGACGGTGTCGTTGCGTTCCTTGTCGTTGATCTCGAGAATCTCCTGAAGGGCGATTCCGATGTGGGGGATGTACTTTTCGATGTAGCTACGCTTTTCAAATTCGCGCTTGAGGCGTTTGCCTTTGCGGATATGAGTACCGAGCTTGCGGCCGCATTCTTGCAGCCCAAGCTTGATCTCTTTCAGGATCTCGTCGTAGGAGGCTAGAGCTTCCTTGGATTCCGAAGTGAACGGAACCCAGACGCTGGCGATGTGAACCAAGACGGCCATGGCTCCAATCGGCAATCCACCTCGCGGTTGAGCTAATCCATAGCCGCGCCAGTTGGTTTGAATTACTGCCTTCGTGATCGCGCAGCCAGAAGCCATGTGCAAGAGCGGCACTCGGTTCGCAAAGCGCATGACGCGCACCGGATCTTCCATCGAGCCAACGAGTTCTTCGGTCGCGGCTTTGGCTTTATCCTTCTTGCGGATTCGACCCTCGTCTGTCACTTCGAGACCGACGCCGCCGGGCTTGCCGTAAGCGATACCTACTTCGATCTGGAAGGGGTTACCCCGATAGACAGTCGCTGGCCGAGTTGCGGTGACGTAGAAGTCAGCTTCGAGCTCCTTCTTGAGGCCTTGCAGCATCAAGTCCTCTCCAATCGGCGCGAGGCACTCGGTTGAAGGTGATGAAATCTTTGTCTCGTTGATCGCCTTGTGAAGTGCCGAGGCCTCTTCGCGCGCAATGCGCGTTGGATAGGACTTCAACGTGAGCCCCTTACCCGCAGCCGCAACGATCTTCTTGACGACGGTCGGACCAACCCGGGAGAACTCTTCTTGCAAAAAGCCAGAGAGGGTTCGGCTATCCGTTTCTTTGAGCATCGCGATCAAACGGCCGAGCTCAACCCCGTGGGGGTGCGGCTTGATCTCAATCGTCTCAGGCGGAAGGTCCTTGCTTGAGCGTTCGTAGGTCACCGTTTCCTGAGAGGGATCGGTGAAGTGCAGAGTCAAGTGCGGGTTGGCGATAGCCGTTTGCTTCAAATACATGTCAACCGAGCGCTGCCCCTTTTGATAGCGGGCCTCCATCTCGATTTCGACTCTCGTTCCGTGATCCTTGTCCCAGTCGGTGATCTTGGAGTCATGGATCTCGGGCTTGTTGCGAACGGTGTCGATCGTCAGCAAGAATTCGTGCGCGTCCTTGCGCTTACCCGTGCGACTGCGAATCAAGACCGGCTTGCCGGTCGTCAATTGACCATACATACCAGCGGCCGAGATTCCGATTCCTTGCTGGCCGCGGGTCTGCGAGAGCTTGTGGAACTTTGAACCGTAGAGCAGCTTGCCGAAGACCTTTCCAATCTGCGTGTCGATGATGCCCGGCCCATTGTCCTCGACGGAGCAACGATAGACGTCGTCTCCAGTTTGCGAAATCTCCACCGCAATTTCCGGCAGGATTCCCGCCTCTTCACAGGCGTCGAGGGAGTTGTCGACGGCTTCCTTGACGGTGGTCAAGAGTGCCTTCAACGGCGAGTCGAAGCCCAGGAGGTGCCGGTTCTTGGTGAAGAATTCCGAGACGGAAATATCGCGTTGCTTGGCGGCCATCTCCTGAGCGCTGGCACGCCGACCGGCCTTCTTTTTTGCAGGCAAGGCTTCGCCTGCAGCTTTTTTGGGCTTGGGTGTCAAAGTGTCGGTGGTCTGGTCGTCGCCGAATAAGGTCGGCGTCCCAAGCGTGGCTTTGGTTTTGGCCAAAGGGACGTCCTCAGGTGGAAGGTCTATGGTGTGAAGGGCGCGAACGCGCCAAGAGACTCATTATGTAGAAATCTCGCGCGGCCATTGCAACCGCTTGTTGCAAGCGCGGTCCCAATGGGTACTTATGAAAGCCCGAAGTTCACCTGCGGTGCGCCAGGAAGGCGCCGATCGGTTCTGGCTCCAAGTTTGCTTCGCAAAGCCCTAACTTTGCCGCCGCGTCCCGGAATGCAAGGAGTGCCGCGTGCATGTCCTGGCCCGGTTCGTAGACGCACTCCTCCGCCAAGTAGGAGGTACATCTGGCCAGGGGGAGTTGCCACTCGATCGCCGCTTCATTGGCCAAGTCGCCGATGGCTCGTGCGCCCCGCAGGCGTGAGCGGGCAAAGGCGGCAAGATGGCCTTCGATAGCGACGTCTGCCCGCACAATCCAGGCAGCAAAGACAAATGGAAGGCCGGTCCGTTCTGTCCAAGCCTTCGATGGATTGAAAACTTTCGGGGCATCGGGCACGAAGTATTCGCGAAGAGCAGGATCTCCAATGCGCAGCCAGGCATCGCAGTCGGTTGCGCGAGGATCCTCGCCAAAGGGAACTTCGAAGAATTTGGGTGCGCCGGCGGGGCGATCTGCCAGGAGGACGCGCACCAAAGTAGCAGCTGTCCGGCTCGAGGGGTCGAGGGCGATCGTCTTGACCTCGCTTAGCGGTTTGCGGAGGAAGAGTTGTACGCTGGATACGGATCCACGGCCGGCGACGGCAATGTCCGGTATGTAGCGGTAGCCCGGTTGCCGAAAGAGCTCGATGGAGCTCACGAGCGCGACATCGAGTTCGCCAGCGCGTAGCTTGGCGATGAGTCGCGCGGGGACGTCATGGGAGAGTTGGATACCGGGCTCTTCGCCGAGACCGGTATCGAGAGGCCTACCGACGAGGTAGGGGACGCTTCCAACGCGTAGGGGGGGGCTGGGCATGAGCGGAGTATAGCGTTCTTTCGGGGTTATGGTGGTAGTGGTCGTCGTGACGATCCAGCATTGAATCGAACGCGACTTTCAATCCACCCTTGCCTGCCAGCCTACTCATTCACCCTGCATGCCAAACTGCTAGGCTTCAGTTCCTTCTCGCTGGCCCACGCTCTTAGCTCTTCGGACGGCTCTACGAAGACAGCCTCGCTCTTCAAGTGGTCCTGCCTGTGGATGTGGATCAAGCCGACGAAGGTCTCGTCCGGGCCGAGGGACAAGCCTGTGTCTGGATCGATCAAATCTTCACCGACGTGCACTAGCTCAAAGACTTGCCCCATCGGATGTACCGAGCTATTCGTGTTCAGGACGAATACAGGGCCACCTGGGAGTCCGCTCTTGATCTTGACTACTTTTGGTCTAAAGGTCCGAACGAGCAACATGCGCGACAGCGAAGCTGCAGCATCAAGCACCATCGAATTAGCCACGGTTCCATCGTCGCGGAACTCGGGGTTCTGGTCCAGGGCGGCATCGTCCCACGAATAGCTGCGTTCGTACTCCTCGCTCCACTCAATCTGGCCGCTGGCTACGTTGTAGAGGCTCATGGTCATGATGATTTGAGCCGTCTTGGTGCGGTTGACATGCCCAGTCAACTTGACTGTGTGCTCGCCCGTGTGTACCGAGAGCAGTTGAACACGGCCCGAAACGAGGTAGTCCGCGCCGTACTGGTTACGAAGCTTGCCCTTCTCTTTCTCGCCGACCCACTTACCAGCTATGAACTCCAGCTCGTTCATCAAGGGTCCCAGGTCATTGCGGGTCAGCACAATGAACTTGCGGGACTTCACTAAGGCGGTTTCCAAGTCGCTGCGCAGAGTGTCGAGTAGAGCTGCCGCGCCCGCCGACTTCCCGTCCATCTTCAAGGCGCCCATGGCAAAGTCGAATCTACCGGCAACCATGGTCTTGGCCGATCCCGGACGAGGGTTCTTTGGGTCGAACTTGAGCACGTTGACCTTGACCTTGACAACCCGCGGAATCTCGGGCGTGTTGCTTTCGAGAACCTCGTAGTTGAGAACAAAGCCCCCGGATACTGTACGGACATGGTCCGCGTCCGTTGAGTTCGTCGTGAAATTCTGAGTGATTCCGAGCAGGCAATCGTGAATAACGCGGCTGACCTCTGTGTCCGCTTCGACCTTAGTGCCATTCACCTGGATCACCGCTTCAGCCAAGGCATCCTTGATGGCGTTGCTTTCGTTCGTGCCGCGCCCTGCGACGGTGACTGTGTCAAAACCGAAGGCTGGAGCGGCCGCAGATAGCAGCACAAGTAACAGTGCGAGGTTGCGAAGGATGCGTTGAGTTAGGGTTGAGTTATTCATGATTCTTCTCCGGCTCACTACCAGGACACAGCGTCCTTATCGAACTTTTTAGCGACAGGGTTTGAACGGCGTTCCCAGATACCCAGTCCCGAGACCACATCGGTCACTACCATGCGCACCAGATACGTGTTCTGCGAGGTGTCCACGCCCTGGGAGTTGACCCAGAGTATCTGTGTGCGAACTGACAAGCGGGCGACAGCTGCTTGCCCTTGCGCGGGGACTTGCTTGCTGTCGAATAGAGGGTCGTTCTTCAGGTCTTGGGTGTCGCGGGTCATTTCGTCCGTCCCGTCCTCGCCATAAGCAGTGGTGAATCTTGCCTTTCCGGATTGCAGGAGGGCTGAGCGAATGTTGCTGAGCAAGAGCTCCGTAGGGAAGTGCGCGAGGTCCGTCTTGTTCTCGATCTTGCTGACGACCATCGTGATCGGAAGCTTGCCGAACTCGCCGGAATCGAAGAATCCATCACTGAGCATCTGTTGAGTCAGCGAATCAGTGAACTCAATGATCTCGCCATAGTCGACTCCGGTTGAAACTACGGCTTCGTCGCCGCTGGCATCGATGCGTTTGATCTCGGACTTGCAGGCGGTTGTGGCGGCCAGGAGAGGAAGGAGCAGGAGTAACTTTGATTTCATGGGAATCTGTGATTTATGTGGGCTGAATTAGCGAGACCAGAAGTCGATATCTACGCGCCATGAAACCGCTGCAGGGTCCGTAGCAGTAGCGTTGACGGTAATGAGCTGTTTAGGGGAGAGGATATGACTCTTCCATCCATCGTTGCCCGTGTCGATTTTGAATCCGGAGATATCAAACCACGTAATGTTGGTTCGAATGCTCTGCGAAGACTGTGTCACGTTTCGTATGTCGAGTTGTAAACGAAGTAGACTGTTCTTGCGCGTTTCGAGAACTTGATCGACGGTGACCCGATTCTTTACCTGGTCGCTCATGATCACGCGCTCTTGCCAAACACGGTCTTCGAGGACGCCCGGCGGCAGCGGTTCGTAGCCGGGACGGCTCCCACAAGCGATGCAAGTGAGCGCGAGGAGAGCGCAGGCGATGATGGTTCTTGACATGGTTTTTAGGGCCATTCTGTTGGGGATGGGCATGAAAGCGTCAGTTCGAAACACGGCTTCCCAGCGAGAAAATATGGGGGACTAGCGTTGCTTGGCGTGGGGTGCGAACGTAGATGAAAGTGGTGCGTGCGGGCGGAACGACGATTGTCGTATTGATTCCCATCGCCCCTGAGTTAGCGATGAGTTGTAGCGACAGTTGGCCATCCTCGGGTACTTGGCCGTAGGTGACTTGGAATTCTGAGCCCGGGGTTCGCCAGGTGCGCAGATCGGCTCCAGCTGTGAGTACTTTGAAGAGGCTACCGGCGAAGAGTGCCAGGCCGCTTGAGTCTTGCTCCGCCAAGGCGTAGGTCGTTCCTTCCTTCAAGACTTGAGCGATCACCGTGCGCCAGACCAGCGTCGCCAGGTGATTCTTAAAGTCGGTGACCACGATGCTATCGATGCTGGCCACACGTTCCGTATTCAAGTCAAAGCTCCCATCGAGAGCTTCCACTTGCAAGTGACGCACACTCGTTGGTTGGACCTTTACCGTTGGCACGGCTACCCTTGACAGTCCGTTGGGCGTGGGCAGGGTCAACGACCATTCGTCTCTGCGGGGCGCCATTCCGTTCTCGAAGATCACGTAGAAGCGGTTCTCGACGGGCCGCGAATCCGCTTCGAATTCAGCGAGCAATGGCACGAGGTTTGAATCTTCGGGCTGCATGCCCAGTAGCTTGCGCAGGTCGACCAGAGCATTGTCGTTGCTATCCTCTTCGCGCAGGAGCACTGCTGAGAGGAAGGTCGCCATAGGATTGACGAAGTCCGAGTAAGCGTCGGTGCTGAGCGTCTCGAAGGAGGCTTCGAACTCCTTGTACGCCTCGGACTCGATGGCCGCGTCGCCGGTTGAATTCGCGCTTTCCTTACGTGCGGCGATCTCGTCTTGATTGTTAGCGACAGCCTCTTTCTGCCTGCGATAGGCACGGCGGACATGCACCATCGCCTCCCCGAAGTCATCCACGGCCAGGTAGTTCAGAGTCTCATAGACGTCCAGCAGGATTCGGTCGTAGTCAGTCCCGCGGTAGGGCAGGCTTGACTGCGTGCCAGCTGCTGCGAAGAATTCATTGCTAATAGATGTCTTTGCTTGAAGATCGAACTTCTCCATGCGGGCGTAGGCACGATCGAACATGGCACTGGACTCGGCGTAGCGCCCCGCGTCCTGCATGATCTTGCCGGCCTCCAGTAAGAACAGCAGACCATCCGTGTCGCTTTGGAGAGCTTCGTCGAATTCACCAGCAACCATAAGGTCTGCGGCAGCATCGAAGTTTCCCGTTTCGTAGTCGGCGAGAAGACCCTGAACCCGGTCATTGTAGGACTTGCAGGATCCTAGGAGCAACGGGATGAGGCTCGCAGCTATTAGTAGGTTGAACTTCACTCGGATCTTACTATTTCCAGTCTGGACACACTCTAAGAGGGCAAAAACGGACTCAGTACCACGGGGAATCTGACCATTTTTCTCGCTCTTGCCTCTGGCAGCGTATTCTCTTCGCCAATGAAGCCCAACGTGTTTCCTAGTCCGGACTTCCCGGACCATACTTTGATCGACTCCGGCGAAGGCGAAAAGCTGGAACGCTTCGGTGAAATCGTACTGCGTAGACCTGATCCCCAGGCGCTCTGGCGGCGCAAGCGATCAGGAGCCGAGTGGAAGAGCGCGGACTTGACCTTTGTACGCGAATCGGATCGTGGCGGTCGCTGGGAGCCGGGGAGCGGAGTGCGTCGTTTCCTGCGCGAGCCGGATCCGGCCTGGACTATCGGTTTCGGGACAGCGCGCTTCATCATCCGACCGACTCCTTTCAAGCACGTAGGTCTATTCCCCGAGCAGGCCGCGAATTGGGAGTACATTCGCCAAGTTGGAAATCACCTGAGGGCGACGGGCGTCGCGAAACCGCGCTTGCTCAATCTCTTTGGGTACACAGGCGCAGCGAGCGTCTTGGCAGCCTCGGAGAATTGGGATGTCACTCATATCGACGCGTCCAAAACTTCACTCGCGTGGTTGCGAGAGAATGCGACGGCCAGCAAGTTGCCCGAGCGTGCCATTCGGATCATGTGCGATGATGCATTGGCTTTCGCGCGCCGTGAAGTTCGCCGCGAATCGAAATACAACGCAGTGCTCCTCGATCCGCCCCATTTTGGTCGGGGGCCGAAGGGCGAGCGATGGCAGTTGGAAGATGGCTTGGCCCCACTCGTTGAAGTCGCGGGTCAGTTACTCGAGGATCGCGGAACAATCGTGCTATCAACTTATGCAGTGGGTTACTCGCCGCTGGCTTTCATGAATTTGCTTGGCGATATTCGCCATGATGGGATCTCTGTTGGAGAGCTTGCGATTCAGGAAGAGCAGGGCGGCCGCAGTCTACCCGCCGGGTTCTGTGCGCGATTGTTGCGCGGCATCGAAATAGACTGATGAAGGATCTAGAGATTCTGTATAGCGACAATCACCTGTTGGTGGTGAACAAGCCCGCGTGCTTGCCTGTGGTGCCGGATGATTCGGGCGACGAGAGTTTGCTGGATCAAGGCAAAGCTTGGATCAAGCGTGAGTTTGGCAAGCCTGGGGCAGTGTTCTTGGGCGTGGTTCATCGCTTGGATCGGCCGGTTTCTGGAGTGGTTGTTTTCGCGCGCACTTCGAAGGCTGCGGATCGATTGAGCGCGCAGTTTCGCGAGCGAACGGCGAACAAAACCTATTGGGGGATCGTTGAAGGCCAGCCGAGTTCGACCCACGGAGAGATTCAGCAGTACCTTTGGAAAGACGGTACCCGCAATCGCGTGCAGGTTGTGAACGAGGACCGTGAGGGGGCACGTTTGGCTCACACCAGTTACCGAGTCGTGCGAATGCAGGCGGGGCGCACACTGCTAGAATTGTCGCCACACACGGGGCGTTCGCACCAGCTGCGCTTGGCTTGCAAAACCTTGGGAACGCCGCTTTGCGGAGATTTGAAGTACGGCGCTGAAGCGGCTCTTTCCGACCGAAGCATTGCACTGCACGCGCGCCAGCTTGAGGTGGATCATCCGACGAAGAAAGAAACGTTCGTCTGGAAAGCGAACGTCCCTACGCTCGATATTTGGCGAGCCGCCAAAGCCTAGCGCACTCCCTTTGCCGGAAGATGGCGGAGATTGCCCGGGCTCGGTACCGCCGTCTTCCGGCGCTCTACAGACTGTACGTCAAGCCCACTCCAATCAAGCCGATCGCTCCCTGGCCCACGTCTTCGCCTGACGAGATCACGTTGATCTCGGCGCCGGCTGCTGCGGAGATTTCGAAGTTCCAAGCGCTGTCTCCAAGCTTCCAGCGATAGCCGCCGAGGACCGTTGGCTGCAGGATCAGGATGTCCGTGTTTCCACGCTGTTCCGATCCAGTCCCGGGGTTTTGGACCCAGTCGATCTCAAGCGAGTAGAGATCTGCGCGTCCCCCGACAAACCAACCGTCCAAGTTTCCTCCGTAGTATCTGCGAGCGCCGAGGCCAATGCCCGGCCCGCCGCCGGATTCATCATGGTGCTTGCCGTTGTCTTCGCGCTCAGCTTCATTCCATCCCGCGTACAGCGTGATTTCGCGCTCAGTTCATTTGGACCAACTGGCGTGTACCGTACTGATCACACCCGTTGGGTAGGCTTGCAGGTTGAGCCCGGTGGAACGTAGTTTTACTGCATCTGAGGATTGGCAGCTTGCCAAGGCCAACAGGAAGATGCCGCTAGCGGTTTGTTTCGAGTGGTTCATGAATTAGTTCTCAACTGTCACTTCGTGTTTGCCCAGAAGCCTATCGAGGTGCTCGATACGTAGTTCGCTCACAGTTCCGGTTACGGCAATGCTCTTGCTCGACTCACCTGGATCGAGCCAGAGCCGTTGGTTGTGCTCCTGCCCTTCACTGCTCCAGGCAATGTCTATGGGTACGTGAAAGGTCCCATTCGCATTGTCGATGTGGATCTCAATAGCCTTCTCGCTGGAGCGAAGACTTCCCGTTAGTCTTGGGGTGCCCTCGCCATAGAACCATTCGTCAAAGAACTGCTTCCAGGGTTTGCCCGTGTTCTTATCCAAGACGGTGATGAAATCTTCGGTCGTCGAGTTGCCGTAACGCGAACTCATGTTGAACTCGCGCACGGACTTCCACCAAAGCTCGTCGTCGTCTAAGTAGTGGCGCAAGGTGTTCAGCACGCAGGCTCCCTTGCTGTAGATCAGCCCGTTGTACGCTTCGCCCGACGTAGGGGAGTCGCCACGATAGAGACTTCCCTTGGACTCGGGAATGCGTTCTGCCTTCTCCTTGAAGTAGCGATCGGCGTCCTCGCGCCCTGCAGTAAATTCCACATAGACGCCTTCCGCGTAGGTTCCGAAGCCCTCGTGGAGCCAAAAGTGTCCCCAGTGTTCGGCTGAAACTGCATTGCCCCACCACTCGTGGGCGACTTCATGAATCAGGATGTAGTCAAACCACTTGTTGCGCCCGGCGTACTTATCCTTGACTCCATTCTCCTTGCACCAAGTGGGATAGCTGGAGCCATAGGCAATGGCGGTGGAGTGCTCCATGCCCCAGAAGTTGGTTTCGACTAGACCGAACTTGGAGTCTGGGAAAGGAAAGGGTCCGAAGGCTCCGGAGTAGATGCGTACGAGTTGCGGTACCTCTTGGAACTGGAGCGCAGCCTTCTCCGCGTTCTCGGGGAGAACGTAGTAGATGAATGGAACGGCGTAGTCGATGCCGCGAATGTTGAGATCCTTCTCAACGACGACATAGGGGCCGACGTTGAGAGTTACCGCATAGGTCTCGAGCGGATAGTTGTGACGCCAGCGATAGGTCTTTTGGAGTTCACTGGTCGCCTTCTCAGGCGAGAACCACGCGGGCGCTCCCGGAGCTACTTCGCTCAGGCGTCCGTTGCTGACAGCGTACAAGTCAGCGGGGCAAGTGATCGCCATTGAAACGCGTTCGGGCTTGTCCTCGGGGTGAAAGAAGCTAGCCTTGCACGGGTACCAGTAGTGCGCGCCGAGCCCTTGGCATGCGGTGTTAATCCACGGGCTTCCGTCTGCGGATTCGGTCCAGTGAAAACCGTCGAAAGGGCCCCCTTCAGGCTTTCCTCGATAGTGCACCTTGAGGTTGAACTCATTGCCCGAAGCGACCGGCTGAGAGAGCATGGCGCTCAGAGAGTTACCCTCGCGAGAGATCTTGAGTTCATCAGCGCCTTGGGTGACGCTGAGGACATCGTAGAAATCGTAGAGATCGAGTTGCACGACATTCAAAGCTTCCACCTCTGAACGCGCGCTGATGGTAGCCAAGCCCTCGAGAGTTTTCGTCGCGGGCTGAACGACTAGCTCAAGGTCGTAAGCCAGCACATCGTACTGCTCGCGCAAGTCAATTGTGGCTTCATCGCCTGCGGCGATTTGCATGGAGCCGAGAGCCAGAGGAAGGACTTGTAAGAACTGGAAGAGCATGGCGTTGGTTGGGTGGTGCTAGGTGGGCGGGTAAGCTTCCGGTCATGGGTATAGCCCGAGGAAAGCAGTATCGCCAGGCTTGTGCGGATGGATGGCTAATCGAAGGGAAATTCCATGTATGAGAATCGAAAATCGATACGCGGGAAAGCAGCCGCCCTGATAGCTGGGGGATCCACTAGGATGGCGCGATGAATGTTCGTTGTCTGCTAGTTTTCTTGTTCGCATTCGTCTCCGCACTCTTGCTACCCGCTGCAGGTCAAGCATCGAGCGACGCCTTCAAGTCGCGCTTACGCTATGGTCAATCGGCCATGGAGGCGGGCGATGCAAAGGGCGCGGCAATTCACCTTCAGCGTGCGCTAAGCTTGCAGCCGGACTCGCAAGAGGTGCTAAGACTTCTGTTTGAGAATGCCCGGGACGATGCTGCTGCGAGGCGGCTTTGGGCCTTGGAACTTTGGAATGCCAGCTGTGATTCAAAAGGCAAGGCGAGCGGCAAAAAAGAGTTGCTCGCTGAGGTCCTACGTGTTGCGCCGACTGCCGAAGCCATGGCGGCTGCACGGGTGGCGTCTGTCAAAGAACTCGTCAAGTTGTGTGCCGCTGAACGCAAGAAAGCTAGCAAGTCTCCGGCTGCAGGACTCGTAGCCCATTGGCTACGGGACCTTGCCCTCGACGTGGCGCGCCCCATCCCGGCTTTGGCCGCTGCCCACGCCAAGGAACTCGACTTTGAGTACGAGGTAAGCAGGCGGCACATTGACGCGGTGATTAAGAACTTGAAGAGTGTGCACTCTCGCTGCGCTGCCACGAGTGACTATCCGAATGCCATTCGAGCGGCGCGCATCTTGCGGGGATTGAGCGCACAGGGCATGTTCAAGGATCTCCAGGGGCCTACTCCCGTTGGAGTGGCTGCACTCGAACGTTGGTCTCTGGAGGCCCTTGAAAAGTCGCGTACCGCCTGGCGCCGGAAAGAGGGCGCTCCGCTGACTGTTGCGCAGTTAGAAGGAATGGACGAGGAGGAGTCGCGAGAATTCTCTTCGCAGCATGCGGACCAGTCGTTTCCGGGAGCTGCCATTTCGCCCAAGGGCGCTTATCGAATCGAAACAAGCTGCGGCTATGAAACACTCTTGGGGGTGGCTGAAACGGTTGAGCGCCATCATCAGCGCCTGGTGAACTGGTATGGCTCCGATCCATTCGAAGGTCGTCCGGGGCTGATGCGCATCTTGCCGGAAGCGGCAGGTCTCGAATCGGAGGGAGCGCCCTTCTGGTGGGTTGGCGGCTTTCAAAGTGGCGACACTACGACCCTGCGCTTCAACTGCGGAACGATTGAAGGGTTGGGCCACCTCATCGTTCATGAGCTAACTCATCGTTTTGATGGCGCCCTGTACCCGGGCACACCGGCGTGGTTGGCAGAGGGCAAGGCCGTTTGGACAGGCGGTAGTTTTGAGAGCTCTTACAGCGAAGAGTTCGTCGAGAGTCACATTGAGTTCGGCACAGTTGAGAGTGCCTGGATCAAGGGCTACGGCGCAGAGGAGAAGCTGCAGGAACTCATCGAAGGAGAGATCGAAGAGTATCGCGACAACTACGTCGCAGGCTATGCGCTCTTCGTGTTCCTAAAATTGTGGCGCGAGGAAGATGGGAGCGAGCCCTACAGCGGGAACTTGGAGCGCTATATGGAAGGCTTGAGCCGGCAGCAGAAACGTGGTGGGCTTGAGTGGTTTGTTAGTAACTTCGCGGACGGCAAGGATGGACGGCCGAGCGATTTCAAGGCCTTTGCCGCTGCCTTTGCGGAATTCATGGCGGGCTTCTACTGGGACAATCGCGCGGATTGGACCTCGAATTACACCGCGAGTATCGATCAAGTCCGCGGTGCCTGGGTCTATGACGCACAAACTTGGACTTGGTCGCGCAATAGAGCGGAGCCCTGGTGGGGGCAAGATCATGCTTGGCGTGCGGGTAGCTTCTTTCTAGAACTCGACAAGAAGCAGGAGGCTTTGGACGCCTACCTTTGGGCTTGGAGTGTTGATGAGAAGTCGCCCGCTCACTCAATGCAACTTGCGAATCTACTTGAAGATCGCGGGAAGGCCGAGGCTGCTTGGGTCCTGCGCAACACGGCGATACGGCAGGCCTGGAGCGGGAACGAGTCCAATACGGCCTTGCCATTGCCCTTGGCCTTACCCAAGACTCTTCTATTGCTAGAGGCGCTCGGCTCAGAAGTCGACCACATTGAAAGCATGAAGGGCTCGTTTGTAGCCGCTGCCTTCGCCGCGGAAGAAGCACGCTTGGCTGGCCGGCTGGGGCAGGAAGTAGCCAAGCCTGCACTCGTTATTGGCAAAGATATGGGCTTGCATCCACTGGATGAGCCTGCTCGCCAGCTTGGCCTCATGGGCTGGACTGAGGACGGACTGACCGGTTTTGAGGAACGCCGCGTGGAGGATTGTTGGTATGTGGAGGCGGACGGTGACTTGCACGTCGGGCGTTCAAAACCCCGCGATACCAGCGGCTCTCTAGACCGTACCGCGCACAGCCGTCACGCTTTTGCACTCAGTGAACGAAAGCTCCTAGCGGGCCGTTATGAGCTGCGTTGCAAGATTCAGCTAACGACATCTTTCGCTGACGGTGTGTTGGTCCTCGGCTACCAACGTCGTGACCGTCAGCTGCGCTTACACTTTAGCGCGGGAGACTTGTTCTACTCGATTGGCAAGAAGGAGGAGGCCGAGGAACTGGACAAGGTGAACTGGAGTGTGAGTGGCTTGCGTGAGCGTGACCAAGCCTTGGCCGGTTCCGTTCGGTCTGGGGAAGTAGCATTCGACTCCCCGCGGACAAGTTTTGAACTCAAAGCAATTGTCGACGGATCTGCGGCTTACTTTTGGATTGAAGATCGATACCTCGGCGCTTATCACGATGCGCTTGGAACTCCGATTTCCGGCCGCATCGGCTTCGCCACCAGACGGGGAGCGATACGCGTCGGCGACCCCACTATCCAACGTTTGGATCGTTCACAAGAGCTTGGCTTGCCGCTCTCCGAGGAAGGCGCGGAGCTTTTGGTGGAAGCCGGACTTGATCCGCAAGCGCCGACACCCGCATCCTTCCGTACATTGGTGGGACGTCCAGTACGGGGGATCGACCCGGGCGCTTGCGGAACGATGTTGGTTTGGATTCCCGTCCTACGCTACGTCGAGGAAGAAAGCGAAGTGTGCTTCGACGAGAGTGTCGTGCGCGCTCTCAAACTAGCCAGGTCAACTCGCAAGATGCTGGAGGTCACGGGAGCCAACCAACCGATCTTGGTGATGGTCCCCGACAAACTAGGGGAGGAGCGCTTAGCCAAGATACGAACAGGACTCGCGGAGGACTTGGGGGAATTCAAGTGGAGCCTGGAAACCTACCCCTGGGAGCTTCCTAGCAGCGAAATTGAGGTCGACCTCGCCAGCCAACACCGCTCTTGGTTGATGTTCGTCGACTCCGCTTCAGTCCTGCGATTTTGCGATCGGTTCTACGGCTTTGGCCGCAGCTTTCCCGAGGAGTTGATGCACTGGATTACAGTCTTCCGCGATAACGCGGGAGAATTTTAAAGCTGAGCTTCGCCTTGCCAAATCACGCCATAGAGCGTGTCGCGTTCCACCGGGATGCGGCCGGCCTCACGGATCCAATCGATCAGTTCTTCGCGCTTGACCTCTTCCGGTGTTTGCGCACCCGCGTTGTGATAGATCTTTTCCTCGACGACGGTGCCATCCACATCGTCGGCACCGTAGGAGAGCGCTAACTGTGCGATCGGGATCTCAAGCAGAATCCAGTAGGCCTTGATGTGCTGAATGTTGTCGAGCATCAAGCGCGCAACAGCAATTTCACGAAGCTCATCCAGAGCGGTTGGGCCCGGAAGATGGGACCACTCATTGTTCGCCGGATGAAAGGAGAGGGGGATGTAGGCTTGGAAGCCGCCGGTCTCATCCTGCAGTTTTCGCAAGCGGTCGAGATGATCGACGCGCTCTTCGAGGGTTTCGATGTGGCCGTGCAGCATGGTGCAGTTGGATCGTAGTCCAGCACTATGCACCTGGCGGGCGAGGTCAAGCCACTCTTGACCACTGATTTTCGCGTCGTAGCCAGCTTGATGCACGCGTTCCGCAAAGATTTCCGCGCCACCACCGGGGCACGAATCGAGACCAGCTTCGCGCAGTTCCTTGAGTACCACGTCCAAGGGCTTGTCCGCAACGATGCGAATCTGATCGATCTCGACCATTGTGAAGCCTTTGATATGAATCGAAGGCCGCGCTGCTTTGATCGCTCGCAGCAAGTCGAGGTAATATTGGTAGGGGAGACGCGGCCATACGCCACCAACTACGTGAACTTCCGTCACAGGCTGAGCAAGTTGCTCGACTATCTTCTGTGCCGCCTGCTCCGGTGACATTTGATAGGCACCCTCTTGGCCAGGCTGGCGGTCGAAGGAGCAGAAGCTACAGAACTTGTTGCAGAGGTTTGTGTAGTTGACGTGCTGGTTGACGTTGAAATAGGTCAGGTCGCCATTCAGCCGTTCGCGCACGAAGTTGGCCAATGCGCCAACACCGTGCAAGTCTTTGCAGCGGTACAGCGTCAAGCCGTCCTCGATCGAGAGGCGCTGGTTGGCAATTACCTTTTCGGCGATGGAAGACAGGCCCGCACGTTTTGCGCGCTGCATCAACCGTTCTGCTATCGAGGGATCTGCTGCTACTGTGCTTGTGCTACTCATGTCTTATTCCTCGCTGGCGCGCGAGACCTCGGCTTCAAGGCGATTTGCCGGGAAGGTTTGTCCGTCATGACGCTCATCGACAATGCCGTACCAGGAGTTTCGTTGGAGCGGCTCGAAGCCTGCGCTCGTGATGACTTGTTCGATCTTTTGAATAGACTCAAGGTTGCAACAACCCGCTGCGGAAACCACGTTTTCTTCAAGCATCGTTCCACCAAAGTCATTGCAGCCTGCGTGCAAGCTGACTTGGGCCATCTTCATGCCCTGGGTCACGTAGCTCGTTTGGAGATTGTCGATGTTGTCCAAGAAAATACGCGCGATGGCGTTCACGCGCAGGTATTGCGTCGGCGTCGTTTTGCGCGGGTAGACGTGCTCTTCCGGCACTCCTTGCGGTTGGGTATTCCAGCAAGCGAAAGCTGTGAAGCCTCCCGTCTCATCCTGCAAGTCGCGCAGGCGTTGCAGGTGCTCGATGCGATCTGCTGACGTCTCCACGTTGCCGAACATCATGGTCGCCGATGAGCGCAGACCTGCTTCGTGCACTTTGCGGTGTATGTCGATCCAACGATCCGTATCTGTTTTCTTCGGCGCGATGATCTTGCGTACGCGTTCGACCAAGATCTCAGCACCGGCTCCGGGAACCGATCCAAGTCCAGCGTCCACGAGGTCCTTGATGATCTCTTCCACCGGGCGCTTTTCCGTGATCGAAAAGAAGTCTAGCTCGGGTGCAGAGAGGGCGTGGCAATTGATCTTGGGGAACTTCGAGCCAATGTCCGCGATGAGTTCGCACCACCAGTCCGATTTAATTTTCGGATGATGCCCGCCTTGCATGAGGACTTGGCGGCCACCGAGCTCGGCAGTTTCACGAACTTTCTCGAGAACTTCTGCGCGCTCGAGGACATAGGCCTCTTCATGTTTTGGCGGCCGATAGAAAGCGCAGAAACCGCAGTCGGTGACGCAGACATTCGTCGGGTTGATGTTGCGGTCGACAATATAGGTCACCCGCCCCTCGGGATGCTTCCTACGTCGCACTTCATCAGCGAGCTCGGAGAGCAGCAGGAGGTCGGCCTGGTCGTGGAGGAAGAGCGCTTCAGCGCTACTGACTCTCTCATTATCCAGGACCTTGGCCTGGATGAGGGCCAGCTCGCCCGCGATGGGGGCGCTCCGGGCGTTGCTGGCTAAGTTGGCGTTCCAGGTACGCACGGGCTGCACCCGGGTTGTCACGGGTGCCTCCAGCTCGGGGGATTGAGAGGGCGTCATGGCGGGAATTATAGGCAGCCAGCGCCCGCGTCGATGGCTTTTCCCGACTCCTCGCCAACATCCGGGACGCTTACCTCGAATTTGGAGACGAGCTAGGCCGTAAATATGGCCGAAGTGGGAAGTCTGCCTATACTGCCCAGCCCAATTCACAATCCGAAAGCCCGTTCACGTTCTACACTCATGTGGTTCTCCCAGACTCTTCTCCTCCTTGCTGCCCTCTCGCCCCTCGCGAAGGCCGCACTCCCGCCGTCTCCGCTCACCACTTCCCAGGAGGTTCGCGTAGATTTACAGGAGGAAGGGATTGGCCCGGAGCTACTGGCCGAGCTCCAGGCCGAGGCCGAGGCTTTTAATGCGATGCATCGCCGCTTCGTCAACGAGTGGGGCGGACATTACTTCGAGGTCCAGGAGCTACGCGAGGCGGGCGCCCAGCCATCGGAATACCCGGTGAGTCCAGTCCTGACATTCGTCCCAGCCTTCACGGATTTGGCGGAAGCCGGTAATGGCGCGGCGATGGGGTGGCTGACGCACTTTTCTGAAACCATTCATAAAGAAGATGGTTTGGCGCGCAAGGCGCTCGTGGAGAAGTACATGACCAAGATGGCGGATGAACACGCCTCAGGTTCCTACTGGATCGAAGGGATCGAGGACTTGAAGCGGTATAAGAAGCTGCTCGGGGAAGAGGCAATCTTCAAAATGCTTCATACGCTCCAGGACACTTCGCGTCACCGCAAGGTGAGCGCGGAAGCCTATTACATGGAAGCATCCATGTTGATCGCGAAGGGGGGCAATGAGGATCCGGAGCGGCTTGCCCGCGCTGAGGGAATCTGGCTCATCCTGGTCGACGGATTTACTGGTACTGAAGCCTCGAAGCTGGCGGGGTCGCCGTTATTCAACATTCTCAACCGCGAGATGCGTGCAGGGATCACCAGCTGGCTGGATGAGGTCTGGGTCTTGGTGGACGCGGGGATTGGTCCCGAGGCGTGGCCTGCGACTCCGGTCACCTCTTACACAACACGAATCCAAACGATCGCGGCTACGGGTCATAGACCCGCACAGAAATGGGTACGAGTGTTCTTACCAGCCTATGAACAAAGCTTGCGCGAGAGCACGCAAGCGAGTTTGGGCTACTTGGCTGGCTGGTATACGCGCACCGCTGGTCAGTCAAACGAAGAGACCAAGGCGATCAAATTCGGCTTGCTAAAATTGCTGTACAGGCAGTTTCCGTCTGGCGATTCGACGTTTAAAACGATCGAGTTACTTGAGCGATTTGTGACTCAGAACTACCCGGAAGACTACGTTCCGCTGCTCGATGTTCTGATCGAGAACACGAAAGAAGATCGTCTGCGCTACGAGGCGCTGACGGTCAAGGGGCGCGTCTTGACGCGCGGGCTTACGCTTGAAGAGTTGAACACGGGAATGCAGTGCTTCTTGGAGGTAGCCGAAGACTCTCCCCTTGAGGCTCAACGTACTCGCGCGGAAGATCTGGCGCGCGACTTTAGTTGGGTGATGCCAGGCGCAGAGCATCCATTCTTCACCTACCCCGATGTGGAAGGCATCGAGATCAGGACGAGTGACTACAACGGCAAGGCCTTCCTGCTCTACTTCTGGAGCATTTACGAGGATAACGCCAAAGAAGACTTACAGTGGGTGAATGAGTTCTATGAACGCTACTCGGACGATCCCGTTACGGTTTTGGGCATCAACGGCGATCTAAACACACGGGAGTCCTTTGCCGAGGTTGCGGCTAAGCATGGGATCAACTGGCGCAATGCGATGCTTCAGAAACGCTTCTCTCACCTGTCAAGCTTGTACAAGGTGACTAGGTATCCGACGGCGATTCTAGTTGATGCGGACGGCATCATTCGCGGGCGCGGACTGGATCACGAGGAGGTCGATGCCTTGGCCGTGAAACTCCTGGCTGAGATGGGAGTGTCCAAGGAAGGGCTGAGCACGGCGCCTGGCCCTGGAAGGTTACGTGGCACAGTTCTTTTTGGTGGGAAGCCCCAGAAACTCCCCGAATTGACGGCCACCCCGGAGCAACTAGCCGAATGTTCTTCGCCAAACAGCGAGTTGGATCTGACCGATCGCAGTTTGCTGGCCTCCGAGGATGGTCGTTTGGCCAACGTTGCCATCTGGATTGAAGTTCCAGGCGATGTGAGTTCAGGCCTCGGCAAGTCAGAGATGATCAACGAGCGCCATTGTCGCTTTGAGCCCCACGTGCTCCAAGTTGCACCGGGCAGTACGCTCTGGTTGCGAAACTCCGATTCGGTCTCGAGGATCATCGGTGCGAAGAGCGTCAACAACAAGAACTTCCAAATCATTCAAGCGCCAGGTGACCAGTACAAGACCGTGGTTAAGTCGGCCGACCAGTTCAAGATTACGTCGGACTCGCATCCCTGGATGTCCTGCTGGGTGGTCGTGAGTCCTTCGTCATTCCGGACTCTGAGCAATTCGATGGGGGCCTTCGAGATCGAGGATTTGCCGCCCGGAGAGTATGTCGCACACTGGTGGCACGAGAGCCTAGGAAGCGGGGACTCAGCTCCCTTCACGATCAAAAGCGGAGCTGCCACTCAGCTCGATTTATCAATCGGCGGCGAGTAGCCGACCGTTAATTCAAGAGAAGCTGCGCGCCGCATGCTGGAGGCGCGCAGCGTC
>JBLIOI010000011.1:0-65349 GCA_047639675.1 Planctomycetota bacterium | reverse complement strand
AACTTCTTCGTCGGCTTAGCTTTTGAGGTTCCCTCCGGCAACCGAGCCGCAGAAGCTCGTTTGCGACAGGCGCAGGTCGCCAGCAGCGCGGCTTTGATTGCCTACGAGGATGTGGTCCGCCAGGTCGTCTTGGAAGTCAAGGAGGCCTTGCGAAACCTACGGACGGACTTTGAGCTAGTCAGCGCGACGCGCGCTTCGCGCTTGGCTCAAACGGAAAACTTGCGCGCGCTCGAAGCTGAACGGGAGCAACGCAGCCGTCTATCCCCAGAGTTTCTAAATCTTGTCTTTGGTCGCCAAGAAGGCCTTGCCGCCGCCCAGCTCGGTGAAGTACAAGCCCTTGCGGAATACAACCGTTCCCTCGCAGCTTTGCAGCGTGCCCTCGGCACGGGGCTGAACGTGGAACGGATCGAATTTAGTACCAAGTAACCTGCGCCTAATGACACACGGAGCCCACAGCCATCCTGCCGACGAACGTAACGACAAGATCCTTGTCGACATCAACGGAGAGCTGGTGCCGAAAGCACAAGCGACTGTTTCGGTGCTCGATAGTGGTTTCATCCTTGGCGATGGGATCTGGGAGGGGTTGCGTTTGCACGAGGGGCGCTTGGCTTTCTTGGATCGCCATCTGCGCAGAATCTATGACGGCGCGCGTGCTATCGATATGGACCTTGGAATCACCAAGGACGAGTTGACCAAGCGTTTGGCGAATGTGCTGAACGCCAACAATATGCACGATCACGTGCACCTGCGTTTGATGATTTCACGCGGCGTGAAATCTACGCCCTATCAAGATCCGCGCGCGACGATCACGGGGCCCACGATCGTGATCCTGCCCGAGTACAAAGAACCCGGTGACGAAGTTTACTCTCGCGGCATGAACCTCTTTACGGTTCATGTGCGCCGTGGACGCCCTGATGTGCAAGATCCGCGCTTGAACACGCACTCGAAGCACAATTGTATTCAAGCTTGTATCCAAGCGGCAAAGGCGGGGGCTGATGAAGGCTTGATGCTCGACCCTCAGGGCTTTGTCGCAACTTGTAACTCGACGCACTTCTTCATCGTCAGGCGTGGCGAGGTTTGGACTTCGACGGGCAATTATTGTCTCGATGGCATTACGCGTGGCGTGGTGATCGAGATTGCGCGCGAGGCGGGCATACCGGTACATGAGAAGAACTTCAGCCTCGCGGACGTCTACGGCGCGGAAGAAGTCTTCATCACGGGAACCTTCGCGGGCCTCGTCTCCGTGGGCGATGTAGATGGCCGCAGCTTCGAGGGGCCTTTCCCCGGAGAAATGGTCAAGCGCTTGCAAGACCTCTACCGCAAGAGGGTCGACGCGGAACCGCTACTCGCGGGTCTAACCGTTGGAGCCTAGAGCATGACAGCAATCACGCGTATCGCGCTATGGTCTGGCCCGCGTAACATTTCGACGGCTTTGATGCGCTCCTTTGGGAGTCGCGATGATTCCATCGTGGTTGACGAACCCTTCTATGCCTTCTACTTGAAGGCGACAGGTCTAGAGCATCCAGTCAACGAGGAGATCCTCGCTAGCCAACCCAACGCCTGGCAGGATGTTGCGGCGGCGATGACTGGTGACGTACCCGAAGGGGTCAGCGTCTTCTATCAAAAGCAAATGGCGCACCATCTCTTGCCGGAGATCGGTCGCGAATGGATGAGCGGCTTGAAGCACGCCTTCCTGATTCGTGAGCCGCGAGCGATGCTCGCCTCGTATATGCAAAAGCGCGAAGAGGCCCGTCTTGAGGATCTTGGATTCACTCAGCAGGTCGGACTCTACGACTGGCTAAAATTGGAAGGGAGCCAGCCGCCACCCGTGATCGATTCGCGCCAAGTGCTCGAAAATCCGCGCGCCGCGCTCTTGGCACTGTGCGAAGCACTCGGCATCGAATTTCAGGAGTCGATGCTCACTTGGGAACCGGGGCTGCACGGAACCGACGGAGTTTGGGCGGATCACTGGTACGACGCCGTTCGTCAGTCCACGGGCTTCGGTCCCTACAAAGCGAAGGACATTCAGCTCACGCCGGAATTGGAAGCCATTGCCAAGGAAGCGGAAGGCTACTACGACTACCTCTATTCCAGAAGGCTTCCAGTCTAAGGAGAACCGGCATGCAAGCTCGTCGATTGATCGTTCCTAAAAATGGCGGACCGGATGTCCTGCGTGTTGTTCCTTGCGAGCTAAATGAGCCGGGCACAGGCCAAGTGCGAGTGCGTGGCGCCTTTGCAGGAATCAACTTCGCAGACTTGATGATGCGAATCGGCCTGTACCGGCCAAAACCTGTCCTGCCCTTCACCCCCGGCTATGAAGTTTCGGGTACGGTCGATGTACTCGGCCCTGGTGTGACAAACTTTGCTGTTGGTGATCGCGTCGTAGCAACGGTTGCGAATGGCGCTCAACAGACGCACGTGGTTGTCGAAGCGGACCAATTGATGCTCGTTCCGGAAGGTGTTTCGCTTGAAGATGCTGGCGCGATTCCGGTCACCTACCTCACCGCCTGGCACATGCTGGCGCACCTCGGCAATTTGCGCGAAGGCGAGACAGTCCTTATCCATGGTATTGCCGGCGGCGTTGGAACAGCGGCGATGCAAATCGCCAAGCTCTTTAAAGCGGGCGTTGTCTATGGAACTGCAAGCCCGAGCAAAGTCGACGGAGTCAACGAGCGCGGAGGCGTTCTGATCAACCGAGACAACTTTGCCGCAGAACTGATGCGCGAAACAAAGGGACGTGGCGTGGATCACATCCTGGATCCAGTTGGCGGCAGTGTTCTGCGTCAGAGCTACAAGTGCCTGGCTCCGGGTGGCCGTCTCTACACCTTCGGCCTATCCGCTGCCGCCCCTGGCCGCAGGTTGAATCCTTTTGCCGCTTTGAAAGCGGTCTTCGCTATGCGCGGCTTCAACCTCTCGCAAATGATGATGGATAATCGCGGCGTCTTTGGTGTCCACATGGGAACATTCTCCGACTTCGACTTGTTACGTGGGCATCTCTCGCAAATCATCGAGCACGTGGTGTGCGGCGACTTCGAGCCCGTTATCGACAGCGTCTTCCCCCTGGCGGAGAGCACTCAGGCTCACGAACATATTCACGCACGCCGCAACGTCGGCAAGGTGCTGTTGGACCTGCAGTAGCCACTGCGCTCTCATGCGAGTTCACCTCGTACTGAGTCTGCTATCTATTGGTCTATAGCCCCTCGTTTCGTCTTGTGTAACGTGGGAGGAGACACGCGTTGAGATCGTCGATCCGCTGAACTAATGGGTGGATCAAGACTGTCTCACCGCGCTGAAAGTTGGTGTGCTAGAAGCTGTGGCGTAACTCTTTTTGCAGGGACTCGCCGAATACAACCCCACGCGGGCCGGAAGACGGCGGTACGGAGCCCGGGTAACCTCCACCACCTTCGCTGCATGTTCAGAGGAAGGTTGGGCGGTTGTCATTGACAAAGTCCCCGGGCCGCGAGCTCCGGTGGAAAATAGGCGAGCAAAAGCAGGGCGCCAGGTGACTACCGATGGCCTGGCCGCAAATTATCCGAAGATCCGAGAGACCTGCGGCGAACCGCGTGTTCTAGCTAGGAACCCGCCGCACTTTGCGCCCCAAGCCCCTCTCAGATCAAAATGAACACCCTCTACGCACTACTCGATCTTTACGTGCTCGGCTTCTTACGCGTCCTAGAAGACGTAGAGCACAAGGTAGACCACGACGCCTGTCACTGACACGTAGAGCCACAAGGGGAAGGTCATTTTGGCCCACCACTTGTGATCTTCCCAGCGTTCGGCGCTTGCGAGCCAGAGGGTTCGCAGGACCATCGGCAAGTTGATGACGGCGCCGATTACATGGGTGGTCAGCAGGATTAGATAGGCGACCTTGGCGGCGCCTTCGCCTGCGAATCGAATCGGACCGCCTTGGGCGGGAATCACAGTCGTGTGGTAATAGACGTAGCTGATGAGGAAGGCTGCGCTGACTGCAAAGGCGGCACGCATCAGGATAGCGTGGCGTTTGCGCTTGCCGGCCTTGATGGCGATGATGCCAAGGACGAGTAGGATTGCAGCACTGCCGTTCAAGAAGGCGTTGAAGGTCGGGAGGATCGAGACCTGCCTTGGCGCGCCCGCGAGGAAACGCATGCGACCTATGGCGGCTTGGACACCTTCGGCGTTTGTGCCGTCGTAATAACCGCGGATCTTGCCGAGGGAATCAACGGCACAGAGCATCGAGCTATGACTAACGGAAAGTCCCGGGTCAACGTCGTCCACGCGTTCGATGCCGAGCATGAAGCTGGAGCGAATCAGGTCGTATGTTCTCTCTTCGTCGCCGCGTAGAAAAAGCCAGTTATCCGCAATTCCGCCTTCGAAGTTTGCGGCGTAGGCGGAGAGAACTTCTGCTGTGTCGTGTTCGGGGTCGACGGTGAAGGCAACGACCTTGGCGTCGAGACCTTCAAGCGCGGCGTGGACGTGGGCGAGTTCTTGAGTCAGCGCAGGACAGACCGTCGCACAACGCGTAAAGATGAATCCTGCTATCCACGGCTCGCCGAGCAGGTCTTTTGCGGAGATCTCGTTGCCACGACGCTCTGTGAGCTTGAAGTCGGCAACTTGTCCAAAGTCACGAGGAGAACTTGGCGTGGCCGCATTTGTGGAATCTGTGCCGCCAGCGCCCACTGCTATGGGGCGTTCGCAAGATGCGAACAGAAGGGCGAAGAGCGTGAGGAGGGCGAACGGCCGAAGTTTGAGTCTCATAACAAGGGAGCAGAACCCGCTAAGCGGTCCACTAAGATCAAGGCGAAGAGTGCAGGCAGGTAGCCGAGAGAAACGCAGAAGAGTGCCTTGGCTCGCGACTGGTCTTGAATCACGGCGAAGCGTCCGGAGTAGAAGGCGTAGATCAGGCTGATGGTAAGGGTGCCAACGGCATAGATGACTCCGACGTCGCCCCACAGAGCTGGCAAGAGGGAAACAGGTATAAGGATGACGCTGTGACCGAGGGCTTGAACGCCCGCGGCTTTTTCACCTCCGGGTAGAACGGGAACCATGGCGAGTCCCGCTTGACGATAGTCTTCGCGGTGGATCCAGGCGATGGCCATGAAGTGAGGGAACTGCCAGGCGAAGACTATCAGGAATAGCGAGATGGCCCAGGTGCCTACTTCTCCGGTCATCGCTACGTAGCCAATGGCAATCGGCGCAGCGCCGGGGAACGCGCCGACCAATGTGTTTAGCGCGCTAACTTTCTTGAGTGGCGTGTACACGGCGACGTATGTAAACAGCGACGCCAGCGACATGAAGGAAGCCAGCAGGTTGAAGCGCAGAGCCAAACCGAAGGTCGCTGCTGCGCCGAGTACAGCAGAGACCAGAACGGCGTCGCGCACGCTGATGCGCCCGGTGAGCAGCGGACGGTTGCGCGTGCGCTCCATGCGTGAATCGATCTCTTGTTCGATCACTTGGTTAAGCGCACACCCTGCTGCGGCGGAGCAGGCGATCCAGAAGGCGGCTTCAACGGCACTTAGAAAACCGTGAACCTCGTTCATGCCCAAGAGCGCGCCAACGAAGGCGCCCAGCACCACCAGCGAGGCAAGTCGCAGTTTGAGCATCTCCACCCAGTCGAGGATGACTCGCCAGATTCCGCCCACTAGAGATTGGCCTTCGTTACTCAATGAGTGACTTGAGGCTCGCTAGCCGCTGTACAGACACGTTTCGTCCAAAGTGCAGTGGACGTGAGTTGCGCGAGGATCAGGGCTCCGAAGAGCACGTGCAGAGTCGGATAAGACGAGTAGTGCAGGTCGACGCCCTCCGCGTCCGGGAGCATCTCGACGACCCAGAAAGAAGCGACGCCCAATATCAGTTGCATGCCGACGAGCATGTGTAAGCGGCGCGCAGCGCTTCGCAGGGGTTTCTTCGATTGGTCGTCGCCAGCGTAGCGCTTGAGCATTCCTGCAAGCCGGAAGATCGTGACTGTCGCCAACGTGATCAACAAAATGTGGACGCCGAGCGCCGCATGCGAGAAGGAATGGCGCAGCCAAGCGCCGCCAAAAATTGCGGTGTAGGTGACGGTCAGGGCCAAGAGGCTGCCCCGGCGGAGTTGCGCACTCTCCGCGCCCGAGACCTCAACGGAGTCTCTGTATCGCGGCGACAGATAAACAGCGCTTCCGGCAAGGACGGCGAAAACAATCTGAGCTAGCGCGCCGTGCAAGAACGCCAGCTGCGGACTGTTCTCAAGAACCCGAGTGCCGCCGATCAAGCCCTGAACACAAACAGCCATCAGTGCGCTGAACGCAACCAGTCGTCCGCGGCGGTGCGTGCCCTTGGCACAAGTGAGTAGCCACGTGGCTATCGCAAGGTTTCCGACCAGGACACCGAATAGGCGGTGGGAGTGTTCAGAGATGGTCCCCATGTCGCGGAACCACTTCTCAATCGGATAGAACAAGAGGAAGTGATCGCCATGACCCGGATCGAGCACCATCCATCCGTCGATTGACATGCCCGCGTCGAGACTCGTGACGAGTCCACCGAAGAGCAAGAGCGGGATGGCGGAGAGCCACGTAGCTATCGCGAATGCATAGGTGAGAGGGCTGCCCGACTTTTTCCTGTAGCTACTCATCTCACGCTGGAGGCTTTGAGAGTTTGGAATTCCTTCATGAGTTCGCTCCAGACTGGATCTCGGAGCGCGCGTACATAATGGACCAGCGACCACAGTGCGTCTTCATCAAAGGCCCGCTTACCGTCTGAGCCGAGCGCTTCCCCGAGGCCAGGCATCGGAGTGCCATTGATGCCGAGGTAGAAAAGCTCGTAGAGCTCCTTAGGCTCGTGCCCATGGCGGAACTTATCCTGTTGCAAATTCGCGGGCAGGGCCTCGTGATTCCAAATGTCGCGAAGCAGTGCGACCTCTTTCTCGGGGTCGACAGGCGACGGGCCAAAGGCTGCACTGCCGCGGCCCGTTCCGTTTGAACCGTGACAGCCTGCGCAGTTGGCTCGCGTGGAATCGTGAAAGAGGCCGTACCCACGCCGAATCGATGCGACGCTGGGTTCGGGAACCTCTATTGGCGCGATGACTCGCGTCCTCTGCGCTTCGACCCAAAGGTCAAGCACCGCTGCAAGCTCTTGATCGCTAGTTTCAGCGTCCGGTGTTTCACCGCCCTCGAATTCTTCGGCGAGTAGATACTCGACTTCGCCGCGCATGCTGAGGAAGCGCACGTAATCGACGAGCCCATTGATTTCAGAATCCGAGTGCTGTTTCAGACTTGGCATGCCCGTGCCCTCGATGCCGTTCTTGATCAACGCGAAGAGATCGCTGCGTTCGGGCTTGGCGCCCTCCGCCAAGTTGTTGTACTTGAACACGCCAAAGCGAAAGTCGCGCGGGAAAGGGCGGGCTGTTCGGGCTGTCGCACCATCGCCGCCGCCTTCGTTGCCATGACAGTGCAGACACTTCTTACCGTACAGGAGGGCTGAGTCACGCAGACTGGCGTAGTCTCTGTTATTCAGTTCAATGGCCGCCCTCTCGCTGAGATTCTCCCGCGCCCCAAAGTGCGGATTCGCTGGAGTGCCGAATAAACGTTCCAATTCTGCGAGCAACTGCACTTGGCTTTCCTCTGAACCAGCGAGCATGTTCACGCTCGTCTTGCTCAGGCCAAACTCCCGCTGTTCGCTCGCAAACTCCAAGCTGCAAGCTCCCAAAGCAACACAGCCACAGAAGAGGGCCTTCGAGAGCAGTCGTTTTCGGATCTTCATGGGAGGGGGGAGAGGGGAGGGGTGCGCCGCTCGGAGAGCTGGCAGGGTGGGGCGGGGCGCAGATTTTGACGGAGTGCCGGGGGGAGTCAAGATCAGTCGTCCGAGATCCACATCCGCGGAGCGATTCCCTCCCAGAGGTCTCCGCCTTGGGGCAAAGCAGGCCTCCCCAGCCCCATATCTTTGTAAGCTGCGAGTACACCCTCATTCAGCTCTCATGACCCACTTCAAAAACGCTTTCATCACTGGCGCTTCCAGCGGAATCGGCCAGGCCATGGCCCTGGAGTTGTCTCGGCGCGGAACTCGCGTGGTCTTGGCGGCGCGGCGCCTTGACCGTCTCCAGGGGCTAGCTCGGACGATCCGAGCAGCGGGCGGAGAAGCGGAGATCTGTGAATTGGACGTGACGGACTCAAAGGCGGTTTTCGGTTCCATAGCGCATTGGGATGAATCCGTCGGCGGCCTCGACCTGGTGATCGCCAATGCGGGAGTCGGCAGTGTCGGGCCCGCCAGCAAATTGGCCTGGGGGGACGTCCAGGACGTCGTTCAGGTCAATTTCGTGGGGGCTATTGCGACTCTGCTCGCGGGCAAGGACGTCATGATTTCCCGCGGCAAGGGCACCCTAGTTGGCGTTTCCAGCCTGGCGGGTGTGCGCGCCATGCCTGAGTCCGGGGCCTATTCGGCGACGAAGGCTGGCCTGCAGAACTTCTTGGAGACCTTGGAGTTGGACCTCAGGCACCTCGGTTTGCGCGTTGTCGATATTCAGCCGGGCTTCGTGCGCTCTGAGATGACAGAGGACATCGAATTCAAGATGCCATTCTTTATGGAAGTAGACGACTGTGCCGTGCGTTGCATCGACGGCATCGAGGCCGGGCGTTCGGTGATCAGTTTTCCCTGGCAGTTGGCGTGGCCCCTGCGAATGTTCGGCCGCATCGTGCCAAGAGCGTTTTGGCGTGTCCTGGCACGGGGCATGAAGCCCTAATCAGTTCTGGCGCGCTTGCAAGATCTCGATGTCGTAGCCGCTGGGGTCGTGCACGAAAATGTACTGACTGCCGGCCTCTGGCTTGCTCTCTCGCGTCCACCAGCCGCGCTTGGCGACATCCGCTTTGACCGCATCGAGATCGTCGACCAAGAAGGCCAGGTGACCAAACTGGTTGCCAAGCTCGTAGTCGCGCCCGTCGTGATTGTAAGTCAGTTCGATCGAATAGTGGCCGCTTTCGTCTGAGAGGAAGGCGAGCGTCGCTTCATCACCGATCGTGGAGCGGCGTGTGACCTTCAGGCCGATGAATGATGTGTAGAATTCGATCGACGCGTCCATGTCTTTGACGCGGATCATGGTGTGGTAAGGCTTCATGATGTTCAGAATAACGAGACATTGTCTCTGGGTGTGACTTCCAATGCGGGCTATTCAATGCGATGCTCCCCCGCTTCACGGAGAGCAATCTCTTCAATAGCATAGTTCCGGGCGACGTAGTCCGGGTCTACAACCAACTCTCGATCACGCGCCCAGATGCCCAAGTCGCCCACTCTCAAAAAGAAAACCGTTAAGAAGCCCGCTACCAAGAAGCCCACTGCCAAGAAGTTCCCGAAGTTCGAGAACGAAGGCGTTGAGGTTAAGGACAGCAACATTCACGGGCTCGGCCTGTTCGCAGTGAAGTCGTTTCGCAAGGGCGATGTCATCGGCTACTACAAGGGTCCCGAAGTCACGGCGGACCAGGACGGCGATCACGTCCTCTGGATCTACGACGAGGACGAAAAGCGCGAGTACGGCATCGACGGTCAGAACGAAACACGCTTCGTGAACCACAGCCAAAAGCCCACGGCCTACTTCAACGGTGAGGAGCTTCAGGCTATGAAGGCGATCCGTAAGGGTGATGAAGTCACCCACAACTACGGCGAAGCCTGGGCCGATCTTTAGGCCTTAGCCTTCTCTTTCCAACTGAGCCCGAAGGCGACCAAGCCCAGGCTCCAGTAGGGGAGCATCAGGCGCGGCCAAAGGGCCGGGAAGAGCGCAAAATGTACGAATAGCGCGAACAGAGAAACCGCGGCGAGGCCAGCAGAAAGGCTTCGCACGCGGTTTTTCTTATAGCCGGAGACGAGAGCGAAGAGAGCGATCAAGACGTAGATAGCCGGCTGGAACGCGCTGAACTTTGGCAGAGACTTGCCCACGTGCTTGATAGCCAGCATTAAGTCCGGCGCGGGTGTTTCGAGCGCAGGGAAGGACTTGTAGCCGAAGAAGGTGTGGTGGAAGACAGTCCACCAACCGTAGGTATTACGGCCGGCGGTCGCGACGTAGACTGTTGAAAGAACCAGCACCAAGGCTAGCCCTAAAGAGGCCTTCGAGATTCTGTTCGTAGCGCCGAGCCAAACGAGTAGAGGGCCGATCAAGACGATGTGATCGGAGCGAGTTGCGATGGCTAATACGAAGAAAACGAGACCAAGCTTGGCCCTATTCTTTTCGATGAGGCACCAAGCCCCCGTGATCAAGAAGCAGGCGGCGAGCATATCCGGCGTTGCCAGGGTCATGCCCTTGTAGAAACCCATGCCCGCAAGACCGCCGAACGCGCAGACGGCAGCCGCAATGGGGGGCATGTGGCGCGCCATCCAGCGGAACAGAACCCAAGCGGTGGCGAGGCCCGCCAGGAGCGAGAGCGCATAGATTGTGCGAATAGGCGGGACGCCGAGCTGGCTGAGCCCTTTGAGCAAGCCGATGTAGACGATTCGCCCCCGGTAGAAGCGCAGTTGCGCGCCAAAGGCTTCGGCGTTATTCGTGAGAAGTTCGCGGTAGGGGATTTTGGCGCGCAGATCCTGTGCGGCGCGTTCGGGAACCTGCTCCGCGATTTGGGCGTAGACCGAAGCGTGCGTTTCCTGAGCGTTCTTGCCGGCAAGCTCCTCGACGCAGCCCAGGTAGCCGAGCAGGTCCCATTCATAGGTCGGTCGCTGACTCGCGAAGCCCCCTGCGATGAGAATCAGCAGGAGGTAGACTGTCGAGACACGCTTCAAGAGCGGGGCTGTTTGCTTTGCTGTGTTTGACAAGGGTTTACCAGCCGACGGGCTGGTTGCTGCCGAGACCCGGACCGAATACGAGTGCGTTGGAGAAGAATCGCGCGGTGGCGTGATGATAGCCGCGGAATCCGGGCACGCCAGCGAACAGGATCACTTGGCCATTGCCGGAAGACTCGCGCGTGAGCCAAGCGCTGTCCGCGAGACGTTCGCGAGCCTCTGGCCACAGTAAGCCGCCCAAGCGCAAGTTGTCGCTCGTGGTAAAGCGCACGGGGATTTCCACCGGGGCTTTCGCCAGGAAGACCCTTGAGCCACTCGCCCCGATCGGTATTTGTGAATCTGAACCATAGGTCAACCAGTGGGAAGTATCGACGCCCGCCAGCAAGTTCGCGCCCGACGGCGAGAAGCGGCGCATCCAGGCGTCCAGCTCTTTCATTGGCGCCTTGTCCCCTTCCGTAGATTCCTTGTCCTTGGGCTCGGAAGGCTCTTCGTCCAGCTCTTGGCTCTCGCCTTTCCAAATTAGCTTCTCGTCGATTTCGATTTCCTGGGAGTCGCGCTCACGCTGTAACGCGCGGGCGTAGACATCGAGATCCTCGAGTGCATCACGGCGCAGGCTCACCGAACTCATTGCGAGCCTTCCCGAACTGAGCATCGCTGCGGAATCGCCACAAGCGATCAAGGTCCCGCCACCTAGCACCCAGTTCGCGAGATCGTCCTTGATAGGTTCAATCACCGAGTCGTAACCGCCCGGGGGAAGAACGAGCACGTTGTAGCGGCGCAGGTCCGTGGAGCCGAGGCTTTGGGTGTCAATGATCGAAAAGGGCAGGCCTAAGACCACGTCGATGTGATGCCACAAGTGGCCGTAAGTACTGCTGTCCACCGGCGAATTGGCGAGTAGCGCAACGCGCGGGCGGGCGAGCAATTGAAAGTGTCCGCCACCCAAGTCCGGCCCAGTTCCAGGTGCGCGACCCGAGTAAACGCGGGAGGCTTGTGCGCCCGATTTCTCTGCCGCGCGGCCGACGAGGTGTTCGACTTCTTCGATGGAACGCTGGGTTTCACCGCGGCGTACGAGCAGCGACCCACGCGGCCAGTGCTTATCCTCAACTTGAAATTCCACGTCTGAAGCGTAGACCGGTAAACCCGCTTCCATAGCTCGCGCAGCGAAGGCGACTGAAGAATCGCTCGTGCCATCTACGACCCAGCCGTAGACCGTTCGGTTCTTGGACTGTGACCCTTCGCTGTCAGCTGTAAGCCCTGTTGCGGCGCGTTCGTCCGGAGCGCGCATTTTCGTCTCGTCGAGCGTTCCCCACCAAGCGTCCAGGTCGAGTGCATGCGGCAAGGACCAAGCGGTCACGTCATACATCTTTGAGATGTTTTTGCGTTCAAGTTCCTCGCGCTCCAACTTCAATGTTGCGCTATCGATCTGTGGATCGAATTCGAAAAAGGCCCGTAGCAGTTGGCGTTGGGGTTGGCGAGCCGGAAGGATCAACGTGCCATCCGGAAGATCAACTTCCTCGGCAGCCACGCCCCGCGCGCTCCTTGCGGAGCGCAGGGTGGCGCCCGTTGCGATCACGGAATACTCAAGCCGCTGCCCGTCGAGGATGCGCCGGAGATCTTGCATACGACTCACATTTCCGTGCGGTATCACTGCCAGGGAGAGCTCATTGCCCTCCGTCTCCGCGGAGACATTCTTGCGCTTATTCGCCAGGTAGTCAGTCAGGATCTCTGAGCGGTTGACCCGCAGAGTCTCCAAGTTCGCCATGCTCGCCACGACTTGATGGTGAACCGCTTCGCGATAGGTGAGGATCTCGCCAGAGGCGCGCCGCAATTGAAATCCGGCCGTGCTTGCTTGCTCGTAAAGGATTCCAACCGCGCCGGTCAAAGATCCCCAAGCGTCCGAGTAGAAAGGGCCCCAAGCGTCCGCCCATTCGCGGGTGTAGTAACTCCAGCCCTCTGCATCAAAGTCCTGAGAGGCAGCGTCTGCAAACTTAGTCTGCCATTTGACCGTGTTCTCCGGTAGCTCCGGATTGAACGGCGCCGCTTGAGGATAGAACAGGAAAGTGTCAAGGCTGCCCATCTCATGCGCATCGACAAATAACTGCGGGTTCCAGTCAAGCACAGCTTTCCAACGCGCGCGGGTCTCCGGCTGTGAGCCCGCGATCCAGTCGCGGTTCATGTCGAACAGGTAATGGTTGCCACGGCCAAAGGGCCAGCGTCCGCGGTGCATCGAGGCGTAGTCGAGATTCGGCGTATAGCCCGCAGATTGTTCCACCATGCCGATGATGCGTTCTCGACCATCCGGGTTGAGGCACGGATCGATGATGATCACCAGGTCGTTGAGCAAGGCCCGCACCTTCGCATCTTGACTGGAAATTAAGTGATAGGCGATGGCGAGCGACGCGTCCGTTCCCGAGAGCTCATCGCCGTGAATCGAGTAGCCCATCCAAGCCACTGCCGGATCGTCATCGATAATACTCTGCGCCTCGGAAACCCCAAGACCGCGAGGATCCGCGAGTTTGGCGTGGTTCTCGCGGAGCCTATCGATCTTGGATTGGTTTTCCGGAGAAGTAATCACGGCATAGCAGAGTTCGCGCCCTTCGTGGGTTTGCCCGAAGGTGTGGAGCGTCATGCGTGGGGAAGCCTTCGTCCAAACCCGGAAGGCGTCCAGCACCTCCGCATGGTGCGCGAGGCGTGTGCCATGTTTTTGCCCGAGCAACTGATCGGGCGACGGAATACTCTCGTCGTAGCTGGCCCCAGGAAAGAACTCTGCGGTGTAGGCCAACTCTTCCGTGTCCCCAAAACGGATAGGCTCGAAGTCCTCTTGGCTCTGTGGTGCGGGCTTAGGAGCCGCTGTGAGTGTGCAAGAGATGAGTAGGGATAAGTACAGCAAGGCGGCAGTTCTCGGGAATCTCATGCAGTTAGGCTATGGCGACCCGTAGCCTTTGGACAAGATGAAACCCTCGACACTGTTCTTGTGCATCGCCTTACTTCCCACTCTCCGTCCGGTTGCCGACTCGAGTCCGCCAGAATATGAGACGCGCGAAATGCGCGGATGGACGGTGAATGTTGATCCGGGGCTCCTCGCCGCCGAGAATGGGCTTGGCGAACGTGCGCTGAACCTACTCGACCACAAGTTGTTTGACGTTTGCCATGTGGTGCCCGCCCTAGCCCTAAAGCAGCTCAAGCAAATCACGATTTGGATGGACCTCGACGATCCGCGCGTCCAGGGCGGCGTCTATCATCCTTCTCGCGAATGGCTAGAAAGCAACGATTACAATCCGCAGTTGGCGAAGTCGATTCAGTTTGGCAACGCGGAGAATTTCATCTCGTGGTCCTTCACTCAACCTTGGATGGTGATGCACGAACTTGCTCACGCTTACCATCATCAGTTCCTTGGCTACGACGACGAGCGAATCGAGAGTGCGTATGATGCCGCAAAAGAGTCCAAGCGTTACGAGCAAGTCTTGCACAGCGGCGGTGAACGGAAGCGAGCCTACGGATTGAACAATTCAAAAGAGTACTTCGCTGAACTTACCGAGGCCTACTTTGGCGCGAACGATTTCTACCCCTTCGTGCAGGTCGAGGTCGCGCAGTTCGACGAACAGGCCTTCAAGGTGCTCGGCGAAGTCTGGGGTAAGTGAGGAGCTAGTCCAGCTCTCTTCAAGCGGCCCAAAGGACCACGACTAGCGGCTACTTGTTAAATTCAACTCTCTGCCGCCTTGAACGATCACTGATCCCGAAGTCTACGATGCGCTGACTGTGCGCCTCGCTCTGTAGGTGAGGAGTCTAGCGCAGCATCAATCGTTCGATGATCTTCATCGAATCCATGTCCTCGAGCAGGCGATCGACCGCCATGCGGTGTTGAAGCCTGGAGGGGTGCAGGTTGAATGGACTGACTACGAGCTTCGAACTCTTGTAGTTCTCGATGTCGAAGGCCGCACCTGTATTTTTGATCAAGTAGGCGTCGAGATCGTCCATGAGCGAAATGATATGGAAGCCTCGTTGCCGGCCCTCTTCGAGCATCGATGGCACCAGGTCGTGCTCAATGAAGGCGAAGACGATCACCTCGAAATCGTGCTTCTCACTGAGGGCTTTCAATTTATCGAGAGCGACCCGAAAGGGAGCCCAGCCAACCAGGTCGCGATACTGTTCTGGAATCTGCTCGGGGCTGGTGACAGCTCCGGAATCCCAAGAAATAGCTTTGCGATCAACCCACGCCATCTCCGCCATGCGCTCCTCGCCGAGAGTCTTGCGCCCTTCTCGGTCGCCGAAGAAATCGAGTAGGAAGGAGCGGTTGGTCGCCAGCGGATCCTGGCGTGTACGGATGTACTGGGGCAGGTCGAGGTTGTTGCCTGCTATGTTGAGCAGCACTAAGTCTGGCTTATAGGCGAGCCCTCGTTGGATAAGGGTCTCTACTTTCATGACGACGTTGTAGGACGGAGCTGAGGTGTTGATGACACGCCACTTATGTCCAGAGTACCTGTTGTTCAGCTTTATCTCGATCCGCGGCATGTATCCTTCGCCGTCTGCCAAACCGTGGGCGAACATCATCGAAGCGCCGATCCCAACAATCGTGATTTCGTTTTCCTGCGCATCAAATACACGTTCGGGGTCACGAAACCCGACGCTGTTGGTTGTGAGTTTCTTGCCCTTGAAGGTGGTGTCCAGGTTGGGGCGCAAGTCGTAGATGATCTTGTCGTTCGCGTTCGGCCGAATGATGTCGACAAAACGCGTCCGGCCACCGACTTCCGGCTCTGCAGGAACTTCACGAACCTGGTCGAGTGTGCGGGAATTTCGATAGTGCGCCCGAACCCTGAAACCAAGTTCCAGGAGCAGAAGCCCCATAATTGGCGCAAGAATCAAGATGGCGATCTTGAAGCCTTTGGAGCGCTGTGTGTGAGGTGGTGTGCTGGTCACGGGGCGTCTTGGGTGTATCGGGCGGTTTCGAGAAGAGACCTTCCCTTCAATTCCCACCTGGAGTCTAGAATGCTCTATATCAATAGGCTCATCTCCCCCAATTCCTGCCTTTCTTAGAGTCCAATTCTCTCGCCGACGCCTTGCGGGGTAAGCTCAGGACTCAGCACCTCGCATGTCGAACAATCATCTAGCGGCGGCCCTCGGGACCGCAGTCGTAAGCATGATGCTTGCATCCGCAGCTGTTGCGGGTGTCATGCAAGAGCCGGAAAGTGTGGATTTCGAGCGTGATGTTCGGCCCATTCTGGAAGAGTCGTGCTTCCGCTGCCACGGGCCTCATGCGCGCCGCATTCGCGGTCACTTGATGATGGCCGACCATGACTCCTTGGTCACTGGCGGCGACAGCGGTTCGGCAGTTGTTCCCGGGGACCCTGATAGAAGCCTCTTGATCCGGATGGTTCGCTACGAGAGCGAAGACTTCGAGATGCCGCCGAATGGACAGCTCGATCTCGAAGATGTAGAGATGCTTGAGCGCTGGGTTGAGCAGGGCGCCTCGTGGCCGGCGAGCGGCGTAGAAATTGATCATGAAGTGTTTTCCGACACGCGCGAGATTTCGATCGAGGAGGGCCGCAACTGGTGGGCCTTTCGTCCGGTCGAGCGTCCTGCAGTACCGCAGCTCGCAAATTCGATAAACGACCGGATTACGCGCAATGCAATCGATCAATTTGTGAACGTTAAGCTCGAGCAAGCGGGCTTGGATGCTGGTCCGGTTGCAGAAGAGCGCTTCCTCGTTCGACGCTTGTACCTAGACTTGGTCGGCGTTCAGCCCAGCTTCGAGGAAATCGAGGCGTACCTTCTCGACAGTCGTAAAGACAAGTGGGGACGGCTCGTCGACGAGCTGTTGGCGCGCCCGCAGTATGGCGAGCGCTGGGGTCGCTACTGGCTCGATATCGTTCGCTTTGCTCAAACGAACGGATACGAAAAAGACGCCGAGAAGCTCTTCATCTGGCGCTACCGGGACTACGTCTATGACGCGTACAACAGAGACCTGCCCTTCGATGACTTCTTGCGCGAACAGCTCGCGGGGGATGAGATCGAGGAAGTGACTCAAGAGAGCTTGACCGCAACGGGCTTCTACTCTCTTGGTCTCTGGGATACGGAACCGAACGATGCCGAACAGGCCGTTTGGGACATGCACGACGATACTCTGCGAACGATCACCGAAGGGATGATGGGCGTAACCGTCGGTTGTGCTCGATGTCACGATCACCGCTTCGATCCCGTTCGCCAAAAAGACTACTACTCGTTCATCGCGCTCTTGCGAAACGTCCGGCCTTACAGCAAACCGGAATTCAGCTTCACATCAAAGACGCATCGACTTAGTGAGGTTAATGACACGATCGAGGCGTCTTGGAAAAAAGATCGAGACGATGGACACGAAGAGTTAGAGAAGGAAATTGCTGATGTGTACGACGGCTACCTGGAGAGGTACATCGAGGAGAACTTCGATGATCTGTTGGCAAATAACCCCGTGGAAGAAGGCGTACGAGACGAAGACCAAACGGTGGTTGAGTATGGCGATCAACTTGGAATCCACAGCGACTACGTTCGGAAGTCGCTAACGAGTCAGGAGCGGCTTGATTTCTTCGTGATGGAGAAGCGCCTGCAGAAGTTGGAAGACTCTTACAAGGGCGAGTGGCCTTGGATCATGTGTGTATCGGAGACTGGCGCTCAGCCGACTCCGACCAACATCTTACGGCGCGGTAAGGCTTCTGCGCCACTGGATCTAGTGCGTGCAGGCTTCTTGCCGGTGTTGTGCGCTGATGATGCGGGCGCTGTACCGGAAGTTTTTCCGAACGAGCGCGAAGAGGCTCCCGACCAATCAAGTTCAGGCCAACGTTTGGCGCTTGCCAATTGGATTGCGAGTCCTGCACATCCAACGACGGCGCGCGTGATGGTCAATCGAATCTGGCAAGGACACTTCGGTCAGGGGCTCGTGGCTACCCCGAACGACTTCGGTGCGACGGGCGAAGCCCCTAGCCATCCATTGCTACTCGACTGGTTGGCAGACGAGTTCGTGAAGAGCGGTTGGAGTATGAAGTACATGCACCGACTAATTTTGAACTCTGCCACCTATCGTCGCTCCTCCGCCTTCGATTCGACCGAGGCGCTCGCGGTGGACCCCGGAAACCGCTTGCTGTGGCGTCAGAATATGCGCCGTCTAGACGCCGAGTCACTGCACGATTCGATCCTCGCCGTGTGCGGTTCGTTGAACCCAGAGACCGGTGGCCGCGGCTACTTCCCCGCATTGAGCTTGGAAGCCATGGCCGGTAGTTCGCGGGCAGGCTCAGGTTGGGAATTGTCGAGTGAGGATCAGCGTAGCCGTCGTGCAGCTTACGCTTACGTGAAGAGAGGCATGCTCGTGCCGCTTTTCACGGTCTTTGATTCTCCAGACCCAAACACGCCCCAAGGCAAGCGGTCGGAGACCACAGTCGCTAACCAAGCGCTCACTTTGCTGAATGGCGAGTTCACAAATCGCGTCGCTCTTGAGTTGGCTCGCGAGTTACTTGCAGGCGAGGAAGCAGAAGAGGAAGAGAGCTTGCCCAGTCTTGTGAGCAGCATCTACCGGCGCATCATGCTGAGGGAGCCGACGGTGGCCGAATTAGAGATAGCTACAAGCTTCATTGCGAACCAGAAGGATGGATTCGAAGCGCGTTCAGCGCGGCTTACATTCCGCCCCGCAGTCCCCAAGCGCGTCGAGATCTCTTACTTCAATACGCTGAGCGCAGAAAACTGCCTCCATGGTCCACGCGAAGCGTGGGAATACAGGAAGGGGGCTTGGGGGAACGAATACAACATGACCCAAGAGGCGCTCCCGGACTTGGGACCTCTCGGCTTACTGCGCGAGCCGGTATTTCAAAACGGGCTCGTCACCTTTGACTTAACCTTGGAGAAGGACTGTGAGGCTTTTTCGCTTTACCTAAGAGCGTCTGGATCTGGCGAGCAGATCGCTTGGAACCAAGTCATCTTCGACATCGCAAACGAAGAAGTTCGCTTGCTTCGTTTGAACTCGGAGAGCTCGAGGGCAATCGAGGTGCTCCGAGTTCCTTACCGTTTGAGTTTCGAGGAGTGTCATCAAGTTGCGCTACAGATCTTTGGACCCAGCCTTCGTGTGAGTTTGGATGGAGAGGTCTGCTTGGAGTATCGCGGTTCTGACACGGGCAAGAGACTCTTGCCGAGGGCTGGCAGGTTTGGCGTCGGTGTGGTCGGCGGGGCCGCGCACCTTGAGTACTTGCAGATTCAGCAGCAAGCTACAGTCACTAAGGTGAGTGCGGACGACCCGGGTACGCCACTTGAAAACGCCATCGCTTTGTTTTGTCTCACTGCGTTGAACTTGAACGAATTCCTCTACGTGGATTGATCGTGAGTACAGGAAAAAGAAACCGTCAGATTTTGGACCGTCGCCGCTTCTTGCAAATGGGTGCAGCGGCCGCGGGGCTGTCGCTCGGTTCTTCGGGAAGCCTCTACGCGAATAGTCTGACGTCACTTGCAGGTGCGAGTCCTCTACCCCTGCCAGGGAAGGCGAAGCGGGTCATTTTTCTGTTCATGTTCGGTGGTCCTTCCCAGATGGATCTCTTCGACTACAAGCCTGAACTCAACCGGCATTCGGGTGAGATGGTCGACCATGAGCGGCGCAAGGGTAAGAACTCAGAGTCGGTCCTGCTCGGTTCGCCGCAACAGTTCAAGCAGTACGGCGAGACTGGCCAGTGGTGTTCCGATGCTTTCAAGCACCTGCCCCAACACATGGACAAGTTGGCTGTGATCAAGAGTATGTACACCGACTCCTTTGCCCACGGATCGGCTGTGCTACAAATGAACAGCGGCAAGATAATTCAAGGCCACCCTGCACTTGGGTCTTGGATCAACTATGGCCTCGGTAGCGAAAATACGGAGTTGCCCGGTTTCGTGGTGATGCATGACCCGCGTGGCGGACCGATCTCGGGACCCGCGAACTGGGGGAGCGGTTACATGCCGGCGAAGTTTCAAGGAACTCTGTTCCGTTCGCGCGGCAAAGCGTTGTTGGACCTGTCGCCCGCGCCTAACAGCTTTCGCTATGGAATGAGTAGGGAGAAGGAAGGCGAGCAAATCGACGCGATCACCGCGCTAAACGCAGGGCACCTAGAACGTCATGGTGGCGATGAAGAGTTGCTCGCCCGCATCGGCTGCTATGGATTGGCGCACCAGATGCAAGTGTCGGCACGCGAGGCACTCGATCTCTCTAGCGAAGACCCGAAGACCCTGGAAATGTACGGGTTCAACGATCCAACAGTGGATCATCCGCTTGCGCTTGCGCCCGGAGTCTTTGGTCGTCAATGCTTGATCGCGCGCCGTTTGGTTGAGCGCGATGTGCGCTTTGTCCAGATCTATCATGGAGGCGGGCACCAACAGCAAACCTGGGATGCGCATCAAGGAGTAGCGGAGAACCTTGGAATTCACTGCCCCGAAACAGATCGGCCGATTGCCGCTCTGCTGTCGGACTTGGAACGCAGCGGCTTGTTGGAAGAGACGCTTGTTATCTGGGGCGGAGAGTTTGGTCGCCAGCCTGTAACCCAACAAGGTGGCGACGGCCAAACTGCGAACTCAGAAGGGCGCGACCACAATCCCAAGGCATTCACGGTTTGGATGGCGGGAGCAGGTATCAAACCCGGAAGCTACGGAGAAACGGACGAACTCGGGGGCGAGGCCGTGGTGAACAAGCATCACATCCGAGACTTGCACGCGACAATCTTGCACTTGGCGGGCCTCGACCATGAGAAACTCGTCTTCCCTTACGGAGGGCTCGACCGCAAGTTGACCACAGTGATTCCTGCGGAAGTCATTAGGGGCGTGCTCGCTTGATAGATTGGCTGGGCGCGGGCTTTGGGCTGTATACCCTTTGCGTACTGTTTGGCGGACTCGAATCAAATGGGGCTGTACCCAACGAGGACAAGAAGCCGGAGTTGGTCCTATACGTCTTGTTCGACACGCTCGGCGCCGATCATGTGTCGCACCTGGGCTACGACCGTTTAACAACACCCAATCTGGACGAGCTTGCAACCCGAGGCATTGCCTTCGAGAACGCGGTCTCTCCAGCGCCTTACGCAGTCGGTAGCATTCCAAGTCTCTTGACTGGACGCTATCCCGATAGTCATGGCTTGACAGGCTACAAGGGAGAGTTACCCAAGGAAGAAGTCACCCTCGCCGAGTCCTTGTCGCAAGCGGGCTACCGAACAGTGGCGATATCGGCCGTCTACAACGGCGGAGCCCACTACGGCAACGATCAGGGTTTTGATCGATTCGCCGAGATGCACCTCGGTCCCGGCCCAGAAGGTACGCGACAGGTTCAGTTTCAAGGCAAGCTCTGTCACTACCCGACACCTGGCGAGTCCTTGAAGGTTGTGCGTGAAGAGCTCGATGGGATGAAAGCGGGCGAATCTATCTTCCTCTTCGTTCACTTCCTGCAGCCCCACGCGCCCTATAGCGCGCCTCCTCAATTCTTGGAGCGCTTTCGTGACAGCCGCTTCCCCGGGCCCTTCGATCCGAACGCTACACAGGAACTGCGCAAGAGAACCTTGACAGGCGTTCCAGGGCCGGAAGACATCGAATCTACCATCCATCTCTATGACGCTAACGTAGCTTGGGCAGACGATGCGTTGGGGCAGCTTGTGGCTGAATTGAAAAGCCGAGAGCTCTTTGAAGAGTCTCTGATTGTCGCCACTGGAAATCATGGCGAGGGTTTTTGGGAGCATGGGTTACGGGGACACGGAGTTCACCTTTACGGTGAGTTGATGCGCGTCCCAGCGGTCTTGAAGCTACCCGCTTCCGATAAACGGTTTGGATTGCGACGTTCCGCTCTCGTGTCTAATCTCGATTTCGTTCCGACGATCCTCGAGCGGTTGAGTCTAGATTTCCCGCCGCGACCATACGATGGGGTGTCGCTCATGGCTTTGGTTAACGACCCCAAGTTTGTCGGTCACGAGAAGCTTCTTATGCGCAACGAACCAAAGCGCACAGCCAAACGTCGTATCGCTATGCGTTGGCCGGACAAGAAAGTCATCATCACCTTGCCTGCTGAAGGGGACACGAAAGAAGCCTTCTATGATCCGCTCTACTTCGATCTCGGTGCGGACCCTCGAGAGTCGCACAATCTTGCTGAGACCCAGCCCGAGGCGACAGCCCGCGCCGTGCAGGAACTCCTTGATTACCATCAAGCTGTGCTTGAGGGTGAACTCAAGCGAGAGTGAGTCGGGGTAGAGGGCTCCCGACCGTTTGGGAGTGAACTATTGGGAGTTACGCGATCAGCGCATTTTGCACGGGGAGCACAGAGATTCCTAGCGATCATCGTTGGCCCGTGCTCTCCTATTCGCATGACCGACTACCCTGAAAAAACGTGTACGATCGAAGCCCTTGTCACCCATGCTCGCCTGGTCACGGCCGCATTGGAAGGCCGCAAGACGCAGCAGCGGCGGAACGGCGTCTATGGCTATCCGGGCGAAACTTTTGAGCTCGATGGAACCAATTTCGTCATCAAAGACCTTCGGCGCGAAACGCTTGGCGATATGAGCGATGCTGAGGCACAGGCGGAGGGGTATCCGAGCCTTGATATGTACCGCGATCTGATTCTGCGCATGCATAAGGGTATGGAGTGGGATGGCGGCTCGAAGGTTTGGGTGCACGAGTTTGAGAAGTGCACGGATTGAGAAGGCTGCGTTCTTTCTCTTCCGGGCCGCTCGCTGCTTGGGCGCTCTAGTTCAAAATTGAACTGGAGACCCCGGTGCCAGCTATGCACTTGTGGCAGGTATGAGCAGTCTCGCGGTCGTAATGTACCCGTGCCGACTTTGTCCTGAAGCGCCGCTCTACGCCGCCATCATCATCGGTTCCCTATTGGCCGGAATCGGCGCGCTACTTGTTGTGCCGCTGCTCGTTACCAAGCCAACTCCTCGCCCGAGTATTTGAAAAACTTGCCGCTGTCTTCGGCCGCGAGTCCTTCGATCAGCTTGTGCATTCCGCTGATGGACTCTTGGGGGGAGAGGGTTGCGGCGGGACCGCCCATATCTGTGCGAACCCATCCGGGACTGACGCAGACAGCAATGACCCCCTTGTCTTGGTGTTCAGCGGCGAGGGAGCGAGAGAACATGTTCAAGGCAGCCTTGCTTTCACGATAGCCGTGGAATCCTCCGTCCTCATTCATGGCGATGCTGCCAAGACGACTGGAGATGTTGACGATGATGGCCTCTTCTGGGGCGGCAAGGTTTTCAATGAGTGCGCCAGTCACACGCATCGGCCCTAGAGTGTTCACGTCATAAATGAAGCGGGCGATTTCAACACGAGACGACTTTCCTGCAAGCGAGCGACCACTCGTCCCCGCGTTGTTGATTAAAAGGTGAACTTCTGCCTTGCCTATGGCTGCAGAGAAGGCGGCCACAGATGCGTCATCAGTTACATCTAGCTGTAGGACGCGCGCCCCGGTTCCCGCCAACTCTGTTGCTCCCTCTGGCTTGCGCGCACTGCCAATCACGTTGGCTCCTGCCGCAATGAACTGCTTGGCAAACTCTAGACCTAGCCCCCGGTTAGCGCCGGTGATGACTACGTTTTTACCGGCAAAGCGTGAGGCCTTTACGGGTGCTCCAGCATCCTGAACCGGCGTAAGCCCAACTAGGGCGAGGCAGGAGCAGGTGGCGAGAAGTAGAGCGAAGAACTTACGACGTAGGAGCATGATTATTGGGGCGTAGGATGGTTCATGGAATCGGCGCGAGGTCAGGCGTTTGCGAAATTACCTGACTTGCGCAAAGGAGTTCACCAACAGTTCATAACACGCAGTATTCTGACCGCATCATGCGAATTAGCCACTTCAGAATAGCCGTGCTAGGCGCCCTCTGGGCCTTCTCCTCTAGCAGCAGTGCACAAGTAAACGTTTGGCAGGTTGACGGACCTGCCGCTGGCGATGCTTTGGGATGGGCGATGTGCAGTATCGATGACCAGGATGGCGATAGCGTACGGGACATCGTGGTTGGAGCCCCGCGTAGCGACTTTTCTGGGCCGAATAGCGGAAGCGTCTATGTCCTTTCGGGCGCGACGGGGGCAGTCCTTCGGCGCGTAGATGGAGTGAACAACGGCGAGCTTCTGGGCCAAGCACTGGCGCCCGTCAACGACGTCAATGGCGACGGGATCTCAGATTGGATTGCGGGCGCACCCTTCGCTTCGGTGGGTACTTCCAAGAACGGCCGCGCTGAGGTTCGATCCGGTGCCGACGGCACTCTTTTGATCGAAGTTGTGGGCGTCGAGGCTTTCGGACTAGCAGGGACAGCCGTCGCGGGAACCGGCGATGGCAATGGTGATGGCGTACCGGACATCGTTGTAGGGGCACCGAATGAAGATGCAAATGGCACGGACTCTGGAAGCGTGACGGTCTACTCCGGCGCAACCGGCGGGTATATTCGCGGTCACACGGGCATGAATCCTGGTGACCAACTCGGCACCAGCTTGCTTGGCATTAGCGACATCACCGGCGATGGAATCGATGACTACGCAGCAGGAACACCCTATGGCAGCAATGGATTGGGCTACCTTCAGGTGCACTCTGGTGCCACGGGCGCCAATCTCTACACGTTGATTGGTCCGGAACTCGATGCGGGTTTCGCACGGGTCATTTGCGCGTTAGGGGACGCTAACTCGGACGGCCTTGCGGACATCGCGATCGGTTCTCCGGACAGCAGCTTGGGGGGAATTGACGCGGGTATGGTCAGCGTCATTAGCGCAAGTACAGGCGGTACGATTAGGCTCATCACCGGTCAGCCTGGGGAACACCTGGGCCGCTCTGTGGCGGACGCCGGTGATTGGGATGGCGATGGAGTTTCTGACCTCTTGGTTGGAGGGCTAGTCGCCGGAACGACAGGCATGGTGCGAGTCTACTCCGGTGCCGATGGCTCTCTATTGGCCTCAACCAGCGGCCAAACGGGTGATCAAGAGGCGGGGAGTGCTCTTGCTGGGGATTTCGACATCGACGGGGATGGCCGCTCAGAGTTCGTACTGGGGGACAAGTTGGCGGACAGCGGTGGGCAAGACTCGGGGCTCGCGCGCTCCTATTCCTCGCACAATCTACTTGGGGTTCCTTATTGTTTTGGGTCGAGCCTAGCGACTTGCCCGTGCGGCAATACTGGAGGACCGACCACGGGTTGCCGTAACTCTTCGCTTGCGGGCGGATTGCTTGATATCGCGGGCAGCGCAAGTGTGAGCGCAGATGATCTAGCTCTCCTTGCTTTGCAATTGCTGCCGGGCAAAGCGGCGCTTGCTCTCGTCGGAAGCGAGTCCGTTAACGGGGGCAACGGTTCACCCTTCGGCGACGGACTGCGCTGCGCGGGCGGAGTGGTTCAAGGCCTCGGCGTTCGAATTCCCGGTGCGAGCGGCAGCGCGACTTGGGGACCAGGGCTTAGCGGCCAGGTGAATTGGGATTCAGGTGACGCGCGCTTCTTCCAAGTCTTGTATCGAGACTCGCAAGTTGGCGGTCCGTGTGGGCTTGGCTTCAACCTGACCAATGGTGTGCAGGTCTCGTTCCTTCCTTAGCAGCGACGAGCAAAAAAAGCGGGGCGGGGGCGGGTGATTGGGGGAGCCCCCCCGCCTTCATTTAACCTTCGGAGGAAGACTCCGAACTAGTTCATCACTGCTTCGCTGCTTCCGATGAATCCAGCGGAGGCGTTGGTGACCAAGGCTTGGAAGACCAAGGTTCCTTGCAAGTTGCCGGGATCGAAGTAGTTGAATACTCCGGTGCCGTTCGAGTCGACCGGAATGTACAGCGGCGTACGGCGCTGTTGGAAGGGCTGAACGCTGGAGTGGAAGAGGAAGTTGAAGCTCAACTGGGTCGTGTAGTAGCTCGGGTTGAACAGGTTCACGTTGGCGAACATGACAAGCATTGCGCCATTGGGCTCTGCGCCTTCGATGGTGAAGGTCGCAACTGGACCGATTTGGGTGTGAGTGGCCGTCGGTCGCTTCGACTCGATCGTGTTGATGTACTCGGTACCGAAGAAGTCATTGCCGTTGTAGTGCATGAATACTCCATCGGGCTGGTAGGCGTGGAAGTGACCAGGTCCTGATCCCTGTATCAGTTCAATGCTGCCCAAGTAAGTAGCGCTCTCGATAACCACATCAACAAGGTTGCCGTTAGAGGCGTCGAATTCCAGGATCCGGCTGGTTCCGCCAAAAATAGACTCGGCCAGCAGGATGTTGCCAAAGATCGGGTCGATGGCCATCGATGTTGCGTTCTCCAAGCCGGAGACCAGCACTGTTGCATCGCTCTCGCTAAGCAGTGCGCCGCCGTTTAGCTGGGCTTGCGACCAAGAGATGATGCTCGTGTTGGAAGGTACGCTTGAGTCAGCAGTGCCGTAGAACAAGTCGCCGTTGTCGGCGACTGCGACGGGGCCCGAATTGCCCGCGACTGCCGCAAGGAAGGTTGTTGCGCCAGTGGTGGTGTTCATGCGCACCAGGTCATTGCCGCAGCTAAAGCCACAAGTTGCGGCGCTGATCAAGATCGAGTCGTTACTTTCGAAGACTGCGTCGTAGTTGAAGAACAGGTTGCCCAGTGTGCTGAAGCCTGATCCGTCGAGCGCAACTCTGAAGATGTCGCCATTGGAGCTTTCGCCAACAATGGCGAAGCTCTGTGTCGGGTCGACTTCAACGAATGAGTTGAAGACGAAGCCCGGCATTGTGGCGAGGTTCATGATGAATACGCCCGCGCCGTCTTGGAGATCGATGGTAGAACCGTCGAAAACTACGCGGTTGCCGTTGGGCATCGTATCGTAGGTTACGCCTGTGCCCGGTTGAGTGTTCGCTAGTGCGAAACCATTACCGACAACGTCTTGGGCGTTGGCTAGAGACGAAAAGAGAGAGATTGCCAGCAAGCTGCCGACGAGGGTCGTGCGACGCACGAGAGTGGAGGAGGTCATGGTTGGTTTTGGATTCATTAAAGGTCTTCTTCGAGACCGACCTCCTTTTTCAGTCACGCGCATTTATGGCGTGAGACCGAACATGAATCCAATTAGTGTCAACCTGATGACGCCGCGTTTGCGGTTCACACAGATGATGCTGAATCAGGACCCAATCCTCGAGGTCGATGCTTCCACAAGCGCCATGGGTCTCCTGACTTATCGCTATGACCGAAGCACCAAGCCTTCCCGGGAGCGATGCTCCTAGTGGCTGTTTCCGCTTGTGGCGGAGAACGTGGTGCTGCGACGTACGATTTACAGTGGCGGGACCGTGCAGGATTTTCACCTACTTCCCCTTGGCAGCTCGCGATCAAGTTATCAGTGCGGGAGGGTGACGGAATTGCTGGGATCCGTCAAGGCGAGGAGTCGAATTACTGGAATTGCAGCAAGGTCTGTTGATGAGCCTTCTATCGAAATTGCCCCCTGTGACCTTACTTGGAGCGATTGCCTTCTTGGTGCGACATGCCCGGGCTCTCAGTCGATCACTACTGAATTGGTCGCAACGGGGCTATCCAAACCCCTAGATCTTGAGTGGCCGATGGGCGACAGTCGCTTGTTCATAGTCGAGCAAACGGGCCAAATCCGAATCGTCGTCGGAGGAGTTGTGCAGGCGGTTCCATACTTCGACGCCACGAGCTTCATGGCGTCGGGAACCTTCACGTGCTTGCGTGCGATGGCTTTCCATCCCGACTACGCGCTCAATGGCTACGTCTACATCGCCTACGACACGGTGACCTAGAGAGCCGGAGATGTCGTCATCGATCGCTTGACTGTTTCACCTAGCAACCCGAATCAAATGTCAGTGCCCTTCGGGGAAGGTCTACGTTGCGTCGGAGATTCTATCTTTCGCTTGCCGCCGGCGATCACGACGGACGTTCTTGGAACAGCCTCGCGCGCTATCGATTTCAGCGCACCTCCAACCGTCGGCGGCGCTCCGGGAGCTGTGCTCGCAGGCAGTAACTGGAACTTCCAATTTTGGTATTGGGACTCAGCTGGTGCCCCGGCGAGATTCAACCTGAGTGACGCGCTCAGCGTTTCGCTCTGCCCGTGATTGGCGACCTCAAAAAAACAGGGCCGGTTCACCTGCAAGGTGAACCGGCCCTGTGAATTGGAGAAGGATCTTTACACGCCCCACAAGATTTCGACAGCGTTTGTTAGATTGAAGTTACCGGCATTGCAGGTAGCCCCGCCATCGCGATAGCGCGCTTGGTAGTAGAGCGTTTGGCCACTCATGGCGCCGCTCCGTTCCGGGTAAGCCGAAGAGCCACCGAAGTTGAGCTTGACCTTGAGAGGCCCGTCTGAAGAACCGGAGAAGTGCAATAGATGGAGCCCTGCCGGGAAAGCGCCGGCTGCCGGCAGAGAATCGAAATGGAAAGCGAAGAAGAGCTCTGAAAGGGATGGAATGGCGTGGAATCCTTGATCATCCCAATGTACCCATGACCCCGACGGCCCATTGGCTACGGTGCCAAAGATCAACAGCTCGGGCCCCGAGCCCGGATCATGGTACACGGCGCCTTCTACCTCGCCTGTGATTCCGCCAGGCCCGGCGCCCGCAACGGGGTGCCAGCCTGAGTTGTCACCTTTGGGGAGAACCTCTGCGGCAACGCCGCCCGCTAATTTGAAACAACCGATGGCATAGACAGCCATGCCGCTTCCGTCGTCGTGCGCAAACAAGTCATTGAAGAGTTGCAGGCGAAAGCTTCCCTTCAGCGAAGCGCGAGATGCGAACGTTCCGCTGTTCTCATTGCGCATCGCGATAGATTTTTCGTGCAAGGCGAATCCCTGTACGCATCCCACAGGTTGTCTGAATTAGGCTTAGCGCAGGAAAGACATTGATTAGACCGTCTTGACGTCGCCTGTGCGCAGGAATAGCAAGCGCGCGGGAATGTCTTCAAGGGCTAGCCCTGTTTGGGAGGCGATCACTTGGCGGTAACGTTCGAGTTGTGGCTTGTAAAATTCGACGAGTTCGGGCGTGCACTCAGAGTCAGTCTTGTAGTCGATGATCTCTGCATAGACGACTTGGCTCCCTTCTCGGCCGATCACAAGCCGGTCGATTGAGCCGGTCCAGAGCTCGGTGTTGCCCTCTGCGTCGACCAGTGTTTGCGCGAAGCGCTCCTCGGCAAGAACTTGGGGGTCATCACAAGAAGGCGGCGCTTGGCACTTGTCACGCGAAAGGGCGTCATGAACAGCAGGCGAGTCGGCGAGCTTAGCTAAGATTCCTTCCGCGCTTGCTCGTAGGCTCTTGTCAGCATTTCGCCATGCCGTCAATTGTTCGGTGCGCTTAGAGTCGAACTTGAAGTCCTCGATCCAGGTTAGGTCTTCGAGGTACTCATGAACGAGTGTGCCAATGTCTGCGCCACGATGCTTGTTCAGGGCATTCTTTGGGCTCTTTAGCCCACCACCTTCTTCTGCGGAAGGGCTGCGACGCGGTAACGTGCGCGGGCCCACATTTTTTGCGAAGATCAGTTGCTGGGAGACAGGCTCTTCGGGTTCCATCTCTTCCTTAGCCTTGAGACCCGCACTCCACTCCGCTCCCGGGGAATTGCCTGCGTGCTCCCAGATCACACCGTCCTCGTCAGGTTCGTGCAATCCGTGGGCTGCGAGCGCTTTGCGCAAGACACCCTGTGTTGTCGGGCTGGTGGACTTTGTTTTGGGCTTCTCCCAAGGGACGATCATCTCAAGCCTGCGCGCCGCGCGAGTCATCGCAACGTAGAGCACACTTAGGCTGTCCTCGACGGCGCCCATCAGATTGTGATCGTAGAGCTCCGCGAGTTGAGGAGAGAGACTCTTGTAGGCCTTGTTCACTCGCAGGGTGACCTTCTCAAAGGGGATCTCGGGCGCGGAGCGAATGGTGTTGAGAGAGTTCATCAAGTTGGCGAAGGGGCCTGAAAGTTCGGGCAAGATCACCGCGTCGAATTCCAAACCCTTGGATGCATGGATAGTCATCACACGCACGGATGAACTACCCGGGGCTTCGACCTTTTTGCTCCTGATGTGATCAACGAATGCCGAGGGGCGCAATTCAACGTTGGCTTCAAAAGAGAAGGCTTGATCGAGCAGCTGCGCAAAGCGCGCCTTGTCCCAAGCGCTCCACTCTTCGCTATTGGAAACTTCTAGAGCGAAACTGCGGGTGAATTCGCCAAGCCCCTCTTCTGCTAGGCGTAGGCGCAGCCTCCGCGAGAAGTCGCGTTGCGCTTCAATACCGGCATCGGGAGCAAAATTCTCGGAACGAATAAGTGGTGATGTTGCCACATGGAAGGCTGCCGCGCTGTCATCGGGGAAGTCAGCTAGATGAAGCAGCGAGAGGAAGCAAACGACAGAGCGGGCATCAGTCAATTCGTTGCCGCCCTCACCTCGTGCGTCGATTCCGCGCTCGCGGAGCAGGTGGATAAGCTTTGGGATCAACTTGCGTTTGCGTAGCAAGATCCCGATCGAGGCTTGGGGAGCTTCGGTGTGCAAGGCTTCGGCGCGCCGTACAGTGGCTTCAACCAAGGCCGGCTCTGGCTTGTCGCTTTCGTGGGCTTCTATCAAAAGGGCAGCGCCCGGCAGGTCGCGCGCCGCGTCATGAGGCCGGAAGTCTTGCTGCCAAGCCTGGCAGGCGGAACGGTAGGCGCCGTATTCTGATCCAGCGAGCGCTTCGTTCTCGTCCATTCCCGTGAAGATCAGATTGACCGTGTCGAGAACGACTTGCGCCGAGCGATAGCTGCGATCCATCGTCTCCGTCTCAATGCCCGGTAACATGCGATCGAGCTGTGCAAGAAGCCGCGGCTCCGCATGACGGAAGGAGTAGATCGATTGCTTGATGTCACCTACGCAGAAGAAGCTGCGCGAGCCGTCAAACTCACTCACTATCTCGCTCGCAATCGGAGCAAGGATTCGCCACTGAACCGGCGCGGTGTCCTGAAATTCGTCGAGCAGCATGTGGTCGATGCGACCGTCAAGACGGAACCAGAGATCGAGTTCACGTTCGTCTATGGGTAACTGTGCAGCAGTTCGCGGCGCGAGCGCGTGGGGCATATCAGAAAACCCATAGGCTCCTTCTGAACGCTTGCGATCTTGATAGAAGCCTTCGAAAGTTTCCATCAGCGAACGCGCGGCGAGGTTGCCGTTGCGCATCTCGGTCAAGATGACGTGACAAGCATGCGGCATGAGGCTCTCGAAGATCTCCACGACAGGATCGGGAAAGACTGCCCTGGAGAACTTCTTGTCCTCGCTGTAGAAGGCGGGGCCGAGACCGCTCTTTGAGATAATGTCATCCCAGAGACCATCGCGGGCTCGCCCGACAAATGTGTCACGCGCTTTCACCCAGACTTTATTGGGGTCGCCTTTGGCGGTCTTTGGGAGTTCGGCAATTTCTAATGCCGAAATCGCAGCTTGAAGAGCTTCGTCGGATAGACCCTTTCCCGTTGGGAAGGAATCCCAGGCTTCGAAAGTGCTCTCTTGGTGTACAGGTCGCAAGTCACCGATTTTCCTCTTGAGGGAGTCCTGCACACTTCGTCCCGCGCCGCCCTTAGTCAGCTCGCGCAGTAGAAGGAGAATATAGTCGGAGGATTCTTGCCCGAGCACTTCTTGAAGCGCTTCGGTTCGCAGCCGGTCGTCAACCCGTTCATCGCTGATGCTCCAATCCGGCGGCAGCTCCAAGTCGAGCGCAAAGAGTTTCACGAGGTGCACGAAGAATGAATCGATGGTGCGCACCTGGAAGGTGTGCAGGCTCCGGGTTAGCTTCGCGAGCAGCGCTTCGCAGTCTTCAAGCGAAAGCTTCGGCATCCCGATAGAGTCTCCGAGTTCTTTGCGCGTTTCGTCGTCCTCGATAGCTTCGACAACACGCTCTAGTACTCGGTCAAGAATTTCGCCCGCAGCCTTACGTGTGAAGGTCGTGGCAAGGATGCGCTCGGGCTCTACGCCCTTGAATAAGAGTTCCAGGAAGCGCCCCGATAGGCGGTAGGTTTTGCCGGTTCCCGCCGAAGCGCGAATCAGTAGGTGTTGTGAAGCGCTCATTCGCCTTCCTCCTCATCCATGGCGTCGACGAGGTCGAGACCTCCAATGGCTCGTAAGATTTCATCGCGTGGATCAAACCCCTCTGGGATGAGAAATTCTCCACGCCGAATCGCGCGTACTACATCAAGGGCCGCTTCGTATCCCAGGCCGATGCCCTCGTCGAACTCAACCTTGTCGTCGCCCGAACCACCCCAGGTCTTGACATGGTCAAAGCCAATCTCATGGGTTGTTTTGCAGAGCGATCCATAACCCAACTCTTCGGGCGGATCTTCGCCGATGAGTTCGGCGGCCAAGATGCAGTAGAGCGGGAGTTGCAGGTCGCGCCATGTCCCATCGGACTTGCGGTGTGCGTTCCCCGGGGAGGAGCGCGCGTCGCCTGTCTTGTAATCCCAAATTGCAAATCGCTTGCCAATCGGATCGTGATCGATGCGATCGATGCGTCCACGCAGCTCGATAGTTTTACCGTCGACGATCAAGGGCACGGATCCGCCGTCAGGCTGCCATTCTGAAGCGAGGATCATCCAACCCTTTGCGCGCCGCTGCGCTTGACGGTCTGCGAATATTCGCAAGCGGTAGTCGAGCTGTTCGAGTTGGAAACGAACGGCAGGCAAGGGCTTGGCGCCATAGATTTCGCCTGCGAGATCGTGCAATGTCCCACATAGATACGTAGCGATCTTCTTGGGTTCGATGGCGTCGCGAATCTTCTTGTCTTGGCCGAATCGCTGCAGGACATCGTGGGCCAGGTTTCCAAAGGCAAGCGGATCCATCTCCCGTGCGCGGTCGTCCAGCGTCTTGAGTTGTAACACCCTTTCTAAGTAGTACTGATAGGGCGATCTCAGGTAAGCGCGAAAGTCCGTGACCGATATGTGGGTCAGCTCGAACTCGTGCTCGCGCTGGGGAAGTACGGTCGCTTGTCTCTTATTCTTTACCTGTGGAATAAAAGAGGAGGTTCCGTCGAGGAATCTCCGTACGCGCGGGACGACGTCGTCAGCTGGGCAGTGAAAGACGATACGGCTGGGAACTTGCGGATCGCCCTCAAGACTGCGGCGGCCTGTAACGAATGCGATGCGCTGACGCGACTGCAGGAGCAGTTCGGTGACGTATAAGTCCCGTGCCAGGCGCTTGTCGTCGTCGACTAAGCCAAGACCACGCCTGAGCGAATTCGGAAGGAAGGCATCACCGCGAACGGATTCCGGTACGTGGCCATCCTCGAAGCCGACCACGACCAATGCGGGTGCAGTGTCCAGCGGCAACTCCAACCAACCGAGCATTTCGATCGAGGTCTCATCTGCACGCGTTGCACGCGGCGGAACAATTTCGCTCTTGAGTAGGCGCTGAACCAAATCGAGAGTTTCGTGTATGTCGCCTTCGGGAGCTAACTGGCTCGGTAGCTCTTCAATCTCGGAGAATGCGCTCGCGATCTGCTGCAATGAAAACAAGCGGCAACGGTCCCGCTCTATCGTCGGGTTAAGCGGTTCCGTGCCGTATATATGTTCGAGTAGGGTGCGGAGAGTCTCCGTCACCTTGTGCATCTTTCCGCGCTTGGAATTCACGAGCGGTTCGAGGAGTTCTTGGCTGGTACCCCAAAGCTCATGCATTTCTTTTTGTAGTCGCGCGCCATACTTCGCACCGGGATTCCTCAGCCACGTACCGTCTGCCAGATCGGGTAGGTGACCGTTGTGGTATGTGTCCACGGTACCGACAGGTTCGAGCTTTCCGTTTCGTTTGCGCAAGGCAGACTCAAAGTCCGGGTGGCGAACAAGGTTGGCGTAATCACTGAAGCGTTTTGTTTGTAGATAGCGTCCAATTGCCGACAAGAGCTTCAGCGGCCCTGTGGCTCCCAAGGGAGATCCGGCTGCATCGCGCGCGAGGACATCGTGGGAGGTGAGCCGGCGCTTAACAAACGGCCCAACATCTGTATTGGCGAGACCAATGGTGATCTCGTTAGCGCTGAACTCGCCATTCCAGCTGGCCAATTCCTCAACAACCGCATCTCCTTGATCGCTCGGCCGATCGACGACACGCCAAGAATCGAGGGGCAAATTAACGTCGCGCAATACCCATGCCTCGGAGCGTAGGCATCCCAGCTCGTCGAAACTTTCGGTCAACGCCTCGGGCGCGAAGATGAGGGCTGTGATGGTTGACTCTGATGCCTCTAGAGCTTGGCGCAAGAGTCCATTCATTTCGACAACGCCGACAAGCACTACATCGCCGCCCGCTGTCAGGTTCGCTTCGTTGATGGCACGCATGCGGCCAAGGTGCGGATCGATAGTGCCGGCTTTATTCAGAGCCTCTTGCATCTTTGCCTGTGCTGCCGCTAAAGCGCTCCAGCGTTTTCGCTCTCCGTCTAGCTCCGGCAACTTCTTGCTATCGACAACGGTCTCAAAGTCGAGTCCTTCCGCAGCGAGTTCGGCGAACAGCCCGCGCACTTCTTCTGCCAATCTAAACCAACTACCTTGATCCTTCGCCTGCGGCGGACGCGCAACAATGCGCGTTAGATCCTCGGGGTTGATCGAGCGCAGGGCGTTCGCCCACGCGAGCGTTCGCGCTAAGCGGCTAGCGATGGTCCCATCAAGTCGAAGTAAGTCATCGCTGAGCGTGCCCGCTGTGGTGACCACCGGCGGCCGAAAGCTGGAACCGGCCTTTCTCGCCAGTGCATCGAGTAATAAACGGCCGCTGCGTGCGCCGGGCAGGGCGACGCGCAAGTCTTGCATGCCGTCAGGATAGTTGGCGATGAGCCAATCCGTCGCCGCCTCAAGCGGCATGCCCGTCCAATCCAGAAAGACCCTCTCGATGCCGACTGCTTCCACCATGACACCGATCCTAGCGCGCGTTACTAGCGAATAGAATGGGGGTGTCAGCTCAAACGGAAGCCCGTCCGCGCGAGCACCAGTTGCAGGGGACTGGCGGGCCGCTCCTCATCGCTTTCTAGTTGATGGTAACCGCGGGGCGCTACGTCGTTGGGGCCCTCGGGATGGAAGAGTGAAGCCAAGATCTGGATTTGTTCGCGGCCGAGGCCCAATTCAAATTGCCCTCCGCCATACATCGGCAAATCATCGCTGCTGCAGGACTCGTAGGCTTGGAGCAGCCCTTGCAGAGAGCCAAAGCGTGACGGCTTGATGTTCATTGCATTGGCCTGGATGGGCATTGTTCGAATCCTCTCTACCGAGTGAATCGGCGCATCCCAAGCAATCCGCGCCCGGCGTTCGCGAAGCAGGGCCAGTACTTCAGCATCGTCGTGTGGATCCTCGATAATGACCTCTGGCATGGCGTCCAGCACGCGCTTGTAGAGGCCCAAGTCGACTGCGGAATCGACCGGCGTGCCCACATACGCCCCCTTGAAGTCGATCACATCCACTGCTTCTGTAGCGGCGAGCGCCTTGCAAAGCTCTACATTCCAATCGGAAGTTGCATCGAGCTTGAAGTGCATATTCGGATGAACGGCAAGTCGCAATTCGACATCGCCAATCTCATGAACCCCAAACGAGACCCCAAATTTCACCGGTCGCGCCTCCAAACCAAAAGCCTCTTCCATTCCGAGGCCATTCTGACGCAAGGCGAGGTCCAGCGCGGCACTCTCAAATCCCCAGCGGCGGAAATCACGCCAGTCGTCCACCGGCGGTGGATCGGGGGAGAGCTCTAATCCCTCGAGTAATGCGCTGAAGCTCTCCAACGTGAATTCGCCGGCCAACGGCAAGTGCCCTCCGCGCTCGCGAAATCGCTCCTGCAGAGTCGCATCCCAATTCACCTCCTCTCCGCAACCAACGTCACCCTTTCCATGAAGGTGGATAATCGATGTCAGGCGTCGATAGCTGCTGTTGGTCACTAGCTCGAGCCCCTCCAGCTCGTATCTGTCGACTTGTAGAGGGAGATCTTTGACGCGTAGCCAGCAGGTTGATTCTGGGGAGCGAGGCATGAGGCTTTAGATTGCGGTTTGAGATTGCCAGTCAAGCGTATCGTCTTGCGGATCTTGTGCCCAATTCCGGTTAGACTCTGCCGCCTATGGATCCGTCTCGTCTTCAATCGATTGCAAAGCGTGTTGTACAGCGAGTGCTGTCCCAGGCGAGTTCGGCTCGTTCGAAGCGTTCGGCTGGGGTTCATGTTGAGATCGCCCCCGGAACCGGAGTTCCGCGCCCCGGTGATCCTGCAGTCACCAATGGGCCTCTTCGTGACGGCTCAGGCTTGATATTGGTCTCCGCCGAGGACTTAACGGGCTACGAGCGCGGATCGACATTTCTCGTTCCCGCCGGCGCTCACGTTACTTCGCTCGCCCAGGAAGAGGCCTCTCGCCGAGGAATTGAGCTCAGCGAAGTCGCTAGCCGCTCCGATCGCCGCCTGCGTGTTGCCGTCGGAGCTGACCACGGAGGCTTCCCTATTAAAGAGGAGATCAAGACCTGGCTCCAAGAACTGGGGCACGCGCCGATCGACCTGGGCACCCACAGTCAGCAAGCGGTGGACTACCCCGATTTCGCGCGGGCGGTCGCAGAAGCTGTTGTGGATGGTCGCGCGGACCTCGGAGTTTGCGTGGACGGCGCGGGGATCGGATCCTCGATAGCTGCCAACAAAGTTCCGGGTGCGCGGGCTGCGCTCTGTTACGACGAGCAGACAGCCAAGAACGCCCGCGAGCACAACTTTGCGAACATCTTGAGTCTCGGGGGGCCAATGATCGGCGCTGAAATGTGTCGCAGAGTTTTGAAGAGCTTTCTTGCGACGCCGGAAGGTGCTGCGCGACACGCGCGTCGCGTGGAAAAGATCATTGCCATCGAAGAGCGTTATTCGGGGAGTAAACGGCCCCTGCGTCGGGTTTTGAAGCAGCCGGGCGCCGGCTGAGGTTTGAAAAAACAGTGAGCCCGGTGGGCTTAGCACGGAGATTCCTATGCGAAAGGCAATAATAGACGAGGCACGCCTCGAGAGCATTCTGACCGAAGTGGCGGAGCAATTGGTGGAGCATGGGCTCGACAGCGTGGACCTGGGAGCCATCGGTTGCACCTCGATTCACGTCCAGGTTTGTCCAGAGAGTGTGAAGACGGTGCTCGACGCGGGTGCCTGCCGCGTTGCGGTCCGAAGTGGCAACGCGACGGTCCTCGGTACTTTGGGTGCGACCATTGACCACACCCTGCTGAAGCCAGATGCGACCGCCACTGAGATCGATAAGATCTGTGACGAAGCTCTCCGCAATCGCTTCGCAAGTGTTTGCGTCAACGGCAGTTGGGTTAAACGCTGCGCGGAGATATTGACTGGTTCGGGCGTGTTGGTGTGCACAGTTGTCGGGTTCCCACTGGGAGCGTCGGCGCCGGAAGTCAAAGCTTACGAAGCACGACGGGCCATCGAAGACGGTGCCTGTGAAGTTGACATGGTGATCAGCGTCGGGGCATTAAAGTCAGGTCAGGACGATTATGTCCGACGTGACATCGCGAGTCTGGCGGAAGTTTGTCACAGGCTCGGAGCGCGCTTGAAGGTGATTCTCGAGACTTGCCTCCTCACCGACGCGGAAAAGGTGCGTGCCTGCATACTTGCCAAGGAGGCGGGAGCCGACTTCGTCAAAACCTCGACGGGCTTCTCCTCAGGCGGCGCGACTCTGGAAGACGTAGCTCTGATGCGGCGAACCGTTGGCCCGGCAATGGGAGTGAAAGCTTCAGGCGGGGTTCGTGACCAGGAGGGTGCGCATGCGATGATCGAGGCCGGAGCGACTCGCATCGGAGCGTCGGCGTCGGTAGCTATTGTAAAGGGCGGGGCCGGGGGCACCGGCTACTAACCACGCAGTAGGATACCTGTCGGGATTATACTCACCGGTATATACTAGGGGTGCCCGGCTAAAAGTGTTTTCAACTACACGTCAAGCGCACATTAAATGGCATATTCCTAACGATGGGCGCCCGCGATTCCGCACTCAATCAACCTATCAGCAATCCGAGCTTCATCCGGAAGATCTAGGTCCTTTGATCCCCCGAAAGCGACCTGAGCAGAATCGACTTTCTCGAAGCTAGCGGCGACCTGGCAGAGCCGAACGGCATCGAGAACACGATCCTCGAGACGGCGCCCAGCAGGGGTCTGAACGACAAATTCGGTACAACCGAGTTGCACCGATTCAATGTTGATAGAGGGTAATTGGCAAGGACCTACTAACCGTAAGGCAGCCGGCTGCTGATTACCGAGGAGTGGGCAGCGACCCACCAGACCCCACAATCGAACACCGTCGTGGGCCACGAATCGAATCTCTTGGACCTCGCAGCCAGCTGTTGACAGATCCGGTCTCGGTGTTCGCAAAAGAAACAGCCTTACCTCGTTCTGTTCTTTTAGGCGCAGGCGCCAATACTCCGGCTCCAGGAGGAGCGGGTGTAGGGTTCGGTTGGGGTAGTCGGGCACAAAAGACGCCAGCCGTAGCGAGGTGTCCATCGAACGCTTCAAATGCAAAAACAGTGCAATCTCTCTGATTGAAGGGAATAACCTGAAACGCTTTCCGCACCGTGGGTTTTTACAATTGGGCCCCAGGAACTCTTCCCAGCGCTGGTAAGACGCCCGTAAGCCCCATCTAGGCGGCACTTAAGCACACAGCTTATGCTCGCCTGCGCCGATCTTTCCCTATTATCGAGCCCGTGTTCCCGAGAGGCTCCCTGTCTCCCGAATGCGAATTCCCCGCAGCCGCTGTATACACAGCAGATATCACGTACCTGCCCGGCAGGTCGTTCCAAGACTAGGAGTAAATGAGGATGAGGTTGAAGGCAACTTGGCTGGCCAGACTGAGCTTGGCCTGTGCGGTGATCTTCCCGTCAGTTGGATTTGCGGGGACAATTCCGCAACCAAAAGGCGTGTCCTTCTCGGATGTGTCCGAGGTTTTTGTGATCCGTGCAGAGCAGCTGATTGTTCGACCCGGGGACGTTCGTGAGAACGTTTCTGTATTGGTTGAGAACGGCAAGATTCGACAGATCGCAAATGAAATCCCGCTTCCCGAAGGGGCAACAGAAGTGAAGGGTAAGGTTGTTTGCGCTTCCTTCATTGACGCTTGGTCGGCCTTGGGTATCGAGGAGCAAGTATTGTCGGACACGACGATGCCGGAGTCGGGGCGAACAGCAGACGGGCTCGATCTCTACTCAGGGGATAACTTGCGTGACGAAGCGCTTAGCGCTGGAGTTACGAGTGCGCGCTTGCAGGCTGGGTGGCGAGGAAAAAGTTGCGGAGTTGGAACGCTCTTACGTCTCGATCCCCAAGTGGACAACCCTGAAGAGGCAGTGCTCTTAAAAGACTGCGACTTGGGAATGTCCGTTGGACTTTCCGTTGCTCGCGGCGGAAGCTTTCAACGCATGCCCGATGGCAGCGTTCGTGTGCTGACAGGCGACCAAGCAATGGATATTTTTGATCGCGTAGGCGCAGTCGAGAGCGTCGCGTCGAGCATCAGCTCTGGTAAGTCTTACCGCGAAGCTGAGGTCGAGTACAAATTCGAACTCGAAGAGTGGAACAAGGGGATCGCCAAGCAACAAGCGAAGAGCGAGAAGGACTTCAAGAAGGCTAAGAAGGCGCGCGACAAGAAAGTCAAAAAAGCTGAAGAGGACGAAAAGGAAGTTAAGGAAGAGAAGTACAAGGAAGACAAGAAGCCGCGCAAGCCCAAGTACAGCGAGGATAAGGAAGTCCTTGCAATGGTTGCCGAAGGCGAGATGCCGCTAGTCATCGAGGTTCACCGTTCGTCCGAGATCAGAAACTTACTGGCGAACACGGAAGGCTTTTCACGCTTGCGATTGGTCATTGCTGGTGGATCGGAGGCGTTGGGTTCTGCAAAAGAACTCGCCAAGCGCGACATTCCGGTCATCGTTTGGCCCTCATTGCGCGGCACGCAGGCGAACGATGAGTTCAGTGGTGCCGATCTCTCACTAGCTGCGGAGCTATCTGCTGCGGGCGTCAAGGTCCTGCTTGGCACGGGTGGGCGTGATGCTTCCGCAACGCGTGACCTGCCGCTCCTTGCGCAACTTGCTATCGGCCATGGCTTCGATCGTGACCTGGCCTTTGAGGCCTTGACCACCGGCGCTGCACGTACCTTTGACGTGTCTGACCGAGTTGGCAGTGTCGAGACCGGCAAGGATGCCGACATCTTGGTGCTCGACGGTATGCCGCTCAAGGCAGGCACAAACATCCAATACGTCTTCTGTGGCGGACGCTTGGTCGTCAGCCCCGAAGGCAACTAACCCCCAGAATGATCATGCTAAACGGATTACTCGTCGCCGCACTCGCTGCGACATTCACGGGGGACGCTGAAACGCCGCCGCCCGTACTCACCGAGCGAACGATCGCGTTCACTGCAGATACTATTTATCGCGGAGACGGAACGTCGATCGAGAAGGGAACTATCCTGGTCAAGGACGGTGTCATCATTCAGGTGGGCAGCGACGTCAAGGTGCCCGAAGGCGCTTCAGTCATTGCTCATGAAGGCATAATTTCGGCAGGCTTGATTGCCCTTCACTCAAATGAAGGAGCAGGAGCTGAGCTGAACGATTCAACTCGAACTGTTATGCCCAACGCCGAGGCGCGCTTCGCTCTAGATGCGCAACACGGCGATTTCAAGCGGGCTATAGCATCGGGCATCACCGCAATCGTTCTCGCGCCCTCCGCCGAGAACTTGGTCGGTGGTTACACAGCAGTGGTGAAGACTCACGGTGGTCGAGTGGTCAAGCCGACTGCGCAACTGATGCTCGGTATGTCCAGCGAGGCGCTCAACTCGAACAAGTTCCCGACCAGCTACGCCGGAGCGCTGGGTGAACTGCGGCGGTTGTTCAAGGAGCCCGAAGGCCCTATCGCTCGTGCGGTGGGCGGTTCGGTTCCTGTTCTGATGAAGGTCGGCACCCGCTCAGAGATCTTGCGGGCAGCCAGCTTTGCAAAAGAGTTTAGCTTGACCGGCTCGCTCTACGGTTCCTACTGGGCCGAGGACGTCGCCAGTGAAGTGAAAGAATCGGGGCTCGACGTCATTTGCAGCCCTTTTGACGTGGGCGAAGGCGCTCGCGGAGTCCGTTCAGTAGTAGCGCTTGCCAAGGCTGGCGTACGAGTCGGCTTTGGTCTCGATGCACCTAGCCGCCACCCGGAGAGCTTGCGTTTCGGCGCCGCCCTTTGTGTACGAGGAGGACTCAGTCCCGACGCCGCTCGCAAGGCCTTGACCGGCGACGCTGCGGCGATTGCAGGTGTGTCCGGACGAATTGGTCGCGTGGCTCGCGGGCTTGACGCTGACCTTGTTCTTTGGAGTGCAGACCCCACATCACTGACCGCTTCAGTCGAAGCGGTTTACATCGATGGCAAACTCGTCTATGGAGGCGCTCGATGATTCTTCTATCACAAGTAATCTGCTCAACGCTACTCGGTATCTCTGCCGGAGGTAATCCTGCCCCGACCACTGGACCGGCCGACATCACTGTCTTCGCCGACATGGTCTACAGCGGTGACGGGACCACCTTCAAGAACGCCATGGTGGCGATGTCTGGCGGAAAGATCGTTGCGATCACCCCTGACGTAATCCCTGGCGATGGCGACATGCATGTTGCGGCAATTACGCCGGGAATGGTCGACCTCAGCGCGCACATTACGGGCATTGGGTCCGTCGAAGAGACGAACGAAGTCACTCCAAACATCCGCGTTGCTGACAGCATCGATCTCTTTCGCCAAGACTGGGATCGCCAGTTGCGGCATGGAGTGACAACTGTGGTCGTCAACCCGAACGACAGGAACTGCATCGGCGGACTGTCGATCGCGCTCAAAACGGGCGGCACGAACTCTGTTGCAGCCAGAACGGTCAAAGCCGACGTTGCCCTGCGTGGCGCTTTCGGTTCAATGCCGAGCAGCGGAAACCACCCGGCCTACGGTCGCCCGACAGACTTCTTCTCGCGTCGGCCTACGACTCGGATGGGGGTTGAGTGGGCTTGGCGAAAGGCGATGTACGACGCGCTTCAAGCTGAAGGTAAAGAGGACCGCGCTTTCGAGGGCTTGCCCGAATTGCTGCGAGCTTTGGATGGCGATTTGCCGGTCTTCGTGCAGGCCTGGGCCACCCAAGACATTCGAACCGCAGTCTTCTTGAAAGAAGAGATGGCCGGAGAAGGCAAGGCTGACATGCGCCTGATCATCGACGCTGGCGCTGAGTCTTGGCGCGAGATCGATTTCTTGGTGCGCACCAAAACCTCTGTTGTCTTGCCGCCCTTCTCTGCGAGCGGTCGAACGACGGACGGCGCTTTCTATGCCAATGACTGCGCGATGAAGTTGGACGCTGCCGGCGTTCTGATCGCGCTCTCCAGTCACAACGCTCAATCCGTCGGCGCGCACTTGGAGCATCAAGCTGCCTTTGCACGCCGCGGTGGACTCTCTTTCGATGCAGCGCTTGCTGCTGTATCGATCAATCCGGCCCGCATGATCGGCATTGCAGATCGTGTAGGCAGTATCGAGGTTGGAAAGGATGCCGACCTCGCCCTTTGGAATGGCACTCCCTTCGAACTCAGCTCACGAGTTGTCGGCGTCGTACTGAACGGCGATTTGGTCAAGGACCCGCGCTAACCTACGTCTGGTAATCAGGACAATCACAAACGAAACACTTCGATGCAGAATCAACAACTTCGAACCCTGGCCCAGACTGCTGCTGCTACTTGTTTGGCAGTAACCGCGCTGACCTCTTCTCTCTTCGCTACACCTGGCGGCAATGATGATGGCAACATCGTTATCAAGGCAGGCAAAGTGATCACCCTTGCAGGCGATGCCATAGAGAACGGCACGATCGTGATCGAAAATGGCCGCGTAACCGCTGTTGGTAAGGACATCAAATATCCGTGGAACGCGGAAGTGAAGGAGTACCCGCACTCGGTTGCCTTCCCCGGCTTTGTGGAGGCGCTTTCGAACTCAGGCATGGATCGTGCCAACGAGAATATCGACGTCGCAGCCTTCTTGAACGTCAAGGACTCGCTCGACCCAGTCAGCTTCTTCTTTGAGGACTCGTTGCGGGCGGGCGTCACGACAATCAATGTTCAGCAGGGCAGCGGTTGCGTGATCGGTGGCATGGGCTACGTCGTGAAGCCGACAGGAATGACGGTCGAGGCCATGACGGTCAAGCCCAACTCCGGTATCGCGATGTCGGCGATTCCCAAGCAAGGCAAGTCACGTGCAACGCAAGTTTTGGCCTTGCGCCGAGCGTTCAGCGATCTGCGCAGCTACTTGGAGGGTGTCGTTCAAGAGAAGAAAGATGGCTCCGATTACTCAACTCGCGAAGCTCTCTATCAGGGACGCGAGGCGGACGAAGAAACCAAAAAAGGACGCCCGATGGGTGGCGGCACTTGGACCGTCGAGAACCTCGACATGATCCCGCGCTGGGAAATTGACGAGAAACAGGCCCCCTTGCTCGGCATCGTTGAAGGCAAAACTGCTGTCTATTTCTACTGCTCAACGCCCGGCGATGTTCACACTGCAATCAAGATTGCGCGCGTCAACGGTTTCTTGAACCGCACCGTGCTCTCTCTTGACACGGCTTGCTGGAAAGCTGCTGACCTTATTAAGGAGCATAACCTTCCCGTAATTCTGCCCTCGAGCTTGGTTCACGTCGAACGCGATCCGATTACAGGTGTCGAGACCGAGACGTTCCTGCCTACTGTGTTCCAGGATAAGGGCATTCGTTTTGCTCTGCGCTCCGCTGGTTCGTCGGCTCAGTCGCTCTGGTATCAGGCAGCCTTGTGCGTCGGCCATGGCATGACGCGTGTGCAAGCTTTGGCGGCAGTCACTACGACTCCGGCAACGATTCTCGGCCTTGAAAAGCGCGTCGGATCCTTGGCGACCGGTAGCGACGGCAACGTTGTTATTTTCTCCGGTGACCCGCTCAGCGTGACTTCCAATGTTGAATTCGTTGTGATCGAAGGCAACCAAGCCTACGACCGGAGCACCGACATTCGCATTCGTCACCTGACGACTGGATCACAGCCGGAAAACACAGCTCCCGAAGTCGAGCCTACAGAAGTTCACAAGCACGACGATCCTATCGAAGAAGTGAAGGAGGAACTCGATGCCGGTGAGAACGAGGAAGAGGAAAACCACGAGGATGATGGTGACGGTCACGAAGACCACGAGGACCATGATCACGATGGTGATGGTCATGAAGGTCACGACGACGGCGAGGACAACTAAGTGATGTTCTCTGCACTTCTACTCTCCTTCGCTATCGCTACCCCGCCTGTTCCGGCGGGCGGCGACTTAGTAGCGATTCAAGCTGGAACAATTCACGTTGTTGAAGGCGGCCGAGTGATCGCAGGCGGCGGCACCGTGTTGGTGCAAGGCGGCAAGATCATCGGTGTTGGCGAAAGCAACTTTGAGATTCCCCCGGGTGCACGCGTAGTCGACTACGGCCCGGATGCTGTGATCATCCCAGGACTCGTTGCGGTCGACAGCACATTTGGCGGAACCTCGGCCTCGGACCGCACTGCGGAGCCGGGGTTGTCTGCCATTGAAGAGTTCGACACATGGGGCAACTACAAGACTGTCCTATCGAGTGGCGTGACTACTGTCTATCTCGCCCCCGCGAGGAATCGATTGATCGGTGGTCATGGTGCCGTCGTCAAATTGGGCGGCGAGGCTGGCGGCAAGCGAATCTTGTCCGAGTCCGCTTCAGTGCACGGATCGATCAGCGCTGACGCACGCCGCACACGCGGCTACTGGCAGCCGCCGGTGCCTGCGACGGTTGATGTTGGAATGGGGGTCGAGAGATCTCAACTTCCGCGCACAACTATGGGCGCGATCGTCGCATTGCGCGAGTTGCTGGCCCTCGCAGGAAACCCCGAGGACAGCGAAGAATACGGTCCCTACGCGGGCACCGAACTTGCCGAACTGATCGCTGCCAAAACCCCCTGGCGCATGACAGCTGAAGCGCCCGGAGAGATCCGAGCTTTGGTGGAATTCTGCAGCGAGAATGGACTGCCGTTGGTTCTCGACGGTGCCGGTCAAGCGAGCAATATGGGAGCCTGGATCGCATCCAAGAAGTTCCCGGTGGTTGTCTATTCGAGCCTCCGTCCAAATATACGCCCCACCGACCTCGGCAAGAGCGAAGACAGTACGTGGCCCGACCAACACCTTGCTTCAAATCTGTCGAGAGATGGCGTGGTGGTTGCTGTTGCTCCTGCCCGCGGCGGCTCTGTGACCGACTTGCGCTTGCACGCCAACTTGGCGCGCAAGGGTGGAATGTCAGCCGAGGATGCTTTGGCAGCTGTAACCATGAACGCGGCACAGGTGCTTGGCGTTGCAAATCGCGTAGGAAGCTTGTCGAGTGGCAAGGATGCGGACATCGTGATTCTGAGTGGTTCGCCCCTCTCTCCGACCAGTGGCGTTATTGCAACTTGGGTTGACGGTGAAGTGGCCTACAAAGCGGAAGAAGTCGGCTCGGTTGTTCTTGAAGTCAAGGAACTCTACTTGGGCAATGGCGAAGTCCTCAGTCCTGGGCAGTTGCTCATGGAAGACGGCCGGATCATCGAAGTTGGCCGACGCGTTTCGCACCCCATCGGATGCACCGTGGTGCGTGGCGATAGCGCTATGCCTGGCATGATCGACGCACTTGGCCACTTGGGACTTGAAGGCTCGACGAAAGCGCCGAAGACCCAATTCAAGATGGCACAGATCATCGAGCCCGGTGACTATGCGGATCGCCGTGTAGCCCAAGCGGGCGTAACCACGGTGGTACTGACTCCCCGGAACGTGACTTCCTCGGGAACCCCAGCGATGGCCTACAAGCCAGCGGGCAGCGATCTCGACACGATGGTTGTAGCCGATCCCGCTGCGATTCACCTCCAGTGGAGTAACTCAAACCGCCTTCGTGCCGGCGAATCCGTCTTGAGCCTGCTCGCCAAAGCGGCGGACTACACAAATAAGTGGAACGAGTACGACGCGGCGATGTTGACTTGGGTTCCTGCGGCAGAAGAGCCGGGGGATGCCAAGGAAGACGAAGACGAAGACGAAGAGGACGACGACGACGAGGAAGCTGAAGAAGAGGACGACGACGACGAGAAGGAGAAGAAGAAGAAAAAGAAGAGCAAGAAGAAGCCCGCACCGAAGCCGGTGACCGGGGTTTGGGTTGCGCACTTCGACGATGCAAATGGCGAATCCCAGCGCTTGCGACTTCAACTTTCCCAGGAAGGCTCGAGCCTCGAAGGCCTTCTGCGCTCAGACGTCCTCTCCACCTCTCTTGTGAATGTCAGTGGAACCCGCGAAGAGCATTTGGTCACTCTAAGTGGCCGCGGCTCGATGGGGGAGATCTCTCTCTCAGCTGAAACGGGCGAGGAGAAACTCGTCGGCAAGGTGAGTGTCAACGGAACGGAATACGAATTCGAGGGAAAGCAAACCTCCGAGGAGTACGTGGTTGCAGGACGTTCGGCGCGACGCAAGCCGGAGACTGAAGAGAAGAAGAAGGCGCCGAAAGGCATGCCTAAGAATCCCGGAATCAACTTGGAGCTTGAGCCCCTGCGCTCTGCGATCGAAGGAAACACTTCGATTGTTGTCATTGTTGATCGCGCGGATGAGATCCTCACCTGCGTAGCTGCTTTCGAGAAGTACGGCATCAAGCCTGTACTTTCTGGCGCTGACGAGGCCTGGAAGGTGGCCGACGAATTAGTAGGCAGAGTTAAAGGTCTCTTGCTCGATCATCGCGTGATCTACAGCGACTCACGCATGGGACTCAAGAGTCGAAACCGCTACGCGGAGATCGCCAACGCCGGAATACGCGTGGCCTTTCACAGCAACGCGGAAGAAGGTGCGGCGGAACTGCCTCTAATGGCTGCCTTCGCGGTCAGCCGCGGCATGAGCCCGACCGGCGCGATTCGAGCGCTGACTGGCGACGCGGCTGCGATGATGTCTATTGATGGGCGTGTTGGCAGCCTACGTTCAGGAATGGATGCGGATGTTCTTCTGCTCGACGGCGATCCGCTTGACCTCGGCACAAGCATTCTGCGTGTGTGGGTGGCTGGTCGCGAAGTCCGGCTCAACAACTAGATCTAGTAGAGAAGCTTCGATGATGTTCCCCAAGCGAATTCGACCTGTGCTAAACGGCATCGCGGTCGGCGTAATTCTTACGTCGAGCGCGATGGCCGGTGATGTCTCGTCGAATGCTGGAAGCGTCGCGCTGTTTTCGCGCAAGGCACTTGTGTGTCAACTCGAAGGAGTTCAAGTCATCGACAACGCTGTACTCCTGATGGAGAATGGCAAGATTCTTACTGTTGGCAGGCGCGCCGAGGTTGAAGTTCCCGAAGGCTTCGAGGTGTTGGATCTCGGTGATGCCTGGATCGCACCGGGTATGGTTGGCTTGCACTCGCACGTCGGGACGCCGAACCCGTTCTTCCCGAACGACATCAACGACAGCGTTTACCTAACAAATCCTGGACTGCGAGTTTGCGCCTCAACGGTTGCTTCCAACCGCTTGCTACAGCGTGCAGCGGATAGTGGCGTGACCTCTGTGCTGTTCATTCCTGGATCGGGTACGAATATGGGGGGGCAGGGTCTGCTTCTCAAAACAGGACCGGGCGGATACGAGAAGAACGAAATACGTAACCCCGGATCATTGAAGCTCGCGCAAGCGGGCAATCCGGAGCGCTGGTTGATTCGTCCTGGCCGCTCCTTCATGAATTGGAATACGCGTAATACCTTCCGCCGCGGCATCGCCTACGCGAAGCGCTGGGAGGGTTTCCGCGCGGGGAATGGACCGAAGCCGGACCACAACCCGATGCTCGAGATCTTCCAAGCGCTCTACGAAAAGCGCGCGCAAGTTTCGACGCACACGCAGATCTACCAGGTTGTCTTGATGACGATCACGATGGTGCGACAAGAGTTGGGGCTCGATGTCTTCATCGACCACGGCACCTTTGACGGGCACCGCGCGGGCGCGCTCGCAGAAAAAGAAGGCGTCCCCGCGATTCTTGGTCCGCGCGGAATTTCCACTTGGAATCGTATTGTCGATACCGACGGCAAGATCATGGGAGTCGCAGCTGAATACCAGCGCGAAGGGCACACACGCGTCGGCTTCAACACTGATTCGCCGATCGTCCCCCAAGAGCACCTCTTTCTTCAATCCGCGATGGGCGTGCGCTACGGGTTCGACAATTCGAATCTGGAGCACATCCGCGGACTTACGATCATCCCCGCCAACGCCGCAGGCATCGACGATCAAGTCGGAAGCCTCGAAGCGGGCAAAGACGCCGACATCATAGTCATGAGCGGCGATCTCGCTGACCCGCGTACGCAAGTGCGCATGGTTTTCATCGATGGCGAGCGAATCTACGACGCCAAATTAGACAAGCGTCATTGAACACTTCCCCCCCAATACCTTGAGACAGCAATTCCCGATTACCCTCACTGCGCTTGCAAGCTTGATCTTGCTTGCGGTTCCTAGCTCTGCTTTCACACGGGCGGCATGGGTTCCTGCAATTCAAGAGCAGGTAGAAGATGTCAGCGCTAGATCCGCATCGAGTTCGACTCACGGAAGAGCAAATCTCGCTCGACCCGGCGAACCGGGTGGCAAAGGACTAGCGATCAGAACAGCGAAGGCGTTGACTGTCCCTTTTGAAGGCGAGCAGTTTATCGACAACGCGATGGTATTGATTCGCGACGGCCTGATCGAAGCTGTCGGTCCTGTTAGCGAAGTGCCGGTGCCGGTCGGATACGAGGTGCTAGACATCGGTGACCAGTGGCTTGCACCTGGAATGGTGGAGTTACACGCGCACATTGCGGGAACGTTCGACATCAACGACATGGTGTACCTGACGAATCCTGGTGTCCGCGCTTCGACCGCGGTGCGTCCGGGAGACGGGAAGTTAAAATTAGGGCTCGCCGGTGGAACGACCACGATGCTCTTCATCCCCGGTTCCGGAACGAACATTGGCGGACAGGGTGTCTTGCTTAAGACAGGCCTCGACACCTACGAGGCCATGGAAGTGCGCAACCCAGGTTCCATGAAGCTAGCGCAGGCTGGCAACCCAGAGCGCTGGTTGATTCGCCCTGGCCGCTCGTTCATGAACTGGAATACGCGCAATACTCTGGAGCGTGGCGTGGCCTATGCCAAGCGCCATGAGGCTGCGCAAGAGAGTGGTGAGGCGAAGCCGGAGAAGGACATTCAGTTCGAGGTGATTCGTTCGCTCTACAATAATGAGACGCAGATCTCGACGCACACTCAGATCTACCAGGTCGCGAATATGACGCTGACCATGGTGGCTCAAGAGCTAGGTCTGCCCGTCTACATTGACCACGGAACCTTCAACGCCTACCGCACAGCACCGCGCGCGATGGAATTAGGAGTCAGCGCAATTCTCGGCCCGCGCGGGATCGATGTGCCGTCTTATGGCATGCAGCGTTGGGCAGGTACAAACCCCGAGCGCATCCAAGGCGTGGCGGCAGGCTACCAGGAGCGCGGCATGACTATGATTGGTTTCAACACCGACTCTCCGGTGATTGCCCAAGAGGAATTGCTCGTTCAAGCTTCGATGGCGGTTCGCTACGGCTTCAAGTGGGATAAGCTCGAGACCATTCGTGGGTTGACGATCATTCCCGCCAAGACAGCCGGCATCGATCATATTGTCGGCAGTCTCGAAGTGGGTAAGCACGCGGACCTCTTGGTCGTAACTGGTGACCCGGCCGATCCGCGTTGCGGCATCAACACGGTCTTCATCGAAGGCAAGAAGGTTTACGACACCGCTACCGACAGACGCCGCTGGTAATGAATCGTTGCATCCACAACCCGGCCCAGAACGACTTCGCAATTGCGAAGACGGCAGGGGTGTGGCTGCGCACTTTCGTTTGCATAGCTTTTGCTACGAGTGCCCCTGCGATCGCAAACAGCGCACTTTCAAACGATGAAGTTGCGCCCCGAGGCGGTTCTTTCGCAATCCGCACACCGAAAGCTTTGCTGTGCGAATTGGATGGAATACAAGCTCTCGACGCGGCTGTCATCCTAATTGAGGACGGACTGATAGCCGCCGTTGGCAAGCAAGGCGAACTCGAACTTCCCGAAGGGACACCTATCTTCGATGCGGGTTCCTCGTGGGTCATGCCGGGCCTCATCGACTTGCACAGTCACGTCGGCGGTATCGGCGGCGTGAACGATGCTGTCTTCCAAGTCAACTCCGGCTTGCGCGCGAGTGCGACAGCAGTTGCAGGTAACTCACGCCTGAAGCGGCCGCTGGCAGCGGGGATCACAACGATTCTCTACATCCCCGGTTCTGCCACCAATGTTGGCGGTCAGGGAGTCTTGCTCAACACGCACACCGGAAACTATAAGGACGTTCTAATTCGCGATCCTGGTTCCCTGAAGGTGGCACAAGGCGATAACCCCAAGCGTTGGGGCTATCGCATGAATCGCACCTTGATGAATCACCACATCCGCTATTCATTACGTCAGGGCAAAGCCTACGCGAAACGCTGGGAAGCATTCGAGGCAGGCGGAGCGGAGCTACCCGAGCGACATATCAACCTCGATGTGTATCGCGACCTGTACAAGAACGAGATTGGAATCTCGGTCCACACGCAGTACTACCAAGTCGTCTTGGCGACTTTGCGCATTTTGCGCATGGAGTTTGGGTTCCCGACATTCATCGATCACGGGTCTTTCGACTCTTTCGAGCTTGGCGAAATAGCAGAAGAGATTGGCGTTCCCGCAATCCTCGGTCCCCGCGAAGTTATGTGGCCCTCCACCTCGACGCGCTTTCGTGCAGATGGCAAGGCGGTGGGGAGCGCTTGGGGTTTTCAGCAAAAAGGCGTCAAGCTGATCGGCTTCAACACGGACGCACCGGTTCTTCCTGAAGAGGAGTTACCACTGCAATCGGCCATGGGCGTGCGTTACGGCTTCGATAATTCCGAGATGGCCGCGGTGCGTGGCTTGACCATCGTTCCCGCAATTGTTTGTGGTGCCGGAGATTTTCTAGGCAGCTTAGAGGTGGGCAAGCACGCCGATGTAGTGGTGCTCACTGGCGATCCTTCTGACCCGCGCACGACGGTTCAATTTGTGTGGATCAAGGGCGAGTTGGTCTATGAACAACCTGAGGGGGTACGGCTTTGGTAGTTCGTATTGCATTTCGTCAGCTGCTGAAGCTCAGCATGCCCCTCGCGCTCGTCTTGACGGCTAGCGCCCAAGATTTCGTAATCCACTGTGGCCGCGTCATCACGGTGAACGCTTCGGACGAAGTGATTGCGCAGGGCAGCATTGAGGTCACGGGCGGAAAGATCACCTATGTCGGCGCGCCGCGCGAGTTGCCCGCCGACACGAAGGTCTTCGACTACCCCGAGGCTTGGGCTGCGCCCGGACTTGTCGATCTGCACACTCACATTCACACCGGGGGCTGGGGAGACATCAATGACATGGTGCGTTCCGTGAACCCGGGGTTGCGCGCCTGTTCGACGATACGTCCGGACAACAGCGCCATGCGTGTTGCTTGTGCAGCAGGCGTAACAACGCTCTTTGGTATCCCAGGGAGTGGAACGAACATTGGCGGCTTTGGCGTGCTCTACAAGCCCAAGTCAAATCCGCACTTCGAGAAGATCGTCGTCCAAAAAGTCGGAGGGATGAAGGTCGCGCAAGATTCAAACCCCGCGCGTCGCGCCGGTACATTTGCCTTTGGCAATAACCGAGCGAGCATGGGCTGGATTCTGCGCAACGTTTGCGCGCGGGCGCTCGGAGCAATTCGAGAAGAGCGCTTCGACTTTGCTCTTGAGGACTTGAAGAAGATCCTGACGCGAGAATTGCCGGTTTTGATTCACACGGCCGGTAGCGAGGGTGTCGTGAATACCGCGCGCCTCTGGGGCCAAGAGCTGAATACTCGCTGTACCATTAGTCACGGCTCTTTTGATGGTTGGAAGGCCGCAGCAGCGATTGCGGAGTGGGGCGTTCCGGTGAACCACGGTCCGCGAACGATGGCCTTCAGGTCGAGTCGCAATGGTCGCGTGAACGGAACTGCCGCTGAGTATGTGAATGCTGGCGTGAAAAACTTCTCATTGAACACGGACTCACCCGTCGTCGCGCAGGAGCAATTTTTCCTGCAAGCGACCATGAGTTCACGCCTAGGCGCTGATCCCAGCCAAATGATGCGCGCGCTGACGATTCACCCCGCAATCAACTTCGGGCTCGACGATCGCGTCGGGAGCCTCGAAGTCAGCAAGGATGCAGACATTGTCCTGCACACGGGCGACCCACTCGATCCACGCAGTCATGTACTGCGAGTCTGGATCGACGGGCAAACCGAATACGAACACCAAGAAGGTAAGCAACGTTTCTAATCCCCAAAGGGGCTTCGGACGCTAAAGAAGAATGATGATCCTAAATACGATGCTCATGGTTGCGAGCCCACTGCTCGCACCCGCACCGATGCCGGTTACGCCGGACATCCTGGCGATTAAGGTCGGTACGGCCGAAACGGTCAGCGATGGCACGATTCGGCATGCCGTTATCCTTGTTGAAGACGGAAAAATTGTCGTCGTTGGCGAAGACTTGCCGATCGAACGCGGTATCCCCGTGATCGATCTCGGCCCGGATTCCGTCGCCATCCCCGGTTTGGTCAACGTCTACTCGCGGGTAGGCTTGGACAGCCGCGGGGGCAACGATTCTCAGCCGCAACTCTTGGCGTCGAAGGAGTTGTATCCCGACCCGACTGACTTTGAAGAGATTTTAGAGTCGGGGATCACGACCATGGCGCTCTACCCGGCCGGCAACGGCATCCCGGGTCAGGCGGTTGCCGTTCGCCCCTATGGCGACACCAAGGAAGACATGATCGTTCGCGATAACGTCTACTTGAAGGTAATCATGCGCTCGAACTCGTCCTCCAGAAAGATGATCACCGACGGCTTTGAAAAAGCTGACGAGTACATCGAGAAGGAGAAGAAGGCGCGCGAAAAGTGGGACAAGGCCAAGGAGAAGGCTGACAAGGCCAAGAAGAAAAAGAAGGACGATAAAGACGATAAGGATGCGAAGCCGGAACCAGAACTCGCTCCTTATGCGGCACCAGAGATGGACGAGGAAGCGGCTGCCTTTCAGCAGCTACGCGATGGTGAGTTGCGCGCCTTGATTTCGATCTCTAACGCAGCTGATTACTTGCACCTCTTGGACGCCATCGGCGAAGAGGAGTTTGGTTGGGATCTGCGTATCCCCGTCAGCCGCTCGCTTAACATGTTCTACGTCAAGAGTGAGCTAGGGGAGCTCGGCTGTCGAGTCGTGATGGAGCCGTTGATTAGCGTGCACCCGAACACTCGCCGCCAACGCAACATGCCAATGGAGCTGAGCGAGGCTGGTGCGAAGTTGGTGCTCGTTCCGCGTACTGATTCGTCGAGCAATCAAAAAGCCTGGTTGCGACACACCGGCGAGCTTGTCGCTGCGGGTTTACCCCGCGAAGCGGCGCTGCGAGCGATGACGCTTGAGCCCGCCGAATTGCTTGGTTTGGGTGACAGGCTAGGCAGCTTGGCTGCAGGCATGGACGCCAACATTCTATTTTTCAAGGCAGACCCGTTTGAGCCGGGCAGCAAGATTGAAGCAGTGATGCTCGAAGGCGATATCGTCGTTGGGGAGATCAACTAATGAAGAACTTGACTCAACGAAGCACTTTGGTTGTGAGCGGCCTACTGGCGCTCTTCGCACTCTCTACTCCCGCTTACTCGACCTCTTTGCTTGGAGGTGATGACGACGAGGATAAGAAGGAGGACGAAGAGGAAGCAGAGCCGATTCCGGAAGAAGACAAGGACAGCTACTTCCTCGTCGAGAACGCTGACGTGCACACAGGGACCGGCGAGGTCCTGCGTTCGGCTGGCGTGCTGAGTAAGAATGGCAAGATCATTCAGATCGGTTATGACCTGGAAGTTCCGGGCCGTGACTATTACTTGGACATGCCCGAGGAGGATCGCGACTTCCGTGTGAAGGTCGTCGACGCTAACGGCATGCGGGTTTACCCGGGCCTGGTTGTGATCAGTTCCACCGGACTGACCGGCCCTTCCGGTGACTTCCGCAACTCGATCGACCCCTTTTCTCAGAACATGGTCCTTGGCCTTGCGGCTGGAATCACTACGACCGGAGCTGGTCGCGCGGCGGTCAAGTTGAAGCGCTACGTTAGCCACGAGCCTAGTCTCCCCTACGACTTTGACGGGATTGTGCTAAGCGAATCAACCTACACCAGTTTGACCTACTCCAGCGGGAGCTCTAAGCGTTCGCTACGCGAGAAGTTTGACAGTGCCCGTGACTACCTGTTGCGTTTGCGGCAGTGGAACGAGGACGTCAAGAAGGACAAGGACATTAAGGAACCTGAAAAGAAGGGTGTCGACTCGACAGCGCTTGCCGTTCTTTCTGGTGAAACCCAGTCGCGTTTCCGCGCCGACGATCGCGGAACAATTCTGGGTATCGCGCGCTTCTGTCAGGAGTATGGCTTTCGACCGGTGATCGATGGATGCCGTGAAGGCTGGACCGTTGCTGAAGAATTGGGGCGCGCGGGTGCGATGGCGATCATCACGGCTCGTGACAGGCGCGACAAGCAGGAGAGTCTCGTGCGGGATGGTGGCTCGAGCATCGAAAATGCCGCGATCCTCTCAAAAGCGGGAGTTTCTGTGGCGATCGTTCCTTCTAGTAAGGGCGTTGCTCTCGATGGAATCGTTGGCCGCGACATCATGCACTTGCCCGTCGAGGTTGGCTTCGCGATCCGCGGTGGCCTGTCCGAGGAACTTGCTCTGGCTTCGATCACTACGATTCCCGCGCGCATGATGGGCATTAGCCATCGGGTGGGAACGCTTGAGGTCGGCAAGGACTGTGACTTGATCGTCACCGATGGCGATCTGCTTCACTACCAAACTTTCGTGCAGTACGCCGTGGTCGATGGCGACTTGGTCTACGACAAGGAAGAGGAGTTGTTCTTCGCACACATCCGTCCGCGTCCGGAGGTTGAGGTGGCTCCTGAAGCCACGCTTGACGCCGGCGAAAATGAGGAAGTTGAGGAGACTGAGGGCGCAGAGGAAGAGGAAGGCGATGCTGAAAGTGAAGGCGAGGACAAAGACTCCTAACCGCTTCGCGATCAAAGAAGGGGGGGCCAGCTTCAATAGAAGCTGGCCCCCCCCTTTCGTTTGTTGGAGTTGCCGTTACTCGAAGCTCAGTCCAAGGATGAAATCCTTCACGAGCGAGCGGCGGCTGCGTGAACGTGCCCAACGCTCCTCGGCTGTGTAGTCGATGCGAAAGCTGCTCTTGCCTTTTTGAACGAAGTGGACTTGGTAGGCGAGAGTTGCTGAGCCGCTTTCTTCTGTCCACTTGAGTAGCTGCGCTTCAATTCCGCCCACACGAACGGGTAATTGACGAAGCTCAGTAACACTCGACTTGGCTTGAAGTGACTCATTGAGGGCTGTGGCCGCTTGAATCGCTGTATCCTCCTTCGCGTCCTTCTCGCAGAACAGGACGAAGGCTGTTGCAGAATTCGCTCGTTCGTCGATCGCTTGCAGTTGGAGACCGTGTTTCGAATACAAGTCGAGCTGATCCTCTTTCAGCGTAAAACCCGCGGGCCAGCTTGCGACTTGCAAGCCGCTTTGTTTGTCTGACCAAATTGCGACAGCCTCTTCCGGGGTCTCCGCGTCTTGGGTTACAGGCGCGTCCCCGAGTTCAAGTCGAATTCCTTCGGCAGTGATGATTGATGTGCGAACATCTTCCCAATGGCGCGTGACGTCTTGCTTGGTTCCGTACAGCCAAAATCCGTGTTGAACCCTTCGCGGTTGACTGATGATGGTGAAGGATCCGTGGGAGTCTTTTGCGCCGATCTTATTTTCGACCTGCGCCGTTTCGTAGCGGCGCATCTCATGGGCCCACTTCTCTGAACTGACAAAGTGTGCGCCTGCTTCTGTGCCCGATAACCCGCGCGTCATCGCGGCGAGCCTATCCTCTGCCGAAAAATCGCCGTGAAATGCGCGAATTCGCAGCACAGGCGTGGTTTTACTCTTGCCCGGGTAAAGCACCAATTCGTCAGCCGTTGAATTGCGCGAGACGCGCCATTTGGAAGGAGCTTCAAATCGTAGGCCTAAGCTTTCCACCTCAATTCGAATCCCAGGCACGGCGGGAGTGCAAAGAGCGAGCGGTGCAAGCAAGGCGCTCGTGATGAGAAAAGGAAGCTTCATAATCTTAGAAGTGCTCCTTCCAGAGTTCTTCAACCTCATCAATGTTCAAGCCATAGGCCTTGCGGAAGATCGTGTCCCACATGTGTTCTTCAACTGCGGTGTCCCCGTGAACATTTGAAGGGCGATATACGCGCAACTCCGAGAGCATCTTCACGAAGTTCTTCTTCAACTTGCCTTCGACAAGGAAGTGGATGATGGTTCCCGATTGCGTGTAGCGTTGTCCCGCGACACTGCCTCGTTGGCTGTCGCCGTCCGAGTGCAAGAGGCTCTTGACGTCGAATAGCTCGCGAAAGTGCGTGTAGTTGTCCGACTTGATCATGCCTGAGGCCACGTTGCCGAGCCGCTTGCTTTTCATCCATTTGTCTTCGAAGTAGACCGCCATGCCTTCCTGAAACCACGAGCCTCCGCCATTGAGCATAAGTCGGTTGCCCACCAGTTGGTGGGCAGCCTCGTGATACATCGTCGCGTCCGCGCCGCCTGTGAAGTAAGTAGCGAAGTATTCGCGATAGGCATGGCCTGCTGATCGTGCTGCTTGTTCACGAGTCCAGCCAGTGGAGCGCATAGACCACTCCGTGTACTGACCATGGTCCTTCAGCAGGTAGACAGGAAGGAGCGGAGCGCCTTCAGGTTCCTCAAAAGAGAAGGTCTTGACGAAAGCTGTGTAGATCTTCTCCATCGCCTTAACCATGCGATCTGCGCCGGGAGCGGTAGAGAAGATGATGTAGTGCTTAGAACGAACCACATCGATGTCCTCTGCCTCCTCGGGCAGGAAATACTCTGCGATTGCACGCTCTTCGCGTTCCACGGACCAATTCGGATCGGCGGCGATGCGTTCTTCTTCCGGCGGGAAGGTGAGGGCCAGCTCCTCAATCTCCTTGTGCTTGAACTTCCGCGGCTTGGTCTCGCCCCGCACTTGGAAGATGATGTGGGTGCTGGTGTCTTCGAGCCAGAAACCTTCGAAGCGGTCGCCGTTCTTGAGTTCGACGTTGTCTGCCGCTGCTAGAGGGCAGATGGCGGCAATCAGTAGGGCTGTCAGGAATCGATTCATGGCTACTGGAGGAACATCTACCACAGGTGGTAGCTGAGCAGGCGAGGGAGAGACTACGAAGATACCCAGCCAACCCCGAATCCGTAACCTTCTGGGTGATTCGAAGGGTCCTTGCGAGACAATCGAGATGCTCCCTTCCGGTGTGTCAGGACCCTTTGCTACGCTATCAGCGTGTTTTTCCGCATCTCATCACTCATTGAGGGAGTTTCATGAACCTCCGCGACCTCCTTCGCATTATTACCCCGGGCACCCCCAGGGTACGTAACCTAACTCGAATAGAATCTTACGCTGCTTTCGATGCGATTCTAAGCGGAACGGAAAGTGATGTGACCATTGGTGCGTTCCTCGTCGCCCTGCGATCAAAGGGGACGACCGTCGACGAATTGAGTGGTTTTGCGGCTGCGGCACGTACTCACGCGAACCTCCCTTGCCAAAATATGCAGGGCCTCGTATGTGTTTGCCCGCCGATTTCGGGCACTGACATGGCGCCGCCCTTGACCGTTGTTTCGGGGTTGATCGCTGCAGGTGCCGGTGCCCGCGTCCTAATCAACTCGGATCGCAACGTGCCGCCTTCGCGCGGATTGACGTCGGCGAATGTGCTCGAACACCTCGGTGCCAGCATGACTTGGGATCCTTCGGAAGCCGAAAGCTGGGTCGAGAAGGTTGGATTTGCGGCCTTGGCGGTCAGCGGAATGTTGCCCGCGCTGATGACTTTGCGCCCCGTGCGTGAAGGGGTCGTGATGCGCACCGCGCTCTCTACTGTCGAGAAGTTGATCTGTCCTCCTAACGCTGCGGTGCTCGTGGGTGCCCAAGCCGGTCCGGTACTTGGCTTGGCAGTGGAAGTGATGCAGGAACTCGGACATGGCCGCGCCTGTGCGATTCAGGGAGTGGAAGGGGGCATCACGCCATCCTTGCGCAAACGAACGCGTGGTGTTGAGTTGCAGGGAGAGCATTTGGTGGCGCTTGTCGTCGAGCCTGAAGACTTCGGTCTTGGATGGGACAGAGAGCCCGAGTTGCCGCTCTTCAGCCCCGCTCCCGACGGTCAAGGCCCTGGCAACAATCCCGCTTTGGTAAAAGCTGCTGGCGAGATGAACGCCCTCGTGCTCGCTGGTGAACCGGGCCCTGAGCGCAATGCTTCGCTCCTTTCTGCGGCCTTGATTCTAAAAGTGGCTGGTCGTTGCCTGACTCTCGCCGAAGGTGTTGACGCTGCTATCGAGTCCCTTGATTCGGGGCGCGCGAGCGGAGTCTTGAACGCCCTTCGTAAGCTGCAGGCGTAAGTTCGGAGAGAGGATCTCGTGGCTCTAAGCGCAAGGTTCGACCTCTGGTACATGCGGCTCAATAAGTCGCCGAAAGACAACGGAAGGATCTGTGGCCTCGTGATGCGGCCGCCGGAGGGCGGACACGGTGCGCGTAAGATCGCTTTGACGGCGGAGTTTTCTCCTGAGTCTGGAATGCACGGCGATCGTTGGGCCACGGAGGAGCGACAAGAGATCGACAATCAGGTGACGCTGATTAACATTCACGTAATCGCCTCCCTGGCCAAAGATCCCGAGCGCTACGCCCTGTGTGGCGACAACCTGCAGGTGGACCTGGGTCTGACTGAAGCGAACCTGCCGGCGGGCTTCAAACTCGAAATAGGTTCTGTGGTGCTCGAGGTCTCAGCCCAGCCACATTTGCCCTGCAAGCACTTTTATCATTGCTTTGGAGCTTCAGCGGTTAAGAAAGTTGTGCGAGCCAACAGGAAGAGTCGGCGCGGTCGCGACGCGATTCGAGTGCTTCGCGCGAAGGATGCAGCTGTGTAAACAAAGCGGCCAATTGTCAAATTGACCGCAACTCACAGGGCTGGCTCGCGTAATGAATTCATCGGCGCGAACAGCGCGAGCATCGCACCGCCATGGCAATTGTCACCCTCTGCCGGGGACCATTGCCAAGAATGAGACCTGTGTCCACCGGGATGTTCGGTCTAGGGCGTTAGCCCTGGGGGGATCAACCGAACGTTCTCGGTGGCACACTTCTTCTCACTCAGTCTGGGCGTTTTACTCCGCATTGACCGCAGAAGGTCGAGCCGGGGCCAAGCGGGCTGCCGCAACCTGAACAGAAGCCAGCGCTTGTTTCAGCAGGTGCTTCCTTCGCCTTCAGGGCTTTTCCGCAGCTGGAGCAGAAGGCGCCAGCGGCTACGCTTGCCATGCAGTGCCCGCAAACGATTCCTGCGGTCGCCGGGGCTAAGACTTCTCCGCCCTTGTGGTCGCCGACGAGCATCTGCGCCATACCAAAACCGACTCCGAGACCCGCGCCTCCAAGTAGGCCGCCCGCGCCACCGCCGCCTTCGCCGCCGCCACCCTTGGCCATGCCTTCGCCCGCGCCCATCATGGCCTTACCAGCAGCGAACTGCTGATAAGCGCCGACTCCGCCAACCGTGCGCAAGTAGGCCGCGTCGGTGTAGAGGCGCTTGAGGTTCTTTGAGTCCTCATCATCGATGCCGACTGAGAAGTTGCCCAGGCGAACGATCTCGATGCCATAAGAGTTGACGTGCTTGGTTACCCCTTCGAGCACATCGCTCTCGATCTCTTCGGTGTAGGCGCCGCTTGTCACATCGAGCAGAGGCCACTTCTTCTTTACCAAGAGCTCTGCCGTTCTGTCGCGAACGACTTTTAAGACCTGCTCTTTCATCCATGAGCGAACCAAGTGCGACTGAGTGCGTCCCATGCCTACCAAGCCAACAATCAACTTCTCAGGATCATTAACGCGGAACGAGAATTCGCCATGCACGAGAGTTTCGACAGGGATACCGCTCTTCGGATCTTCGACGTGACCGATACGACCACCGAACTTGATTCCTGTGAACTCGCGCATGGTGACGAAGAACACTTCCGTGATCAGCACGTCACCACCGGTAAAGCTATCGACCAAATTGGAGAGAAAGGGCAAGTTCGATGAGTCGAGGGTGTAGCGCCCCGCGTTCATCACCTTGGCGACCTTGCCGTCACGGAAGAAGACTGCCATCTCGTCGGATTCAACAGTCAGCTGTGACTTCATTGGAATCGTGGGGTCCGGGTGCTTCCACACCACCTGAGATTTGGCATCGTCAGGACGCGCCACCATCATCTCGCCCACGCCGCGTTTAAACCAATCCATCATTCCCATGTCAGCCTCTCTTTCCTTGTTGAATAAAAGTCGCGTCAGCGCAACCGTACGACACAATAGGATTCCATTCATCGAAGTGCCAGGTTGACCAGGAGAGCTGTGAGTGACGAGATCACGGAAAATGAGGGCCAGGAGGCACTAGACGGCGAAACGATCCAATCTGAGATCGAAGTGAGCGCCAGCCCCAACGTTGAGTTTGCCTGCGAAGAATGTGGCGCAGATATGACTTGGGACCCGGCCTCGGATGCCCTCTCCTGCGAATTCTGCGGACACAAGGTCGAAGTTCCGCGCGGTGAGGGTCTCATCGTTGAGCGCAAACTCGATGAAGCGCCGGACGTCGAGCGCGGCTTGGGCCTCAAGTTGCGTGTGGCTAATTGCAACAGTTGCGGCGCACGCGTGACCTTCGACGAGAAGGCGACCGCGGACATCTGTGTCTATTGCGGCTCCGCGAACGTCCTCGCCCAAGAGGCCAACCGCAACTCCATTCGACCTGAATCGCTGGTGCCCCTCGACATTAGCCATGGCGAAGTCACCGAGAACTTCAAGAAGTGGGTCAAGGGCCTGTGGTTCCGCCCGAACGCGCTAAAGCAGACCAAAAAGTTCCAGGCAGTCGGTATTTACGTGCCCTATTGGACATTTGACGCCAAGGTCCACTCCGATTGGTCAGCGGATGCGGGCTACTACTATTATGTGACGCAGACCTACACCACCATGGTCAATGGCAAGATGGTCGTGCGCACGCGGCAGGTGCGCAAGGTGCGTTGGCGTCCAGCCTGGGGGAAGCGCGACGACCACTTCGACGATCACCTGACTCACGCCTCCTCTGGTCAGCCCGCAGACTTGGTGCGCGAATTGGGCCGCTTCGATACTAGCGAGCTCGTTCCTTACAAACCCGCCTACCTCGCCGGCTGGCACGCGGAAGAGTACAGCGTCGATCTTGAGGAGGGCTGGGTCCAAGCGCAGAAGGAGATCGGGCGTATTCAAGAGGAGCGCTGTTCGGGGGATGTTCCCGGCGACACCCAACGAAACTTGCGCGTACAAAACTTCCTGTCAGAGATCCGCTGGAAACACGTGCTGCTCCCTATCTGGAGTCTCCAGTACAAATTACATGGCAAGGTCTTCACCGTGCTGGTCCACGGACAAAGCGGTAAGGTTGTGGGCAATGCGCCTTATTCCTGGATCAAAATCACTCTGTTCAGTCTGATTGTCTTGGGCCTGGTCGCTGGCGGCTTCGCGGTTTTCGGTGCGGCGCAATAGTCTGAGAATCTAGAGGCAAAAAACCCGAGAAAGGCGTGCTCTAAGGCCTAGCGAAAGCGAGGATTCTCTCTCGCCTCCTCCCGCTCTTACAGCTAGGATCAAGAGACTCCATTGCAACTCGGATTCGTCATCGATCACACAAGGTGTATTGGCTGTCATGCCTGCACCGTCGCCTGCAAGTCTGAGAACGACGTACCCCTCGGGGACTTCCGTACTTGGGTTAAATACACGGAGGAAGGGGAGTTCCCCGACGTCCGTCGCAGTTTCGCTGTCTTGCGTTGCAATCAATGCACCGATGCGCCGTGCATGACGATTTGTCCCGTCACGGCCCTAGACAAGATGGACAACGGGATTGTCGATCTCGACCAGGACATTTGCATCGGCTGCAAAGCTTGCATGCACGCGTGTCCTTACGACGCTCTCTACATCAACGAAGAGAAGGGTACGGCGGAGAAGTGTCACTTCTGCGCCCACCGTACCGAGATCGGCTTGGCTCCGGCTTGCGCGGTTGTCTGTCCGACAGAGGCAATTATCCCCGGCGACTTTGATGACCCGGAGAGCCGTGTTTCGCGCATGACTCGCGAGTTCGACTTGAGTGTGCGCAAGCCCGAAGCGGGCACGAAACCCAATGTGCGCTACCGCGAAGTAGCCGAAGCGGGTATTGACCCCGCCTTGAGCAACAAGTCCGGCGGCTACCTCTGGTCGAATGCGCAAACAGGACCGCAAATGGACGCGCAGGAATTCGAGAGCTTCGACCGTCGCGCCCAAGGCGAAGCGGAGCAAGCGCGCACGACCTACGATGTCCCGCGCAAGCAATTGTGGGGCAGCAAGGTCACGGACTATCTGTTTACCAAGTCCTTAGCAGGCGGAATCTTTCCCGTAGCGCTGCTCTTGCAGATGGCGACAGGCGAAGGAGAGTCCCTCGGCGCCTTCCCGGCGCTGGCGTCATTTATTTGGCTCTCGATCTGCTTGGTGCTCTTGGTGCTCGACTTGAAGAAGCCGAGCCGCTTCTACTTGATTCTGCTGCGCCCGAACTGGAAATCGTGGTTGGCCCGCGGCTCCTTCGTCATCCTCTTCTATCACACCCTCTTGGCCGTTTGGTTAGGGATGAGTTTCTTGGGCTATGAACCGACTACCGCGATCTTCGTCGTGCCGACGGTTTTCCTCGGCGGTTTTACCGCTTGCTACACCGCTTGGCTTTTTGCTCAAGCGAAGGGCCGGGTCTTGTGGATGCGCCGTCATTGGTGGGCCCACTTGATCGTCCAAGCAGCACTCGCGGGTAGCGCATTCTTGTCGCTTGCACATCCCTTCTTCGAGTTTGAAAGCGATAGCTTCGCCAAGGGATTGATGTCTGTGTTCTTCGGCAGCTTAGTGCTGCACATGATCTTCACCTTGACGGAAGGCCGCTGTTCCCCCAAGGGTCGCGAGGAAGAGTACGAGCGAGCATCGCGCCTACTAACTAAAGGTCCTTGGGCCAAGCAACACTGGTTTGGCGGAGTCCTGGCGGGCATCGTTGTCCCCGTCGTCTTGTTGACCCTCGCGGTTCCCGGTTTCTTGTCGCTAGCTATCGCTTTGCCTTTGGCTGGTTTGTTCGCACTCGCCGGCTTGCGCATTATCGAAGACGCCTTTATTCGTGCCGGTCAGGCGCTACCTATCAGCTGAGCTCGCCATGTCTAAGGAAGCTACACATAACGTCGATCCGCGCAAGTCACCCTGGGAACTCTCCGTAGGCCCGCCACCGGACAAGTGGGATGATTGGGTTGAACTCGACCCCGGCGCATGGCCCAAGCGTGTCGAAAAGCACTACCGCTGCATTCCAACGATCTGCTTCAACTGCGAGAGCGCTTGTGGATTGTTGTCATTCGTCGATAAGGAAACCGGCCAGATCGAGAAATTCGAGGGTAACCCTGTCCACCCCGGAAGCCGTGGACGCACCTGCGCGAAGGGTCCAGCGACCATTAACCAAATTCGCGACGGCGATCGAATCTTGACTCCGCTCAAGCGCGTCGGTCCGCGCGGTTCCGGCAAGTTCGAGCCCGTTAGTTGGGACGAAGCCGTTGCTGACATCGGTGGGCGCATCGCCAAGGCCTTTGACGAAGAGCGCCAAGACGAAGTTGTCTATCACGTTGGACGTCCCGGCGAGGATCACTTTGTTCTGCGCATGTTGCAAGCCTGGGGTATCGACGGTCACAACAGTCACACGAATGTCTGTTCCGCTGGCGCGCGCCTTGGCTACACGCTTTGGTTCCATGGCGATCGTCCCTCGCCGGACTATTCGAAAGCTAAGTTTGTGCTGCTCTTGTCTGCGCACCTCGAAACAGGTCATTACTTCAATCCCCACGCCCAGCGCATCATGGACGCCAAAGAGGGCGGGATGCGTGTGGCTGTGGTGGATACGCGCCTTTCCAACACGACGACCCACGCGGATCATTGGATCAGCCCGTGGCCGGGAACGGAGTCGGCGATGTTGCTCGGCGTTGCGCGTGAGTTGTTGAAATCGAACCGCATCGATCGTGAATTCGTGCGCCGTTGGACCAACTGGCGCGAGTTCTTGGAGGCGCGCGACCAGGGCGGTTCGGGAACCTTCGATCGTTTCCTTGAACTGATGGCCGCGCAGTACGAAGAGTTCACGCCCGAATTCGTGGCGAACGAGTGCAAGATCCCCGTCGATGTCGTGGGCAAGCTCGCGGATGAAATCGCTCTAGCGGGCAGCGCGTTCACAAGTCACCTGTGGCGCAACACAGCAGCTGGTCACGAAGGTGGTTGGCAAGTTGCCCGATCGCTGATGCTCTTGCATGTGCTTTCAGGTAGCGTCGGTACCGAAGGCGGTATTCAGCCTTCGAGTTGGGACAAGTTCGTGCCGCGTCCGAGCCTGAACCCGCCGCCCATCGAACGTTGGAATGAACGCCATTGGCCGAAGGAATGGCCCATCGCTCACTACGAGATGAGTTTCATCCTGCCGCACCTCTTGCGCGACCAGAAGAACAAGCTCGACGTCTACTTCACGCGCGTCTACAACCCGGTTTGGACTAACCCGGATGGTTGCTCGTGGGTTGAAATGCTCGAGGACGAGAGCAAGATCGGTTGCCACGTGGCCTTGACGCCGACATGGTCAGAGACGGCGCAGTGGGCGGACTATGTCCTCCCTGTCGGACTCGCGCCGGAACGTCACGATGTGATGAGCCAGGAAACCCACGCGGGTACTTGGATTGGATTCAGGCAACCTGTTCTGCGTGAGTTCGCGCGTCTCGAAGGAGCTTCACCGGAAACGACCCTTGGGCACAACCCCGGTGAAGTTTGGGAAGAGTCAGAGCTTTGGATCGCGATCACAGCAGCCATCGACCCCGATGGCAAGCGCGGGATCTTGAAGTACTTCGAGTCCAAAGCGAACCCGGGCAAGCCGCAGACCACGGACGAGTATTGGACAGATGTGTTCGATAATTCAGTGCCTGGCCTTCCGGAGGCCGCATCGAAGATGAACCTGAAGCCGCTCGAATACATGCGCAAGTTTGGTGCTTTCGACGTGCCCTACAAGGGCCAGCGCCGTGCCGAAGCCAAACGCGAGGCGGACGAGGCTGGCGTTGATATCGAAGGCCTCGGACGTTGCGCAGGTTGGGGAACTCCTTCCAAGCTGCTCGAGTACTACTCCAGCACTCTCGAAGATTGGGGCTTCGGCGAACACGCCACCCCCGGCTACATTCGCAGCCAGGTGCACTGGAATAAGATGGACTTTGAGGCAGGCGATCGCGCCTTGCTACCGACCTTCCGTCTACCGACCTTGATCCATACCCGCTCGGCTAACGCTAAGTGGTTGCAGGAAATCTCTCACACGAACCCCTTGTGGGTGCACCCCGAGGACGCCGAAAAAATCGGCCTCGAAAACGGCGGCTTGGTGCGCGTCAATACGCAGATCGGCTACTTCGTCCCGCGCGTTTGGATCACCGAGGGTATCCATCCGGGCGTCGTCGCTTGTTCCCATCACACGGGACGCTGGCGCCTGTTCCAAGATGTCGGCGGTACATCCATGTCGGGCTCACTCGTCAAGATGGAACGTGAAGGCAACCGGTTCCTTTTCCGCCAACAGGCTGGAACAAAGTCAGCCCCTAAGGGCGACAAGGACAAGGTCTGGTGGAACGAGAGTGGCGTGAACCAAAACATGACCTT